>JAHHGY010000006.1 GCA_019359635.1 Chroococcus sp. CMT-3BRIN-NPC107
AAGTGCAAAAATCATCAATCTCACAAAATAAAGCTTCTAAACTAGACATAGATGGAGGCGCTGAATACGTTAACTTCATTTCAGCTTACTTGCCTCCTCCTTTTCTTATCCCGAACTGACGTTATTTTAACAATCGCGATCGCTCTTGAATAATTGCCCGGTACTAATTTTGATTAAGTTTTTATAACTTACGTAACTTAAAGTCCAACTTTCTTTAGCTGTTTAAAGATTGTTCAACCAGAGGATAGATACGATCGAACCAATGATAATTTAGACTATAAAAAAAGAAAAATTTAATTATTTTTGACCTATCTGGATGTTAATGTTGTCTTGTCGCCCCCATACCTTACGCGTTCTTGTCGTTGACGATCACGAACTTACTCGTTTTAGCCTGAAGCTTGCACTTAGCGGGCAAGAAAATATCGAATTAGTAGGTGTTGCTAGTAACGGACAGGAAGCTCTAGAAATGGTAGAACGCTACCACCCTAATGTCATTGTTCTCGATTTGCAAATGCCCGTGATGGATGGATGGAGTGCTTCTACTCAAATAAAAAACCTAGACCCATCTACTCAAATTATTGCTTATTCTTCTTTGGAAAATCCAAAGTTTTTAGAGTCAAGCAATATCAATTGTTTAGACGCTTTTTGTAAAAAAGACACTCCAACTTTAGAACTAATTAAGTTAGTTCGAGAATTGGGTGATAAAGTTTTAAACCATTAAAAAAATGGTCAATCTTAAAAACCACGCTGAGAAGTTAGGTGCATTAACTACCAGCGTGAATCTCAATTGGTTAATAATTTAGGCGTTGCCCAATTGGTAACGGGTAATTGGTAATTGGTTAAAGAAGGTGAAACCAGAAATTCTGTCTTTTTCGTAAACCAACCCTTGAAAATCATCACACTTTCCGCAACGCCATAATTTAGCTTAATTAATTTCGGTAGGAAAAGTACGCTTAAACTCGTCAAGCAGATCGTCCATTTCTTCTAAGGCTTGGTTGACATCTATTCGCAAGCTACCCAAGTTTGGTTGTTCTAGCAATATTAGCAATTCTTCACGCTTACTTTTAACTAAGGCAACTCTTTCAATCAGGGTTTGGGTATCCATTAGGTTTGTCTATTGTAATTAACACTCTCATTTTAGAATCTGTTTGCTGTTTGCTGCCCACTTAAATAGCAGTAGTTAACCAACTTGGATAGGCAAAAGAATTTTTAGCAGCTAAAGCCAAAGCATTGTAGCGTTGAAAAACCCGATTAGCTACCACGGGCAAATTATCTGTCGATTCTCCAAAAGCCTCTAAAGCAATACTCCACCAGTCATTGCCACTAATATTAAGCTGAGTTAGTTCTACATCACAGCCATTGTCAAAGATAGTATTAAGCGGCACATCTTGGACTAAGTTTTTACTCAAAACTTGATACTTGCGCTGTTGTCGCACTTTAGAGACTCTAACCCAATGAGATTTATCAATAACACTTTGGGGTTGAAAATTCTTTGCTGTCGAGTCTTCACAAGTCCATTTATTCCAGGTTTCTAACTTACCTTCTACCCCTTCAATAACTCTCAATATACCTAGTTCGGCTTTGCGCCATTTGATTTCTAATCGTCCTTGACGCAGTTTTATACCCATATAGTCGCAATCTGAAGCCACGTAAAGGTAAATATCTTCGCGTTTCTCTGGTGATTCTAAAGCTTTACCTAAATATTGGGCATTGAACCAAGCCGAAATTGCTTCAGGCAACTTGCCAGGATAAAACCAGCGTAATTCGGTAGTTGATAACATAAACATTTTCGGTTAGCAATGCGCGATCGCACAGTTCTTTATACTATTGAAGCAATTACAATACGCTACTTGGCGTATAAATCTAAAATAATATTTCTAATGCTGAAAAAAATTGCCGCTTTTTTGCTAGTAATAGCAGTTACTTTTAATTTAGCAAGCTGTGCCACCGCCGGGGCAGGACTCAAAAGCTATGTAGATGCGATTGGTGGTTATGAGTTTTTGTATCCTAATGGTTGGCTGCCAGTAAAAGTGTCTAATGGTGCAGACATTGTCTTTCACGATTTGATTGAAGTTAGCGAAAATGTATCGGTGGTAGTAAGTCCGGTTGCAGATGGTAAAACCCTAGCAGAACTTGGAACCCCTAGCGAAGTAGGCTACAAATTAAGCAAAAGCCCGATCGCACCTCCTGATTCTGGGCGTGAGGCAGAACTTGTTAATGCTGCACAGCGAGAAGTAAAAGGCAAAAAATACTACCTTTTAGAGTATGCGGTCAAATCCAACCAGCAAGAACGCCACAATTTAGCTAGTGTCGCGGTGAGTCGGGGCAAACTCTATACTTTCAATGCTTCTGCGCCCGAAAAACGTTGGAAAAAAGTACAAAAACAGTTTGAATCAGTGGTGGATTCCTTCTTAGTTTATTAATATGCCTCTACCCCAATTTGTCCTCGCTTCTGCTTCTCCTGCCCGTCGCCGCTTGCTGCAAGTTGCTGGAATTGACCCTGTAGTAAGAGTTAGCAATTTTGATGAGTCGCAAATTCACCGAAGCGATCCGCGTCAATTAGTCGAAATTTTAGCTAAATGCAAAGCCGAAAGAGTAGCAGGGCAATTTGAGTCGGCTTTAATTTTGGGTTGCGATTCGGTGTTGCTAGTAGACGGGGAGATTCATGGAAAACCCGCTAATGACGCAGAAGCAATCGCCCGGTGGCAAAAAATGCGCGGCAAAGTCGGCGAACTCTATACTGGTCATGCTCTAATTGACTTGGCGCAAAATCAAATATTAAGCCGTCCGCAGATGACGCAAGTTTATTTTGCTCAAGTTAGCGATCGCCTAATTGAGAAGTACGTAGCTACAGGCGAACCGCTAAAATGTGCCGGGGCTTTTGCTTTAGAAGGCTATGGCAGCTTATTTATCGAAAAAATTGTGGGCTGCCATACTAATGTGATTGGCTTGAGTATGCCCTTACTGCGACAAATGCTAAAAGAGCTAAATTACGAAGTAACAGACTTTTGGCAAGCTTAGGTAGGATAAAAATCGCTGACATCTAATACTGTTTCTCCATAATTGGGAATCCATGCCACCCACTTATCTTCGCCTAAATCGCAAAGCAATAGTGCTTCGTCATAACTGTACTCGCTAGGCAATTTTAGCAAGTGTACCCAAGTATCGGGCGCAAGCGTCAAGTTACAGCTAGTTTTATTCAGCCAGTCGATTTGGCCCACAGGTAAAATACAAAAGTTTGGCTGATAGTAATTTACTGACATCGTTGTTTTCATACATATCTAACTTGTAATTTCTGTATTCTATGTTACACATATTAAAAGCTTTAAGACCATAAGTGTTGAACAACTTTACTTATTGCCGCAATTGGAAAAAACAAATATGTCATCAAAAACTTCTTTGCGATCGCAACAACATCCTTTAATTTGCCAATTAGCTAATGTAATCGACGGTAGTTGGCACAAATATTTAGATTTGTCACCTTACCCGATGCCCGCCGAATTAGGCTATGTAGAAGGCAAGCTAGAAGGAGAAAAGCTGGTAATTGAAAACCTCTGCTACCAGACTCCTCAGTTTCGCAAACTGCATTTAGAACTTGCCAAAGTAGGCACAATGCTAGATATTTTGCATTGCGTAATGTTTCCGCGCCCCGAATATGCCTTGCCAATGTTTGGCTGCGATTTAGTGGGAGGAAGGGGACAAATTAGCGCCGCGATCGCCGATTTATCGCCTTTGAATGCCGAACGCTTGACTACCCCGGAATACAGCACCCCAATTAAAGCCTTACCTAGCCTCGATTTTAGTCATAACCGCGAGTTGCCAGAGTGGGGAGATATTTTTTCGGAGTTTTGTATTTTTGTCCGCCCCAGTTCTCCCGCAGAAGAAACCATGTTTTTGCAGAGAGTAGAGGCATTTTTGGCGTTACATTGCCTTAATGCGATCGCATCAACACCTCAAAGCAGTGAAAAAAGAGCCGAAATTATTGCAGCGCAAAACTATTACTGTACTAAACAACAGCAAAACGACAAAACCCGGAGAGTTTTAGAAAAAGCTTTTGGTAGCGATTGGGCAGAACATTACATGACTACAGTTTTGTTTGACTTGCCCGATAGTTAGCAAGTGCGATCGACATTGTTTATCTTTCTTAAATAACCTAGTTAACAGGTTAGATTGGATAGCTATCTGTAATGTAGAGAAAACAGCACCACCCTCGAACAACCCACCACAAGCAACGTAAAGTTTTACTGATGCGATCGCCAATAATCTATTTTAAAATACCTGCTATTGTTCACAGCCAAAGTTTTTGTTGAGCCATTTGAGGGATTTCAGAATTTTTCATCAGGTATTTGTTGTACCACTTGTCTGACGCAATTAACTACTGTGTTGCGACAGACTCCTGCTGAGCGCTCAATCTCTCATTCGTTCCTTTTAACTTGGATTCGTAGACTATGGTTCTGACAAAATTTTACCAAAATTAATAAAAATCCTTCTTGAAACATGGAATGTTAAACCTAACTATTCGGCAAACAGCAAAAGCCAATTATTAGTTTAAGCAGGCAAAAGTGAAATATTTTGTTCTCACCGATGGCTGGACAATCGGCAGAGTCTAGGCAAGGAATGGATTTTGGTATCAACCAGCTTGGCGGCGCAAACCAGATATTGAGCGTCTAAACTCGCAATTAAAAAAGCTAAAGAGAACCTTATGACTCTATAGAGTAGAAGCCGCCGTTTTAATCATTGAAGTAAAACCAGACCACCCCGCTCCAATGGAAGTCCTCTGTCGTATAAAAGCGTTTAGTTACCGCTCCCCAAGTGATTGAGTGTCTAGGCTTTGCCGCCGCCCATTGTCAAGTAAAAAATGCCAACTTCTGACCGAATAGTAGCCATTAAAGTCCGAGCGCGCTGTTTATACTCTTGCATTCGGCTCTGTCAATAGTTACACTTTTTTAATAATTCTCATTTTGTTTGGCGTTACCAGAGTGCGGAAAGTGCGATCGTTGTTTAACCCAAAACAATGCGATCGCGCCTCTACCTATGGCAATAACAAAAAGCTGAAAAGTTACTAATTGTAAATCACTCATCCTTGGAGGAGCGTAGTCAATGGGACTACCCTGGTACCGAGTACATACAGTTGTTCTGAACGATCCAGGCCGACTGATATCTGTACACTTAATGCACACTGCTCTTGTTGCAGGTTGGGCTGGTTCGATGGCTTTATACGAACTAGCTATTTTCGATCCTAGCGATCCCGTTCTTAACCCCATGTGGCGGCAAGGAATGTTTGTCATGCCTTTCATGGCACGCCTCGGCGTAACCCAATCTTGGGGCGGTTGGAACATTACTGGTGGCGCAGCAACCGATCCTGGTTTTTGGTCTTTTGAAGGCGTTGCGGCGGCCCACATCGTGCTTTCTGGCTTGCTATTTTTAGCTGCTTGCTGGCACTGGGTTTACTGGGATTTAGAATTATTTAGAGATCCCCGGACAGGCGAACCTGCTTTAGATTTGCCCAAAATGTTTGGCATCCATTTATTTTTGTCTGGTTTGCTCTGTTTTGGCTTTGGTGCTTTTCACCTCACCGGATTATTTGGACCGGGGATGTGGGTTTCTGACCCCTACGGTCTAACAGGTAGCGTTCAACCCGTTGCTCCAGAATGGGGACCGGCGGGCTTTAACCCGTTTAATGCTGGGGGTGTAGTTGCTCACCACATCGCGGCGGGTATTGTTGGTATTATTGCAGGCTTATTTCACCTCACCGTTAGACCCCCTGAAAGGCTCTACAAAGCTCTGCGGATGGGTAACATTGAAACTGTACTATCAAGCAGTATTGCGGCGGTCTTCTTTGCCGCTTTTATCGTCGCTGGAACTATGTGGTACGGCAACGCTACTACACCCATCGAACTATTTGGGCCTACCCGCTATCAGTGGGATCAAAACTACTTCAAGCAAGAAATCGATCGCCGAGTTCAAGAAGAAGTAGCCCAAGGAATGAACCTAACGGCGGCTTGGTCGGCTATTCCCGAAAAACTTGCCTTCTATGACTACGTTGGTAATGACCCCGCTAAAGGTGGTTTATTCCGCGTTGGCCCTATGGATAAAGGCGATGGTATAGCTCAAGGTTGGTTGGGACACCCAGTATTTAAAGATGGTGAAGGACGAGAATTAAGCGTTCGTCGTCTGCCTAACTTCTTTGAAACCTTCCCTGTAGTTTTAACCGATGCCGATGGCGTTGTCCGCGCGGATATTCCTTTCCGTCGCGCTGAATCTAAGTACAGCTTCGAGCAAGCTGGAGTCACCGCCAGCTTCTACGGTGGTGCTTTGGGCGGTCAAACCTTTGACGATCCTGCTGAGGTCAAAAAGTACGCGCGTAAAGCTCAATTGGGAGAACCCTTTGAGTTCGATCGCGAAAAACTTAACTCTGATGGTGTATTCCGCACCAGTCCTAGAGGTTGGTTTACTTACGGACACGCAGTATTTGCTTTATTATTCTTCTTCGGTCACTTGTGGCACGGTTCGCGGACAATTTTCCGCGACGTATTTGCAGGTGTAGAAGCAGACCTAGAGGAGCAAGTCGAATGGGGTCTATTCCAGAAAGTGGGAGACAAAACCACTCGCAAAAAGGAAGCTGTTTAAGTTTTCCCTAGCAAGGACACAAACCTTGGCGTTATGTTAAGAACGGTTAATCAATTAGGTTGTAAACAACAATTACAGGTGAATTGTTTAGCCGTTCTTTTCTTTTGCTTGGTAAACTATCAGTAGTTAAGTAACTAATTTAGGATTTGAAATTATGGAAAGCGTTGCTTACATTTTGATTTTGGCTCTTGCCATTGGTACTTTGTTTTTTGCGATCGCTTTTCGGGAACCACCCCGGATTGAGAAGAAGTAAACTGGGAAGTTTGCTCAAAACTGCTAATTATTACAAATCCGGTGCTACGCTTTATTTGTAGCATCGGATTTTGCGCTTTTTAAGTCTCTACTCTTTATAAGTAAAAATGGCTCAATTCTCCAAACAGATAATTTAATTATTTAACTTGCCCATCCCTATTGCCGTTATGCAATGTCCCTTTTGTCAGCATCCAGATAATAGAGTGCTAGAATCCCGCGCCACAGAAGCTGGGCAAAGTATCCGGCGACGGCGGGAGTGTTTGAGTTGTTTGCGACGATTTACAACTTACGAACGCATAGAATTTGTACCTATTACAGTGATTAAGCAAAGCGGCGATCGCGAACTATTCGATCGCTCCAAAATCTTGCGGGGAATGGTTCGTGCTTGTCAAAAAACCGGGATTCCTTACCTCAAATTAGAAGCAATCGTAGACGAAATAGAATCTCAACTCCAACAACGCGCTGTAAGAGAAGTTACTAGCTTAGAAATTGGCGATTTAGTTTTAGAGCAATTAAAGGCAATTAGCGAAGTCGCCTACGTGCGGTTTGCGTCGGTTTACCGCCAATTTAAAAATATTCGCGACTTTGTAGAAACTTTGGATGACTTGACTAATTGCCCTAACCAAGAAATTTTAACCACTACAGCAATGAGTTAAAAATCGCTATTTATATTTTTCCCAGAATTTACACCCCCTAGCTCAGGTATAATGATGGGTCTGAATACTCATTTAGAATTGCTTAGTTGGTAGTGGGTAATGGGTAATAAAGAATTGCCAATTCACCAACGACCACTTCCCCAATGACCAATTCCACTTAGTCCTAAGCTAGGATGAGAAGGAAAGTAAATCCCATTGATGTTTTCAGCGATCGCCGTCCATTACTACCGGGATGATAAACCCGACTTAGGAAAACCTCGATCCGCGCCAATAGCAAAGGTCGAGATTTAGGTGTAAATTGCCGCTATTACTAGCGTGCAGATGCATCGTAGGAGGCAAAAAATTAAGGAGACTAACCCTAGGAACAAATTAGCATGGTCAATCAGAAACAAACTACTTTAGATATTGGCTTTACTCACGACGATTTTGCTGCACTGCTAGACAAGTATGACTATCACTTTAGCCCTGGTGATGTGGTAGCAGGTACAGTATTTAGTATCGAGCCGAGGGGCGCTCTGATTGATATTGGTGCTAAAACCGCCGCTTATATTCCCATTCAGGAAATGTCAATTAACCGGGTAGATGCCCCGGAAGAAGTCTTACAATCTAACGAGACGCGAGAATTTTTCATTCTTACCGATGAAAATGAAGACGGACAATTAACTCTTTCCATTCGTCGCATCGAGTACATGAGAGCTTGGGAACGAGTTAGACAACTGCAAACAGAAGATGCTACCGTGCGATCGGGAGTTTTTGCTACAAATCGCGGCGGCGCTTTAGTCAGAATTGAAGGCTTGCGCGGCTTTATTCCCGGTTCTCACATCAGCACTCGCAAACCTAAAGAAGATTTATTAGGCGAAGAATTACCATTAAAATTTTTAGAAGTAGATGAAGACCGCAACCGTCTAGTCCTCAGTCATCGCCGCGCCTTAGTTGAGCGGAAGATGAACCGTTTGGAAGTCGGCGAAGTTGTAATTGGAACTGTACGCGGCATTAAGCCTTACGGTGCTTTCATTGATATTGGTGGAGTAAGCGGATTACTACACATTTCCGAAATTTCTCACGACCACATCGATACACCTCATAGTGTATTCAACGTCAACGATGAGTTGAAAGTCATGATTATTGACTTGGATGCCGAAAGAGGACGGATTTCTTTATCAACAAAACAGCTAGAGCCAGAACCCGGCGATATGATTAAAGATCGGCAATTGGTCTTTGATAGCGCTGAAGAAATGGCTGCTAAGTACCGCGAACAAATGCTTGCCAAGCAGCAAGGCATCACCACCGAAGATGAATTATCTGAAGAAGATATTCCCTCAGCAATGGAAGATGCTATTGTGCCGGAAGAAGATATTCCCTCAGCAATGGAAGATGCTATTGCGCCGGAAGAAGATATCCCCTCGGTGGTAGAAGATATTGCCGAAGTAGAAGAAGTCCCCGCAACGGTAGAAGATATCTCGGCTTCTGGCGAAGAAGATATCCCCGACGCAACAGAGGAAGATTAAGTTGGGCAAACAATGACTTAATTTATTAGCTAAAAAAAGAGGGAAATTCCCTCTTTTTATTTGTTTATTGCACAATTTGGGAGATGAATTTTTTGGCAACTATTCAGTGCAAAAACCTTGAATTTACTAACATTGAAGCAATTATCTTTGACAAAGACGGCACTTTAGAAGATTCGGCAGCCTATTTAAGAAGTTTAGGACAAAAGCGATCGCGCATTATCGACGCGCAAATTCCCGGCACAGGAGAACCGCTATTAATGGCTTTTGGCATCAATGGCAGTACCCTCGATCCTACAGGGATGTTAGCCGTAGCCAGTCGCTGGGAATCTGAAATAGCCGCCGCCGCCTACATTGCCGAAACAGGTAAGGGGTGGCTGGAATCGCTGGATATCGCTCGTCGCGCTTTTACTGAAGCTGATAGCTTTATTGGTATGGCTCCCTCCCCGCTATTTATGGGTAGTTTAGAAGTATTGATAGGTTTATCCCAAGCAGGCTTAAAACTAGGCATTCTTTCCGCCGCTTCCACCCAAAGAGTGCGTAGTTTTGTCCAAACTCATCAGTTGAGCGATTATATTCAATTACAAATGGGAACTACTCAAGGAGGCCTAAGTAAACCAAACCCAGCTTTATTTATGCAAGCCTGTCAAGCTTTAGGAGTGGAACCAATTAATACTTTGATGGTAGGCGACTCGGTAGGCGATATCAAAATGGCTCGTGAAGCAGGAGCCGCCGGATGTATTGGTATCTGCTGGAACCAAGCCGCCACTCATTTAAAATCGGCGGATGTAACGATTTCTCACTTAGAAGAAATTAAATTTACGGTAAAGCGTTAATGAAGCTATGAGCTTTCTGCTATTTAAAGGTAGACAGATGGCGAGCGCCAACAGTTATAATAGCCAAAATTTTACTAATATATTTGCTGCCAAGCACCCAGGAGGAAATGCCCTTGTCTCGTCGCTACCTGTTTACTTCGGAATCTGTTACTGAAGGCCATCCCGATAAAATTTGCGACCAAATTTCCGATACCATTTTAGACGCGCTATTAGCTCAAGATCCTAGCAGTCGCGTTGCCGCCGAAGTGGTTGTTAACACGGGTTTAGTATTAATTACTGGAGAGATTACAACCAAAGCTCAAGTCAATTATGTAGATTTAGCTCGCAAAAAAATTGCGGATATTGGCTATACCGAATCTGATAACGGCTTTTGTTCTAATAGCTGCTCGGTTTTGGTTGCTTTAGACGAACAATCTCCTGATATTGCTCAAGGCGTAAATACTGCTCGCGAAAGCCGCGAACAATCTAGCGAAGAACAATTTGATGCGGTGGGTGCTGGCGATCAAGGCTTGATGTTTGGTTTTGCTTGCAACGAAACCCCCGAATTAATGCCTTTACCGATTAGTCTTGCTCAACGCATTGCTCGTCGTTTAGCAGCAGTACGCAAAACAGGTCAATTGCCTTACCTGCGTCCTGACGGTAAAACTCAAGTAACCGTTACTTACGAAGATGGTAAGCCTGTAGGAATTGATACAATTTTGGTTTCTACTCAACACACCGCTAATATCGGCGATATTACAGAACAAGAGGCAGTGCAGGCAAAAATTAAAGAAGACCTTTGGGTTGCCGTAATAGAGCCTGTATTTGCAGACTGTGATATCAAACCAGATGAGGAAACCCGCTTTTTGGTTAATCCCACCGGAAAGTTTGTCATTGGTGGACCTCAAGGCGATTCTGGGCTAACTGGACGCAAGATAATTGTTGATACTTACGGCGGCTATTCGCGGCATGGTGGCGGTGCATTTTCTGGCAAAGATCCCACGAAAGTAGATCGCAGCGCTGCCTATGCTTGCCGTTATGTTGCTAAAAATATCGTTGCGGCGGGATTAGCAGAAAAGTGCGAAGTACAGTTAAGTTATGCCATTGGTGTAGCTAGACCAGTGAGCATTTTAGTTGAAACTTTTGGTACGGGTAAAGTAGATGACGATCGCTTATTAGAATTAGTTAAAGAACACTTTGAACTGCGTCCATTAGGCATCATTCATACTTTTAACCTGCGTCAACTACCTGGGGAACGTGGGGGACGTTTTTACCAGGATGTAGCGGCTTACGGTCACTTTGGACGCACCGATTTAGAATTGCCTTGGGAACAAACCGATAAAGCGGCAATATTAAGCGCTGCTTTAACTCAAGTAGTGGCTAAATAGAACGACGTAGCCCAAATAAACTAAGGGATAAACTGATTACAGGTTTATCCTTTTTTATGAGGCTGGAAAATTATTTAAAAAATGCCCGACTAAATATAGCGAACCACACAAAATAATTAAGCGATCGCTCTTTGCCGCATTTAAAGCCAAAAATAAATCATTATAAGTCTGGCAACTAGCTAAATTAGGACAGATATTTTGAGCCAATATCGCTAAATCAATCGGATCTGCGCTGCTATGGTCGGGGACAGGAACTAAGTGCAAGCGGTCTTTTGGGCGTAGCAAGGCTGTAAAAATCTCCTTATGGTCTTTGGTAGACAATATTCCCATTACCCACGTTATAGGGCTTTCTAGAGTGTCTGCGTAGTGACGTAATGCCCTCGCCGCCGCCGGATTATGAGCGCCATCAATTAGCAAAGAGAAATCGCCATACTTTACCCACTGAAGACGACCAAGCCAGCGAGTTTTTGCCATTCCACGCGCAATCGCTTCGGTCGTAATTTTCCAGCCGTTTTGTTGCAAAATTTGGATAGCAGTAAGGGCTAAAGCGGAGTTACTTAACTGTATGTCACCCAGCAAAGGCAAGGGATATTCTATATTTTTGTAAGTTGCCCATCTTGGACCGTTAATTAGTAACTCTGTAGCAGGTTCTACCCAAACAGCCGGACAATTTAGTTCAGTAATGCGCGATCGCACGACATTTTCTGCTTCTATGGGTAATTGTCCTACTACTACCGGACAACCAGGCTTAATAATTCCTGCCTTTTCCGTAGCAATCTCTGCCAAGGTTGAGCCTAATTGCTGCCAATGTTCGCGGCTAATAGAGGTAATAACTGAAACAAGCGGGTGCAAGCAAACATTAGTTGCATCCAATCGTCCCCCTAACCCTACTTCGACAATGGCAATATCTACCTGGCTTTGAGCAAAATACAACCAAGCCGCCGCCGTAATAACTTCAAATTGAGTTGGTGTTTCTGTAGCTGGATTAATGGCGTTGATAACTTGTAGCAGCAAGCTTTGCAGCGCTTCTAGAGAAATTGGTTGCTCGTTTAAACAAATACGTTCCATCCAATCGACCAAATGCGGCGATGTATAGCGTCCGACTTTGTAGCCTGCCTGAGTCAAAATTGATGATAAATAAGCACAGACCGAACCTTTGCCATTAGTTCCTGCTACGTGGATTATTGGAACTTGCTCTTGGGGATTGCCCAACCTAGCTAAAAGTTGCTTGATTCTCGCCAAACCAAGATGAACGCCAAACCTTTGAAATGGTTGCAGTATAGAGTCAACATTCACAAGTAAAAATATTTTTTTGTATTAAGGGTAACTTAAACTTATACTCTTTTGGACAGATGAATTCTCTTGCTTGAATCGGGATAAAAAAATAGTAGTTCTATTTGTTAGAGAGGAATTCCATGCAAGCTACCGAAAATCAAAGTGCGATCAGCAATCTCGAATACGATTTGCTAACAGCGTTGAAGCATAAAGCTGAAGCCCTTAGAGCTTACGAGACTTATATTCAAGATGCGGAACAAATGCAGTCAAAACCTTGTGTGGAATTGTTCAAGAAGTTGCAACAGCAAGATAGGCAGCAAGCTGAGGAACTTCGCCATCACTTGCAAGAAGTAATGCAAAAAGGCAAAATGTAAAACTTGATTGTTAATTTATGGGTGTTGTAATCATTGTAAAACACCATTTTTTTACGGAAAATTAAGGGGCAATTAGTGGCAATCAGCAATGTCGAGTTGGACTAAAAACCTCCAAGGATTATTATTAAATCTCTTTTTAGAGAACCGTTGTCCGCTATGCGATCGCTCTACTGATACAGAATTTTGCCTTGATTGCACAAAACAACTGCAACGATGCCAATTAGCCCATTCCCACAAACTCGAACAGCAAAAGTTACCAGTATTTGCGTGGGGAAACTATCAAGGTACTCTCAAACGTGCGATCGCAGCGCTTAAATACCAAAATCAACCCCAAATAGCTCATCCTTTAGGAACTTGGTTAGCAGACGCTTGGCTAAAGTCTCAATTTGCTACCAACCAAGTAGTTGTTATTCCGATTCCTTTGCACGCCAACCGACAAAAACAGCGCGGTTACAATCAAGCAACGCTAATAGCTGAAAGTTTTTGCAGTGCTACAGGTTTAAAATTGCAAAAATTAGGTTTAACGCGCCAAAAAGAAACCGCAGCGCAATTTAGTTTATCTCCCCAACAACGGGAACAAAACTTAAATAGCGCTTTTGAACTAGGAACAGAGTTTTGTCGCCAGCGCCCAAAGATGCCAGTGTTATTAGTAGATGATATTTATACAACCGGAGCAACAGCACGCTTTGCAGCGCAAACATTACAACAACAGGGAATTGCTGTATACGGGATGGTAGCGATCGCTACTAGCCAAAGGCATAATGAAGCTTGAATTGTATTTGAGCAACGGTGAATGATCGGCAGTTTTTGTGTATTTAGGTCAAAGCATCTACTAATAATTCCTCCCACCTTCCTTGTAAGTATTGGTATAGCCTGTTCGGTAGTAGCTCAAAGCAAGTTGTACAATCCGATTGCTTTGCCGCCTACTAATGAAATTACAGACAAGCTGACAGAAAACGATATTCCTACAGGACTTGGGGGATTTGCCCGCGATTACTTAGTCAAGCTTAATAAAGGTGACAATGTAGCCATCGATCTAACTTCTGATAGCTTTGATGCTATGGTGACGCTGCTATCGACCGATGGGACGACTATCTCTGAAAATGACGATGGCCCAGATGGTACTACTAATTCTTTGCTATTTACCCGGATTAATACCACCGGAACTTACGTAGTGCGCGTTCGGGCTTTTGGCGAAACCGGGATAGGAAATTTTAAGCTAAAAGTCACTCGCCTACGCCCGTCTTGACCAGAAAAGAGGATTGTTACCCGACGACAGTTAGTACGCACAGTAACAAGGCTTCTGTCCACTCTACTACTGCCCCATAGGTGTCACCAGTATGACCCCCTAGCTGCCTTGCGAACCATGCAGCCGTCAAATAAGCGATCGCGCTGCCGCCGATGACTGTAAACAATGCCAACTTTAGGAGAGATTTATCTACCAAAACTGATATAGCACTCAAACTTAGCATTAATATTAATCCTGGCACTAAGTCCCTATAGGAAGTAATAGCGCTGCTGTGAAATTTGCCTTTGCCTGCGGGCTTAAGGTAAGGATAAAGCGCGATCGCTATTTGTTGCCCCCATCTCCCCCAGCCACACACTGTGATTAATCCTAGCCAGTGGGAACTGTGCAAGTCTGCTAAAGCCACCGTTTTGATTAGTAAGAGGGCGATCGCTGCCATTGCCCCAAAAGCTCCTGTAGCGCTATCTACCATCACCTCCAGCCTTCTTTGGGGGTCTTGGACTGCTAGTCCATCCGCCGCATCTATTACCCCATCTAAATGCAGCCCTCCAGTGAGTAAGATCCAAAAACTTACTATTAAAGCACTGCTAGTTAATACAGGCATACCAATTAAGTGCAGTCCTAAATCGACTAATCCTAAAATCCCTCCAATAATTAGCCCAATAAGCGGCGACCAATAAGCTACGCGCTGAAATTCTAAGTTATTAATAGAGATGGGAATGCAAGTATAAAAAGTAATTGCTGCGATTATTTCTAACCCCAATTGTTTCCACCAACAACGGCGATGCCTTTGCATATAGATTGCTTAAATTATTTTACGGATAACCAATAATTAAGTAATAAAACTGATGTCTGTGCCTAAAGAAAAGGTGATAGTAAAAATTGATTGGCTAAGTTAATAACCCACCCCCAAAATAGTGACTCTAAAAATATTTTAGTCACTACCGGAGCGTTACTAAGCTGATAAAGACTGTACTTGCTAAAACAAAAAATTTAACTACTACCCCACTCTGTTCATGTCAGTTATCGGCGATCTTCCCCTAGTTATCTTTTCCTTTGGTATCGCTATTTTAGCGTCTTTAACCGCACTAGATTTAGCAGAACGAGTAACTGTTGTTACAGATATTAAGCGTAAACTGTGAGTATTAGATATAGCTATCGTTACAGCTAGCGGTTTTATGAAATAAATTATCCAGTAAGTAATTTTGTTTTTTGGCAAACCACTAGCTTACTAGAATTACAAGCTCGCCAAATACATTTACTGGTGATAAGTGCGATCGCACTTTTGATAGTTTTAGCAATAGCAATCCAATCAGCAAAGAGTCAGAGGCGCTTGAAAGAAGTTGCTTCTTTTGCTGAAACTCAACGCCGCCTAGCAACTTTAATCGACTCTTTACCAGGAATTGTATTTTCTTGTAGCAACGATCCTAATTTTTCTATGACCTATTTCAGCGAAGGTTGTTTGAATTAGCTTGTCAACAAGATCGAGCAATATTTCGTCTTTGAGATCCAGAAATTGGCATTCCTAGTAGCGATCGCGCCAAACTGTTTAATTCTTTTCATCGCGCCATCAATGTCGGCACAATTTCCGGTACGGGGTTAGGATTGGCTCGTCAAAAACTCTGTAGACTTGCACGGTGGCTCTATTACTGTGGAAAGTGAAGTTGGTATAGAAACAATCTTTGAAGTTGCTTTGCCCTTGTAGAGCGTTAGTTATGGCTTAGAGCTAATTAATATATTTTAGGTAGGCGCGATCGCGCTGATAAATTTTTTGCTGGCGGCAAGTAGGAGCAAAGTCAAAAGACTTGAGATAATATTGTGTCGTAGGCTGCTTTTTGACTGTAACTTTTTGTAATTACCTTAATTTTGTTTGCCAGCTAACTCTTAGCCTTAAAGCAAGCTTGTAGAAGTTTTGGGAATGTAGGTCGATCGCAAAACCAACATCGCAAAAATTTAGCAAACCTATTTTATTTAGCTCCAACTCGATTTTCGCCGCCAAGAAGTTGTTTTAATTATGAGTAACTATCGCTCCGACTCTCAGCTACCTGCTCCGTGCATTATTAACGCTGGCATCATTACGAACAAAATCGACATCGGGCGACTGCTTGCCGATTTAGGGCGCGTCCGCTATATCTATATTCAAGATGGCTTGCTTGCAAGCCAAGGTGAAGGCGATGTTATGGAAATATTTACCAATCCCCAACAAGCAACGCTGATTGCCAATCACTCACTGTACTTAAATCTCCATAGTTTTGATTATCTCGAATTAAAACAGTCGTCCGAGCAAGAAACCTATTTCGATTTGACGCTTGATAGTACCTGTTTGCGCCTCATTCCCCTTTCTACACCATTGCAAGAGCGAGTAACGCGCAATTTAAACGCTGGCAGTTTGGAAGCAATGATGGACCAAGTCATTTCAGCTAAGTGGGATGCAGAAATCGATGATGATGGTAGTTGTCCTTTTTGAGACTTTCGTCTTCTGCATTGGTTAAGTAGTTATCTGCTCTTACACTGAGGAAAGAATGCAGCGATCTTTTCTTTACCTTGATGCCACAATTTTCTTATCAAGTCTTGGCAAAATGCCGCCAGACTAAAGCGCGAGTAGGTGTTTTTTTCACGCCTCACGGCATAGTAGAAACCCCTCGATTTATGCCTGTAGGGACGTTAGCAAATGTTAAAACCCTAACTCCCATGCAGTTAGAGGCAACCGGGGCGCAGATGGTGTTGTCTAATACCTACCACTTACATTTGCAACCAGGAGAATCGATTGTCGGCAAAGCTGGCGGGTTGCACTCGTTTATGAATTGGCAAAAGCCAATATTGACAGATTCCGGCGGTTTTCAAGTTTTTAGTTTAAGCCAAATGCGGAAAATTTCTGAAGCAGGCGTAGTATTTCGCTCTCCTCATGGCGGAGAAATTATTAACTTTACTCCAGAATTTTCTATACAAGTGCAGAATATTTTGGGGGCAGATGTAATTATGGCTTTTGATGAATGCCCCCCCTACCCAGCGACAAAAGCAGAAATTGAGGCAGCAACTAATCGTACAAATCGCTGGCTAGAGCGGTGTATTGTCGCCCACGATCGCACCGATCAAGCATTATTTGGCATTGTTCAAGGGGGCGTACACCTAGATTTACGAGCGACGGCGGCAGAGGTTCTAGCGGCTTACGACTTACCAGGCTACGCGATTGGCGGTGTAAGTGTGGGAGAACCACCAGAATTAATTGCCAAAATTGTGGCGGCGACAACTCCCCTATTGCCCGAAAATAAACCGCGTTACTTGATGGGTGTAGGAACTTATCGGGAAATGGCGCAAGCTGTCGCATCGGGGATAGATTTATTTGATTGCGTTATCCCTACACGGCTTGCAAGACACGGCGCGGCGCTTGTTGGGGGCGATCGCTGGAATTTAAAAAATGCTCAGTTTAGAGAAGATTTTACACCCTTAGACTCTAGTTGTCCTTGTTATACTTGCCAAAACTTTAGCCGCGCTTATTTGTGCCACTTGGTGCGGAGCCAAGAAATTCTTGCTTATACTCTCCTCAGCATTCACAACGTCACCGAATTAATCAGTTTTACCCAAAAAATTCGCGACAGTATATTAGAAAATCGGTTTGCTACTGATTTTCAGCACTTGCTTAATCCCCAAGCTGAGAACAGTTTATCGACCGAATAGCTTAATAAGCTATCGCTTTCGTGTTAAAATTCATCTCAATTCTTAAAGCTGCATAAGTAGAGATATATACAGATGGAAGCCGCATTATTGCTTGCAAAACTCCCCGAAGCCTACGCGATTTTTAATCCTTTAGTAGACGTTTTACCAATTATTCCCGTATTTTTCTTGTTGCTGGCGTTTGTTTGGCAAGCAGCAATTGGTTTTAGATAATTTTTTTAGCTAACAATTATTTGGTAGGACAGACTTTTAGCCTGTCCTATTTTTTTAGTCTGCCCTCCCCTTTTGACAAGCTGGGCGTTCGGAAAGACGCTGCATATAATTCATAACATTTGTGTAAGCGCTTAAATCGAGCTTTAACATAATTGGAATGTATGCTAACAGCGAACCGACTGCGACATCGGCAACGCTAAACTCCTCTCCCAGCAAGTATGGCTGCTGTGCGAAAATTTTATCTAAGGCGGTTAATAGCTTAGGCATTTCCCGCTCTCGATTGGCGGCGACAAAAACCCCCGTAGCTAAAGTAGAATTAGCAAACAAAATCCATTGATTAATCAAGGCTAATTGTTCGACAGAAAAAGTCTTTTTTTCGTACTTTTGAGCTAAATAAAGCAAAATTGCTCCCGATTCCCACAAACAAAAATCCCCAACGCGCGATCGGCGGGACTTTTCCCATCGGATTAATAGCCAAAAACTCTGACTGAAGATGAACGCCAGCCTGCATATCTAGCAGCACAAATTCGTAAGGAATGGCTAATTCTTCCAAATCCCACTTAACAATTGATGCTCGACTGCGCGCGCCACCGTAAAGTTTTAGCAGAACTAAAGCACTTTATGAGTATGAGAGTGTTGTTTTACATTGTCGTCGGCAGTAACAGTGCGGCTCATATTTAACACTCGCTTGCGTTCTATAGAGTATTTAAAGTCATCGCGGGTTGCACCTGGGGCGATATGAGTTTGCGCTACCTCACGACGCTTGTAAGTCCGCGCGGCGGCGATCGCTCTGGTAACAAATTCATCGCTAAACTGCGCTGAATCTGGAAATCCTGCGGGTTTTTGAGGTAATTGGGTAACAACGTCGCCAATAGTAGTAGCGAGGGCAAGTTTATAAGAAGTCGGAATGCCTTTAACAATTGCTTCTAAAGCAGCAGACGGAATCGGCTCAATCACTTCAATCTCATGCACTTCGCCATCTTCTTTAATAAAGCAAGTCGCTAACCCAACTACTAAATAATCATTGGCAGCTAAATCTGTAGCATCATCTAACAAGGTATTAGTCATAGAAATATTTTTGTCAAGGCAACATATCTCGTGGTTGTTGCATTGTACCAACTTGTCTGGAGACTTCGCTCAAGGTCAGCCTAGTGGTAAGCTTATCTACTCCTTGGGTGATTTCTGGAATTGAACTATGGATTGATGAAGTAAAAAATATAGACTGCTAAATTATCAATTATATATTCAGTGTTAATTTTTGGTAACTTTCTTAATTAAACACCGATGATGGTTGTAAGCCACTTAGTCAAGTAACACAAAGCCCTGCCTGTGGCAGCAGAAAAAATTATAAGTTTAATTTATTGAGCTACCGCTCATAGTTATAAAATATGAACCCGCAAATATTAGCATCTCTCCCAGATTGTTACCCCCGCCCTTACCCCCTCAACATTGCCGAGCAGCAAATTTTCCTAGAAAATTTGTCTCCAGACTTACTACCCGATCGCTGTTTGCGCTCCTACGGCAGAGCTAAAGCAAAACAGGGCGATTACCAAAGCGCGATCGCTTCCTTGAGCCATTTGATCGATCGCCATCCCGATAATGCGATCGATTACAACAATCGGGGGCTAATTTATTTTCAAAGCGGTCAATTGCTTAAAGCGATCGCCGATTACGATAAAGCAATTCAACTCAATCCGCAACTAGCTAGTGCTTACAACAACCGCGGTAACTACTATGCTGCTGCGGGTAGCCTAAACATGGCAATTTGCGACTACGACCGAGCTTTGGATCTCAACCCCAGTCACGTCCGAGCCTGGATCAATCGAGCTATTACCTGGCGCGATTTGGGCAACTATTCTCAAGCGATAGAAGACTTAGAAATTGCCGCCTTGTTTGGTCAACTGCAAGGAAACATTTACGCCGAACAAGGGCGGACTTATCATCTTTGGGGAGACTGGAATTTGGCGATCGCCGATTATCGTCGGGCTTTACCGCATCTCTCTCTCGATCGAGATTCAACCGCAGATATTAACAACAATCGTTTGCGAAAGCAAGTGGAAACTTGGTTACAGCAGTTGCTCAATTCTTAATTAGCAAAGAGCTATTGATTAATAGCTCTTTAAAAACGCTAATTATTTTTCTGCAAAAATACTGGGCGTTGTTTTGGATCTACGCGATTGCTTTGTTCTGACATAATTTTTTTGGCTTGCTGAGGATCGAAGGAGCGCTTAAAATCAGCTTGTAGATCGGCTACACGACTTTCGGTCAATTCGACTTCTGTAGAGATTTCCTGCAATTTTGCCTGTTGAGACATACTGTAAGGCAGCAACTTGACTAAAGTAGATACTACTGCGATCGCCAACACAACATTTACAACTAGCTTGGCAGTGTTTTCAATTGCCATTCCCCGATAAGGACTCAAAGGTTGGCGCTTGCGGATTTTTCTTGTTGGTGTTACCTGGCGAGGCTTTACAGTTTCTAGTGTTTGTCTAGGTTTTTGAAGGGCGTTCATATTTAAAAGCCGCGATTTGTTGAAAACTAGGGTTTATTATTTTTGCAGATTATAAACTATAACACTGACATCCAACTTAGTAAGTTGGACTACTGGTTGAGGTTTTTCACTACTCACATACAAAAATACACCCGCAGCTTACCACAAGTTATTTTTTTGTGCATCAGCATTATTAAATCTTTATCTATTTAGTTAATAAATCTTTAATTAACCTCTAGCTCTACCCTGCCAACAGGTTAGTAGGGGTGAGCTACTTGTGTTTCCGGGCAAGAGAAGGTTAGGTTTGGTAATATATCTACATACTTGCTGCCCTAAGCTCATGCTACGTCAAACTTCTCTAGGCTCCCTCGGTTTAACTATTGGTGGTGTTTTAACAATTGTTGGATTTTATGCTTATTTTTCTGGTAATCCTACCCTAAATTTGGTGGGGTTTTTCTATGGCATTCCTTTGTTATTGGGTGGATTAGCACTTAAAGTTTCAGAACTAAAACCCGTACCCTACACCCAGCCTACTACACCAGCAGTAGTCACCCTCCGAGATTTGCAAGCTACAGACACGCAAAATCAAATTCGCAAAGACATCACTCGCTACCGTTACGGACAAGATGCTCATCTTGATAGCTCCTTATCTCACCTTAGTTTAAGTCCTACCGACGAAGAGCGTCCGTTGATTACTGGTATCCGCGAAACTGCAACCGACGGCGCGTATACACTAATTATCGATTTTTATTCGCCGCTAATTCCTTTGAATTCTTGGGAAGAAAAACATCAAAAAATGACAAGTTTTTTTGGGCCTGGAATACAAGTTGAAATCAAGCAGCCAAAAAAAGATAATATTGAATTAGCATTAATTGCTACTTCTGAACCTAAAAAATAAAGGTTTTAGTTGAGAAAAATACAGAAAAATAGTTTTTATTTTTCTAGGCGCACAGCATACCACTGTAAATATTGACCGGGTTCTAAAACTAATTCGCAGCTAGTATCTATTAAATAGTTAGCTTGTTCCTCAATAGAAGAAAGACTTTGTAATTCCTGCGGTAGCTTGGACTGACTGTGCGCCAAAACTACTTTCAATTTTTCTAATAGCTCATTAGCAGTAATAAATTGTTCTTGTTGGTTAGGTTCTAATACAACAAAATCGTCCTGTTGATACATCATTGGGTCGGGCATAAGGCAGGGATTACAACTTTAGATAGGGTGAAACTTAGCTGTTGTTTTGTTACTTTAGTTAGACAATTAACTATTTAGAAGTTTTAGACAAATAAATACTTTGGCATAAAAGAATTAATCTAATTATACCGACTAAAAATTCCCACTACTAAGGATTTTGAGTAACAAATCTACTCCTATGAAAAGAACTGGAAGCTGTCTTATCTTCAATCCATCGGCTGGTCAAAGCAATCCAGAGCAAGATTTAGCAAAGATTCGGGCATTGCTAGAACCGAATATAGAGCTAGATATTCGGTTTACTACTGAAAAATTAGATGCAGATGCGATCGCTCTTGAAGCAATTGCTCAAGGCGCAACCAGTATTATCGCCTCTGGAGGGGATGGAACTTTATCGGCGGCAGCAAGTGCTTTAGTAGGAACAAATATACCTCTAGGGATTATTTCTCGCGGTACAGCCAACGCTTTCGCCGCCGCCTTGGAGTTGCCCGATACTATTGAAGCTGCCTGCGAGACGATATTGGGCGGTTTGACAAGAGTAATTGATGCCGCTAAGTGTAACGATCGCCCAATGGTATTACTAGCAGGGATCGGGTTTGAAGCAGAAACCGTAGATAGAGCCGATCGCCGCGCCAAAAATCGGTTTGGGGTCTTAGCTTACGTAATGGCAGGAATTCAACAATTACGAGAATTAGAATCTTTTGAAGCAGAAATCGAAACCGCCGATAAAATTATCAAGCTGACGGCGGCGGCGATTACCGTTGCCAACGCCGCACCCCCAACATCAGTTTTAGCGCAAGGGCCCGCGGGAGTAGTTTTTGATGATGGCTTATTAGATGTAACTGTTGTATCGCCCGTAACTCGTGCTGGTGCGATCGCAGCTTCTTATCATTTGCTCCAAACTGCCTTAAATGAAAGTGCCACCGAGCGCGATGATGTAGGATACTTGCGAGCCAAAAGAGTAGTTATTAGAACCGATCCGCCACAAAAAGTAGTTCTTGACGGGGAAATTATTGGTTTTACACCCATTGATGTCGAATGCGTACCTGGTGGTTTAACTATATTTGTACCAGAACACATAGCGCTGCCTTCAGTAGTAGAAAAACTTGAGGGCTTGCCAGATTTAACTATTGAAGCTAAATCTACTAATGGATTTGAAAATGCGTAAGCAGTTGCCAATAACTAATTCCTAATTTTCCCTTCAATTAAGCCAATTATGCACGGGTGTATCTATCTTTAGCCAGGCAGAATAAACGCCTAGGCGACTTACTAATAATTCTTTTTTCACTTCGCCTAGTTTTTTTTGCTCAATTGTGTGAGGAAAATCTCTAAAAGTTTTGGTATACTGCTGCACGAAAGCCGTAACCCATTTGTGTATTGATTGTAGTTGCGAAAAGCTTTCTACTTCTGCATCTACACCAGAAAAAGTAAATTTCGCCGAACTATCAATACAAAAGTTATTTAGCCAATCATTATTAGGGCGATTTAATTGCCAATTACTTATAGTTATTTTTGCTCCCAAATAGTTGCTGGTGTACTTACTTAATTGGTTAAAAGCTACAACTATTTCATCAATTTTAATTTCTATTCTTTTAAAACCTAAAAGTAAAAAAATTTTCTGTTGAATATTTAGAATTTCTGCGGAGTGAAGAAGGTTTCTCGCCACAAATTTTTGATGAGTTAAGCACAAAGTTTCTAATTGCTGTATTTTAATGTTAACTTCGTTTTTTTCCTGATACAACCTTTGTAAAAGTTGTTCTTAAATATCTTCCAAATATACACTATCTAAAAGTTCCTTCAAATCTTCGGCAGAACTAACGCAAAAGCCATTTTTTTGATTTACCATCCATTGTAAATCTTTAGAATTTTGTAAAAATATTTTACGGATATAATAGCAAGTTGAAAAAGACAATTTATTAGTTAAGTTCATGGAGCATTTAAAATTTGAATAAAAAGTAATTGAAACAACTCGATTTATACACTAGAGAAAGATATATCAAATAAAGATTCCGCCGTACGCTCTAAGCTAGTATTTGCAACTTCTACTTGCGCCGCCAACCGCACAGAAGCTAACATTTCTGTTGCTGACTGAAATCTGTATGATGGTAGCTTTTGCATAGCTTTAGTAATTATCGAGCGCAGCAAAAAAGGTACAGTTTCTGGAATGATTACGGCTTGATTTATATGAGCTTTCAATAGCTCGCCAGGTAAGCCAGAAAAGGGACGCAAACCTACTACTAACTCAAATAATAAAACCCCCACAGCATAAAAATCAGAATGTTGTGAATATTGCCCGTAAAAGCGCTCTGGAGCCATATAAGCAGGAGAACCCGCACAATCATCTTGTTTATCGGTGCAAAGTTCGTGACTGAGTCGAGACATTCCAAAATCTGAAATACGCGCAATCCAACCTGTTGAATCTTGTGAATCTTGACTGAGCAAAATATTTTCTGGCTTAATATCTCGGTGAATAATTTTGCGACTGTGAATATGCTCTAATCCGGCAAGAATATCAATAACTAACTTTAAACTCAAAGCTAAATCTATTCTTCCTTGCAAATTCATTAAATTGCGTAAACTACCTCCATCACAATAATCCATAATTAAATATCTTCCAGAGGCGGTATGCTCTAAACCCTGAAAACTTACAACATTAGGGTGTTGTAAACTAAGAAGAAAATGCAATTCTCGTAAAAAGTTAGCGGTGGGAAAGCGATTCTTTTCTAATTCTTTAAGTGCGACTACTTGTCCGTTTATTTTGTGATTAGCTCGAAAAACTCGCCCAAATTGTCCTTGTCCTACTAGCTCTAAATTGCAATATTTAGATTCTGGTTGAACTTGCCGAAGTTTACTAGGTTCTTTGTTCATAATCAAAAGAGTTGCTGAGAAAACGTAATAATATACACTGGATTTCGCACTAAACTTAGCTGAATAAAACTACGCCTCAGCAACCTAGTTTAAGCAAATAAACTACCGACAGCAATTTGTTCGCTATTCTCTTCAGTGCTAACCGATGAATTTAGCTCGTGAATTTGCTTACTAGCATCTTTTGCCATTTGGTAGCTGTTGATATCTCCAACCTCAAAAAATAGTTTGGCGGCTTCCCGTAAGTCTTGAACGGCTCTTTTTTTATTGCCTAGCTCGATATGCGCCAAACCACGACTGTAGTAAGCAGAAGCATGACTAGAATTGAGTTTAATAGCTTCAGTAAAGTCGCAAAGGCTGCCTTGGCTATCTCCTAGAGCTTGGTAGCTAGTACCACGTTTGTAGTACGCATCAGCATCGTAGGGGGCAATGCGAATTGCTTGAGTAGAAAAATCAATTTCGCGCAGATAACTTACTTTTCTGACAACTTCCATTTGTTCTTCGTACAAGCTTTGAAGTTTAGCATACTCCATCAAGTTGCTATTGCCTTCAATTAAGCTAGGTATAATCTCTTGAATTTCTGCAAGCTGTGCGGCTACCGAATCAACAATAATTTGGGCTTCGGCTTTACCTTGCAATAGTTCGGCGACTTCTAGCTGACTGCGCTGCAACATTTCGGTGCATTCTTGGCTATCGCTCTTAAGTTGGCTAATATCACCACTTGAATTGTTTAGCTGTACGTTGAAAACTTCAAGTTTGCCTTGAGTTTCGTTTTGTGCTTGCAGCATAGCGGTTTGAATTTGCTGGGAATGTTCTTGAAGGTTGTGTTCAAGCTGCTGCTGTAACTGGTTTATTTGCTGGCTATTTGCCTCTAGTGCTGGCATAATTTGGGCGATCGCACTTTGATTGGTCTTAGCCGCCGCTTCTAGCTGCGATCTACGATTTATCAAATTCAGCATGACTGTAATTGATAAAGGAACCGAGGCCAAAGCCGCTTGGTTGATAAAAATAGAGGCAATGGAACCACCAATAGAACCAACTACAGAAATGGTTTCTACCATATCTAGCCAAGGGCGATTTTTTGGATTTAAGCTTTCTTGCATGATGTTAAACTATTTCCTATAAATAAATGGCGACAAAACTTTTAACCAAGCACAACTTGGTTGAGTTGTAAAATGGGATTAAATAAAGCGGATTCTTCGGGAGTAAGGTATTCTTGAGCTACATCTTGAATAAGTTTGTAAGTTACACCCGCAGCGCGATCGTAATTAAAAGTCCGCACAATGGTTTTGTACCAAAGTAAAAAATTTTCTGGCATCCGATCGCGATCGTCAAATAATAAAGCGGCAGCAGAGTGACGCAAAATATTAGTAAAGTCACGTCGGCAAGCAGCAACACCTTCAACTTGGGAAACCTTGGCAAATAATTCGGGTTCTGCCTGACTTCTAATCTCTGCTACTTTGTCAACGATTTCGGTTGCAGCAAGTTGAATTTTATTGTAGGCACTAATGCGCGTATCGACAGAATCAATATAGTCTTTGATAAATTGGAGTTCGGCACTAGAAGCATAACGTCCTTCGGTTTCGTTGCTCAAACGGGCTAGTTGTTTTAACATTTTGGTAATTAAAAATAAATGGATTTAAGTATCGGTGGTACGGCCAAGATAATCGCTGACTTGAGAACGAGTATCGTTAAGCTGACTAATCATCGATCGCGTAATTAGCTTTCCAGCTTCGACTAAAACTTTGCTAGTAATGGGGTGCAAGATATTTTGCTCGGCGCGAGTACCAATTAAAGACTCAATATCTGTAATTGCTGTTACATAAGTCCCCGCAGGCAATTCCACTACTACCCCTTCACCCATAACTCTTGCTTGACAAGCAAGGCGGGAATTGGTGTTAGTTGTTGTAATTACTTCTAGGGTTCTTTGTTCGCGGCGATTCATTGGCGAAAGGCTCTCCATCCCACTTTTGATGTAAACGTGGCAGGTAGAACACATCCCGCGACCGTTGCAATCATGCAAAATATCTAGTTCGTTGTCGAGTAGCGCTGAGAGAATGTTGGCGTTAGTTTGCACAACGGTTTCTTGAGAAATTGGTTCTAACTTAATAGTTTTAGCCATATTTTTTAAGCTTGATAAAAAGGTTACTAAGCAGCTTTAGTTGTTTTTAGTCGTTCGATAATGGTTTGATGGTCTTGGTTTTCAGACAACCATCCTTCTACCGCCTTGAGGCGATCGCTCAAACCTAAAATAAAGTAATTGCAATCTGCGCCCAAAGATTCGCAGGAAGTTTGTACGCAATGAAGTTGTTTTCCAGTAAGTTGACTAAAAAAAGCGCTGAGAATACCAGCTTCTAAAAAACAAACCGGGCGATCGCTT
Organism: Chroococcus sp. CMT-3BRIN-NPC107; assembly: GCA_019359635.1. Lineage (GTDB taxonomy): Bacteria > Cyanobacteriota > Cyanobacteriia > Cyanobacteriales > Chroococcidiopsidaceae > Aliterella. Next base: position 26,954 of record JAHHGY010000006.1, read on the forward strand.
GGGGGAGCAGCTTCAGCAAAAGGAGAGTTGTAGTTTTAAACGACTAGAAAGCCTTGCTGATAGTAGTCAAGTTGCAAGTCAAAAGTACCCCAGCCGTGAGTTTTCCAGCATTGTTTTAGGCATTGGAGCAGTTCGACCATCTCCATTTCAGCTAGAGATTTGTGGTAATATTCGCTAATTTCTTCTGCAAAACGAGCATAAAAGTTTTTACCCCACCACCGACCGCAATTAAACAAAACGACTCCACTAGCACTGCCTAACTCTTGGTCTAAGGCTGCATAGATGCCTTCAATTAAAGTTTCTGGTAGCGCTAACAGGCGATCGCCTTTACGGTTTTCAATTAGTCCTGATTCAAAATCGCCAGATAGGTAAGCATCGGGGGCAAAGTAATTACCTAGTACGGGTTGGTCTTTGAGCAAATCACCAATCGCAATCATTTGGGCATTCTCCGTAATTAATGAGTTATCTAGATGAAGGGGCTAAATCTGTCATGAGTCTAGCCGCCGCCTGCGCTAAAAATGGTTGCAATAATGAATATTGCTTGTCGCTAAGGATTTGGGGGAATTGCTTTTGCAGTCCTTTGTAAATAGCGCTATCAATAGCTTGGGTTTGGTGGACTCGGACGATATCGGTGAGCCATTCTAAAAGTCGTCGTTCGAGAAATTCGGGATTATTCTGTAGCATGGAAGTCGCGCAATAACGCAAAACTGCCAACCAGTTTTTTAAACAGCGCTCCAAATCCGGTTGTTGGTCAGGAAAACTGGCGAGAAGCCCGTTAGCTATAGGTTGAAAAATAGCTATTTCTTTGTCGCGCAGCAATTCGTAGGTTTCTAGGCGCTGGGATAACGATGTTGTGTAACTTTTAAAAGTATCAATTTCCCCAGACTTTAAGTAGCGCTCGTCTGCGTCGTAGAGCAAGGATTGTAGGTTGACATTCATAAATCAAAGTTTCTCTAAAATAAGTTGGATAAATCGTTTAAGTTCATCTCTCCCGATGCTGGGGAAATTGACTTTGAAAGCGTTGATACTGGAGGTAATTTGCCAATTTCTGGGCTACCATCCCAAGAAATACGTTGAAAAAAAGCTTGAACTTGCCAAGTTAAAGGCGATTCTGGCTCTAAAGGCAATTCTGGCGCTAAGGGCTGAGTAATAACTTCTAGAGGTAAAGAGTGCCAGTTACACAAGCTAAAAAAGTCCGTTACACTCAAGCACCCTAAGACCGTTGGATTTGGAACATCGCTTTCAACCTGTGGTAGTAACACAGGGGAGGTACTATCATTATCCTTTGCTGGCTCGGTTGGCGATAATAGCTGGCAATTACAAGTATCAAAAAAATCTTTGACGCTGAGGGCGGATAAAACGGTTGGGCAATGAGGGGCAGTAATTTTGGCTTGTTTAGGCAAGTGATTGTGCTTTGGCGGCGGTAATAACTGCCAATTACACAAGTTAAAATAATCCCCTACATTCAGTCCCAATAAGGAAGCTGAACATTTCATCGCAGTAACTCCCCACCCCGCAAGTGTTTTTCAATGTCTCTAGCAGTTGCGCCTTCGTTGTGCCAGAAGTTGGCAGCATCGACTCGATCTTTGCTACTCAGGAGGAATTTACAGTAGGTTTCTCCCATGGAGTAGCACTGAATTTCAATGCAACTTAAGGATTTTTTGACGATATCGCTAAAGAAACCAGCAAATAAGCCAGCGTAGATATGGCATACAGGTTTACCAACATCGCCTAAAGTTCTAGCTACGGCAGAGTCAAAGATGTTGACAAACATAAATCCATTTTTATGTTCGCTCATATCTACTTCCCAGTTGCCCCAACCTTGAGCGGCAAAGGGCCACCACCAAGCTTCTAACATGAAGACGGAATTTACTTCGCGGATATTTTTTTTGTACTCTTGCTCAAACCACTGTTGGAAAAACTTGGCATCTCTCATGCCCCACTGGTAGCCGATGTTGTACATAACCACTGCCGAAGCCGAGCCGACTTCTTCTTCTAAGCCTTCGATTAAGCCAATAATAAAATCTTCACTAGCAAAAGTATTGCGGCTTTCGTTCCAATCGGTAACTATGCCGCGCTCGCGATCAAAATGAAAATAATCTGTAAAACTATAGTGGGCGTTTCTTTGAGGATACTTATGCTTTAAAGGATGTTCAACTTTTTTGAATTCCTTTGGAGGTGTAATAATTTTATTTTCTGATAGGGCAACCATGAGCGGAATCCTCCTATTTTTAGGTAAGTGAGTAGCTTTTAGCTTTGGCTTGTCAGCTAGGTTTAAACTACTTGACCGCCAAAAAATATTAAATTAGATGTTGCTTATACTAAGTTTTTATGATTATTTCAGTGTTTATTCATTTAGGGATTTACTGATTTTTTTTTCAAAAAAAACATGAAATCAGTAATCATACCAATGGCAGAATTACTGATTTTAGTTACAAATCATATTTGGGTGTATTTATTTTTAATAGTACAAAAATAATAATTTTAGAAGTACGATCGCACTATTTATAGTTCTTCTAATTGTTCTTCTAACTGAACGGTTAACTGCTTAAGGTCGGGCAATTCTACTAATTCTTTTTCAGTTTCTTTAATCTTTGTTGGAATTACCAAGGGTTGAGGTCTTTCTAGCCAACAACTAGCTATAGGTAAGGTTTGTTCTAAGTCTTCTAGTGGTCGCGGAATCACCATTACGGCGTTCAATTCTCCAATCTTTCTAGCTTCGTGCATTCCAGCTTCTACGGCTACTGCAACATCTGCCACCGAGCCGCGAATAATTGCCGTACACAAACCAGCACCAATAAATTCATGAGCCGACAGTTGCACATCTGCGGCTTTGAGCATAGCATCGGCAGCCCCTACCATCGCCGGAAAACCTCTAGTTTCTACTAAACCGATCGCTTGATTGCTAAGGCTGCTACCTATTTGTCTTTGGGTCAGTTGAGCTAAACGAATCCCAATCGGTAAAACTAATTCTAAATTTGGTAGAGGTCGAGCAATAACTAAGCTTGATATTAGTTGGTCTAACTGCTGGGCAATTTCTGACCCGACATCTACAGCCAAACGGACATCAGAAATACCGCCACGCACGATCGCCGTACAATGACCGCTCCCAATTTTTTCGTAGCCAACTAAAGTTACCTCTGACGATTTGAGCATTTCGTCAGCAACGCGCACAATCGCCGGAAAACTGCGAGTCGATACCAAACCCAGGGCTTTATCTCTAAAATCTTGCAAGTGTTGTTTGTTGTTTCCCTCCATTCTAAACCTCTTAGGTGAAGCTCTTTAACTACTATTAGGACTATTATCTAACGGGCGATTTAAAGCTTGTCTATGAGGTAACAAAGTTGATAGTAATCGGTTGAGGCTATCTTCTCCATAAACTGGATTTGCCTTAACTACTTCTTCTTCTAGCGCTTGGGGTAAAACAACCTCTGCTTTTACAGGTGGGGTGCTATTGATGCTTGCAGGTTCGATCGCTTGACCATTAGTAGGTACTACTTCAAGCTCTACTTCTGGCAACTGAGCTTCTTCTGGACGACTGGTGTCGCCTATTAAAGAACCCGGTGGTAAAACTTCCCCAGATTCAACGGAGCTATTAAAAATTGTAGTCATCGCACCAATGCAAGCATTAGTACCAACTTTACCTTTGCCAACGATCAAAACTCCCGTGCCAATATTGGCGCTTTCCCCTACCTCTAAAACTCCGTGATAAGCGTGCAAAACTGCGCCCATACCGATACAAGCCCCTGCTCCTATTATAATCTGGCTCTCCGGGTCGGCTTGCAGGAGAACCCCTGGTGCGATCGCTGCACCAGGGCCAATAGTCACATCGCCATTAACATAATAGTGAGTATTGCTAATCGGCTGTAGGGGGGGGAACTTCATCAAAATACAGTCTTTGGTATTGGACAGGAATCAACTTATCTGCTCGAAATGCGTCCTATTTTGCAGGTCGTTGAATTAACGTTTCTGAGACTCGACGTTTTGCTTTAGGATCGATACCAATTAGCCTGACATACGCTCCATTATGTTCGTCAATGACTGATTCTAAAGCAGCAATTACTTCATTATCGCGGTGAGCTTGAATTACGCCGCCACTTTGCCAGGAATTGATTTTATATCGCCGCTCGTCAGCGTATTCGGTACTAACTTGGCAACCTTGAGCGAGTAATTGACTTACTTGCGCAATAACTTCAGAACTAAGACGGGTGCTGGTAGCTGAGGAACTACGGCTAGAACTGCTTGTTGTTGTAGCTTTGTAGCTGCTGATAGTCGGAGTAATATTGTTGTTACCATCGGGCCTTTGAATAATTGTCTCAGAAACCCGGCGTTTAGCTTTGGGGTCAATGCCAATCATCCGCACGTATTCGCCGCCATGATTGGCGATACATTCTTCCAAAGCTGCGATCGCCTCTGATTCTTTTTTGGCATCAATGGGGCTGCAACTATGCCAAGAGCTAGTTTGAAAACGGCGCTTGTCGGCGTGTTCTGTACCGATGCGGAAGCCTTGAGCTAACAGGTTGCGGACTTGTTCGACGGCTTCAGCCGGTAATACGCTGCTACTACTAGAGGATGAACTGCTGTAGCTGCTTGGCTTATAACTATTAGAGCGGCTGCTAACACTGCTACCATTATCGCTACCGGGGCGATCGCTGGGTCTTTGAATAATTGCTTCTAGTACCCGCTTTTTAGCTTTAGTGTCGATGCCCAGAATTCGCACGTATTCGCCGCTATGTTCTTCTAAGCAAGCCGATATCTCGGAAAACACTTCAAAATCTCGACTTGATTGAATTGTGGCGCAGCTTTTCCAAGAACTTGTTTGAAATCTGCGCTCGTCAGCGTGTTCCATGCCGATGCGGAAGCCTTGAGCCAGCAAATCGCGCACCTGTTCCATTACTTCTCTATTTAAACCCATTTCTTGATATTCCTGTTTATTAAAACTATTGTTAGAATCTGTCTGACTTAAGGCATAGGTTCTATTTAGTTCTTCTTTAATCGGCGTGATGCACTCAGCATCATCTGCACACTGATAGCCCGCTCGTAAAGCTTCATTCGCTCCTGCTACATGACTTGCAAAGTTTTTATCCGCTTCTTGGACGTTGGGAAGACGGTTTGCTTGCTGCTGGGTAGTAATTATGCTTCCTGACGATACATACTTACCTGGAGGAATTTCTACGTCTTGGATCAAAGCGTGCATCATCACAATGCAGCCTTCCCCAATGCGAGAATTGAATATGGTGGAGCGAAAGCCAATAAAGCTATTGCTGCCGATGTAAGCAGGCCCATGAATTAGGGTCATGTGGGTAATTGAGACATTACGCCCAATCCAAACGGAGTAAGATTTATTGTCGTCGCCAACAACTTGTCCCGTTTCTAAACCATTAATTACTACGCCATCTTGAATACTCGTGCTTTTGCCAATGTAGAAGGGATTGCCTTGGTCGGCACGAATGCACGTCCCTGGGGCAATCATCACATTGCTCTCAATTTGTACGTCCCCAATAATATTTGAGAAAGAGTGAATGTATGCACTCTTATCAATTTTTGGTTCTGTCAGGCTTTTTGACCAAGGGGTAGGGGGAGCCGCAGAACTACGCTTTGCCATAAGTATATTCTCCAAACTAAAAACTTAATGCTGCTTTTGCGGCGAAAGGATTTGTCAACGGGTTTAGCGGTATTCGTCTTTTTTGTTGTATATAGAGCGATTGTCAACATTGACGGTATCGATTATCGCTACTACGGCGGCATCTACCGGACGTGATTCGCTCCCTTGAACTTGACGGGCAGCACTTCCACGACTGACAAGCACCCATTCTTCTAGCCCTGCCCCTACGAAATCGGCTGCCACTTCATACTTTGGTAGTAAGCGTCCCTCCTCATCTACAAGTTGTAGTAGGAGGAACTTTACGCCGCTAAGACTAGGTTCCTTATAATTGCTAACTACCGTGCCACGAACTTTGGCAATTTGCATTTATGGTCTAGTATAAGGACCTGAATGGAGCGCTCTGCCACTAACACTATCGCGGAACTGTTCTACTTCTTCGGTGTAGCGGATAGGTAGGACGTACTCAAGGTTTTCATGAGGACGAGCAATGATGTGGGTAGATAGCACTTGACCGCCATTAACTCTTTTAACGTTGTCTACTCCCGCAGCTACCGAGGCTTGAACCTCCGAAACGTCTCCCCGAACGATAACGGTGACGCGACCGCTACCAATTTTTTCGTAACCTACAAGAGTTACTCGCGCTGCTTTAACCATTGCATCGGCGGCTTCAACAACGGCAGGAAACCCTAGAGTTTCGATCATTCCAACGGCAATTGCCATGAGTTTTAATCCTTAGATAATTTTTTGGTGATTTTGTACTAAATGCGCTGATTTTTGGCGAAATTTCAGCTACCTTGGTTTACAGTCGAAACTGTTCTACTTCTTCGGTGTAACGAATCGGGAGAACATACTCAAGGTTCTCCTGCGGACGGGCGATGATGTGAGTAGATAATACTTCCCCACCATTTACCCGTTTGGCTGCTTCGACTCCGGCGGCTACGGAGGCTTGCACCTCCGAAACGTCTCCCCGCACAATTACGGTGACGCGAGCGCTACCGATTTTTTCATAGCCCACGAGAGTCACGCGGGCTGCTTTGACCATTGCGTCTGCGGCTTCAACTACCGCAGGAAAGCCTTTAGTCTCAATCATTCCGACAGCTATTGGCATTTAATTCTCCTATCAGTCTCATTGTACGAGTCTTTGACGCTAATATTTCATGGCAATTTACCGCATGATAATTTTCACGGGGATTGCCATTTTTCTTTATTTATCAAAGCTCTTTGAGGTACTGGATCTAAGAATAAAGTGACGGCTGTTACTTTGACAATATAATCTTTGATGATTAGTCTAAATTCTAGCTATTAGTTTTACTTATTTAAAGTTTTTGAGGCAGAAAGTAGGCGATCGCGCAAATCAACACACAAAGTTGAGAGATTGTAAAATAAGTTTTGTAAAGAAAAAGCAATTTCTAAAGCTGTTAGTATTTCTCGTTCCAACTATAGCGATTTTTATGATGGACTTTAAAGTTGTAGCAGTAATTTTGCGTTTTTTTAGTTAATAGCGTCTAGCAAGTGCGATCGCAGGTAATCTTAATAGAAAAATCTATATAGCCCTTAAAGGTTTTATTAAAAGCTGCTTCAGATTTGTAACCGACTTTTTGGGCTATTTTATTAAGATTGTCGTGACTATTTCTGAGCAAGCTAACAGCTTTACGCATTCTTAGGCGGGTAAGGTATTGCAACGGTGATTTTCCTACGAAGCGTTTGAAGCAATTTGCAAAAGCTGAACGAGACATACACGCTTGCTCGGCTAAACTGGCTACTGTTCAAGATTTTTCTATATAGCGATGAATTAGAGCGATCGCTAAACTAATATTTGGATTTTTTAATACTTGCAATCAACAGACTTCGCACTCTGGTAAATGGGCAGAAACCCATATTTCTGAAGTAGAAACAGCAAGGGATAGATACGATCGCTAAACTGATACAAAGCTTTAATTAAGGCGACTTAGTAAATTTTACTGAAGACTTTATTCATTGATTTTGTTAGCTTAGTATTTATCAAAACTATTGTGAAATAAGTTTTTTATTAATGATTGAAGACACTGAGCTATTACCAGGCTGTATTGTACGCCGCGCCCATCCTACAGAAAAATGAGCAGTAATTAATTTAATGTTTTTTGGTGTCAGTAGACATAGTAATTCTGTTTTGACTGCTGCTATCTTCCTTATATGTACTTTGTTTTTATTTGTTTTAGGCATCAGCATTGTATTTGCGATTTTTAGCGCGTGGTTTTCCTTACCGTTCAAACTTGTAATAATTGCATTGAACACCTGGACAATTGTTGGCTGGTCAATCTGCCTTCGTCGAATGTTTAGCAAGTCGCGTTTATGGTTAATTGAAAATAATGGCTTAGTTGTAGGTTATGGACTAATGTCTCACCATAAAACCTATTCAATACTTAGCAGTTTATACATAGTGCCTACTCATCGCAATCAAAGATTAGGCTCTTTTTTGCTCAGGGGAATAATAGAATATCATAATAATAAGCCGCTTTACTTATTTTGCCAATCTAACTTAATTAGTTTTTATCAGCGCTTTGGCTTTGTATCCGTTTCTAGAAAACAACTACCTCTCAAAATCAGGTTTAACTTATTACCTGCACTGATGTTGAATGAAGCTGTTAATTTATTGTTTAGCTCTACTCAAATAGTTAATAATATACCCGCTCTACCACACAACCTCATTATCAGCCGAGCGAGGAAAAGCGACCGCGCTAAAATTTGTAAATTTATTTTTACTTCTTCGGCATTAGATTTTTTTCTTCCCTTTGGATTTACTTCATCTTTAGCAAGCTCAATTTTTGTTTTAGTATTAGTATTGCTGCCATTTTTTTTGATTGGATCGGCAATTTTATTATTAACTGGTATAGCAGTACCAATAGGAAAATTATGGGCAGCAAGTATAATGTTAGCCCTATTGTTACCTTTATGTACACTCATCTTTGCCTGTTTTCAAATGCAAAACTGGGCGCAATTTTATTTGGTTGAATCAAGCAGTAAATTAATTGGATACGCTCGATTGTCTAGATACAGTCAGTATTCTATACTTCATTACTTGCATCTCTCTACAAAATCATGTTCATCTCGCGAGCAACTAGCAGATGAGTTATTTCAATACTTAATAACACAGTTAAATAAACCAACTTATCTAGCGTGTGAAGCTGAATCAGTTAACTTTTATAAGCGTCTTGGCTTTGATACGATCGCTACGTCAACTCTACCGTCATCACTTCAATTTGGTGCTAATCTTAATCGTAGATTTGGCGGCGACAATCTAGTATTAAGGTAGCTAAAAGCAGATTACTAATAGTGCTGGCATAAGTTTAAAAAACCTTGAACTTCCTCTCTTTTGCAATGAATGGCAAATGCGATCGCTTTTAGGTTATCTTCTCAACTGGTGGTTTATCAGCTAATCCAAAGTCAGTGGGTAAAGCTACATAAATTAAATGATCGACCCATTGCTCGTTTTCATAGAAAAAACCAGGACGCATACATTCTGCTTTCATACCTACACGTTCAGCTAGAGAAATCGAGCGATCGTTATCTAAATTTATTGCTGCTTCAATTCGATGATAATTAAGGTGTTCAAATCCAGCAATTAAAATCGCTCGTACCGCCTCAAGCCCAAATCCTTGCTTTTGATACTGATTGTGAATACTATACCCCAAATTCGCCCATTGATTTTCTTGGCGGCGAATTGTTGATAGGTCAATATTTCCTAAATGCCGATTATTTTCGCGTAGAAACACGCCAAAAACGTAGACTCGATCCTGCAATGCTAGTGTTTGATGATGCTGGCACAAGTTAGAAAACCACTGAAGATCGCACTCACTTAAATCAACTTTTTCCTCATCATATTTATATTGAGAAGGTAAACGACTAGCAAATCCTGCATACCAAACTTCATAATCGCTTGGCTGCTGTAGACGCAGAATTAATCGTTCAGTTGCGATCTCTAAATTCCAAGCAGTTTCACTCATTGCACAGAAATCTTTAAGTAAATGACCATGTGCTGCGATCGCGCTTAATAAATTGTATTGTGTATAGCCTAAATACAAATTTGTTTCTCTACCTTGCTATATATTTCCATAGTCGCAAGTATTAAATCTAACTTCTACCAAAGGTTGGATAGAAGAACTTGTAAATTTCGCTACCATTGCCAGCAAACACCTCAATTGTTGCGGCTAGAAATCTCTTACTATAGGCTACTTTCTCCTTAAGTAAATTGATTGAATGATAACAATATTTTTTGATAGCAGTTTGAAAAGACTTCTAGCTCAAATTAAAGAGGTTCTTTAGTCAATGGAATAAGCCGATGAATACACAAAACATAGAAAAGAGAAGATTTTTACGCCCAGTAGCGATTCTGCTTAGTGCCGTATTATCGCTCTCAATTTTTACTGGTTGCGGTAGCAGAGTAAATACTGCTGCGCCTGTAGATAATAATCGTGTTGAAAACCAAGGTTATAACAATAGCGATCGCGTACAACAGCCCCGTCAAGGAATATCAAACAAGCAAAAAGTAGTAATTTTAGCTGGAGCCGCCGCCCTCTACTATCTCTACAACCAGCATAAAAACAAAAAAGCCGAGGGAGCAGAAGGACAATACTATCTTTCTAAAAACGGACGCGTTTACTACAGAGATGCTCAACGTCAAGTTCACTGGGTAACGCCACCGTCGGAGGGCATACAAGTACCAGAAACCGAAGCACAAAGATACCGCGATTTTCAAGGTTACAACAACCGTCCTACAGGACGCGACCTTACAGATTTGCAACCAGCGCCAGCACTGTAAAGAATTTTAATAAATTAAAGCAACAGGAGACAAACATGGGCTTTTTAGAAAGTATACTTGGTGGCGGTCAAAATAACGAGCAAGATTACCGAGGTTTTGTTAATCGCTACGAACAGGGTGCGCCTCACGAAGGATACTCTGATGAGGAAGTAGCTAATCGCTACCAGCAAGTATCTAGAGGTTTGCCCGCCGATGTCTATCAAGAATCTGCCCAAGAAGCTTTTAGCCGAATGTCGCCCCAAGAGCGGATGCAATTCGGACAGTACCTCCAACAACAATCGCGGCAGCAAAATTACAATTTTCCCGATTTAGATGGTGATGGTCAAGACGATCGCTATCAAGATTCCAATTATCTAGCGCAGACAACAAGTCGTATGCACCAACAGCAACCCGATTTACTCGGTCAATTGTTAGGTGGCGCGGCGGGAATGCTTGGGGGTAACAGTCAAGGTAACATATTTAGCAACCCATTAGCAAAAGGCGCGATGGCTGGAATTGCTGCTATAGCTGCCAAAAAACTGATGGATAGAGGTGGTGGTAATAGAGGACAGTACGGTAACGTGCGTCCCGCCAGTGAAGACCCCTACGGCGATCCAGGGCTTGTGCGCCCAGCTAGTGAAGACCCCTACGGCGATCCTGCTGACCAACGCCGTTGGTAATCGGTTTTAGTAATACAGCTTTAATTTGTTTTTAAGCCTTTCCCAAATTGGGGGAGGGCTTAAAACTTTATCTATTTTTGTTCTGATTGACATTGCTTAAACAGTTGAGTAAAATCGCTTGGCTGCACCTCGTAGTTTAATTGATGCTCGTTGAAAATAACCCACTTTTGAGAACTTCGAGTCCATAAGTTTCCTACAGGCTTTAGCCAACTGGTATCATCTAACGTTCCTGGCTTAAGGTTAGTAATTTGGGGATTACGAGCAGGGTTATGAAACAATCTCGTCCCCCACACTCACCACAAAACCAACAACTAACTTCTCGCCCACTTTCAGAACTACGCTGGTAATGTTTTCGCTGTCCTTGGAGAATTATCAGTGCATCGCGGGGAACAAGTACTGACATACCGAAAGCACTGGAAGATTGCTTCTGACACTCTTGGCAGTGACAAACATAGAGTGTCAAAGATTCAGCCCGGATCTCGTAGCGAATCCGCTTACATTGGCATCCTCCAGTATAAGGAGCCGTCATACTTGATTCTCCCAAATTAACTTTCGTTTATTGTTTGCGATCGCTGCATCTATCACTATCTAATTACTTTAAACAACCACAAGTAATTTTAGCTATCCAAATAGCCGTTGTTGGATGACTAAGGGCGATCGCTTTCGTACTTAAGTAAGATGATTCTGCAATGCCTGACGCATGACATCAACGGGTACGGGTTGCTGCAACCAAATTGCTAAAGCTGCCGCTCCTTGTTGCACAAGCATCTCTAACCCATCAATAGCCGTCGCGCCTTTTGTTAGTGCCTGTTGTAAAAATTTTGTAGGACTAGGAGTATAAATTAAATCGTAAGCGATCGCATCTGTTCCTAACAATCCCATTTCTTCATCACTCAATGGCGACTGGGTAATATTGGGATACATCCCGATAGGAGTTGTGTTGATAATTACATTCGCTTGGGGAATTAGCATCGGTAATTTGTCCCAGTTACGGACTAATAACTTGGTAGCTAAAAGTGAATGCCAACTACCAACAAACTCGCCCAACTTTGTTGCATTTCTCCCCACTACATAAGTTTCTCCAAAGCCTAATTGAGCGCAACCTGCTACTACTGCCCGTGCTGCGCCACCATTACCTAAAACTATGGCGGTTTTTTCGCTCCAATCTTGAGCGTAAGTCTGCAAAGGAGCAATAAAACCTTCCACATCCGTATTAGTTCCCGCCCAAGTACCGCTACTTGTGCGCCAAACTGTATTTATAGCGCCAATTGCTTTAGCTGTAGGAGATATTTCTGTAATTAAAGACTTGATTGCTTGTTTGTGAGGAATTGTGATATTAAAACCTACTAAATCTATGGCTGCAAACCCAGAAATCGCCGCTTGTAGATTGTCTGGATGTACTGGTAATGGTAGATAAACGTAATCTAAACCTAAATGCGCGATCGCGGCATTATGCATAATTGGCGAAAGGGAATGTTCTACAGGATGCCCAATTACCCCTAATAGCTTTGTTTTTCCAGTAATCACTTGCGACATAATCCGTGTTAGTGTGATCGCTCGTTAGAATTATTAAAGTAACTTAACATTATTTCTAATTAAATCATGCAGGCAACACCAGCCGTCTCTACTACCCCAAATCCCGGTAAGTATTGGCAGTGGCGCGGACAGTCAATTTATTACGTTAAGGCGGGAGAACGCAAAAACCGCCCACCTTTATTATTAGTACATGGATTTGGTGCTTCTACAGACCACTGGCGCAAAAATATCGCTCAATTGCAAGCAGATTTTGAAGTCTGGGCAATTGATTTATTAGGTTTTGGGCGATCGGCAAAACCTGAAATGTCTTACAGTGCCGACTTGTGGCGCGATCAGTTGTACGAATTTATTACTGAAGTTATCGGACAGCCTACAGTATTAGCGGGAAACTCTCTTGGTGGTTATGCTTGTTTGTGTGTAGCCGCCCAACGCCCCGATGCTGCGGCTGGGGTAGTATTACTTAACAGCGCTGGTCCATTTTCAGACGCAGACTCATCCTCCGAACCCGATCCATTGCAAGCAGAAGTACAACCGCCTAAACAACCGGAAGTCTGGCAAAAATTTTTAGGCGAGGCGGCGAAATGGATATTTCAGCAACCATTATCGCGGTTTATATTATTTCAATACGTGCGTCAACCCTGGGTAATTCGCCAAACTCTAGAAAGAGTGTACTTAGATAAAAGTGCTGTTACCGAGCAATTGGTAGAAGAAATTTATCGCCCTTCCTGCGATCCTGGTGCATCCCAAGTATTTGCGTCAATTTTTAGCAATCCTCAAGGGGAAAAAGTTGATATATTGCTGCGACAGTTGAAGTGTCCCTTATTAATGCTGTGGGGCGAAGGAGATCCTTGGATGAATGCGAAGGAGCGATCGCGCAAATTTCGCCAATACTGCCCTAACTTAACCGAATACTTCCTTCGGGCTGGTCATTGCCCCCATGACGAAGTACCAGAGCAAGTAAATTCTCTATTAAAATCCTGGATTTTGTCTTTCCCAGACGTAACCTAAACAAGTTTAAGGGGTCTTATCCGCTTATGACAAGACCCCTCAAATTTCGGGATTCAAATTATTCAAGGAATACAAATAGAATGGAGAAATAAATAAGGTTTACATCTCTCATAACTCCAGCATAGCTGCATCTTTCTAGACCTAAGTTTGGCTGCTGCTTTATTCAAGCTTTTTGCCACTAACTCTATGCTTGGATAAATTACAAGTTTGGCTCTCTAACAGGGGACACTAAGTTGAGCGCCTTTTTGGTTAGCTGTTTTAAGCTGTTTGCGTCCTATATAATTAGGTTATTACTACTTTTTGGATTAACAACTCTAAGTTTACTAAAGTTCAATACTCTTGAAACTTCTTAACATTATCCCGTTTAAGCGGCAAAATTCCACATTACCGGATTATCGTCCAAATAGTCAGTAACGGTTCTGCTTATAGCATCAATCTCTTGGAGTTCTGCTTTTGACAAGACGACATCCAAAGCTTGAGCATTGGCTACAGCTTGCTGAGTATTCCTTGCGCCGACAATGGCATTAGTTTGAGGTTGAGCAATCAGCCAAGCTAAAGCTAAATTGGCTAAAGTAGTTTGATGGCGCTCGGAGATCGGACGCAATGCTGTTAAAGCTGCTTGCGCCCTTTGATAATTTTCTCCTTGAAAGAGCTTGTTTTTAGCGCGGTTATCTTCCGCCTCAAACTTATGATCGGCGGCAAATTTGCCCGTCAACAACCCTTGCGCTAAAGAGGAGTAAGCAAGAATAGAAATTTCGTTTTCAATACAATAAGGGACAGTTTCTTTTTCTACCTGTCGCCAAAATAGCGAGTAAGGCGGCTGGATGCTATCAATACGCCCGTATTGCGCTGCTTCCTCTAACTGAGGGCGGGAAAAATTAGACACCCCAATAGCGCGAATTTTGCCTTGCTCCTGCAACTTAACTAAGGCGCTCATAGTTTCTGCAATGGGGACAATTTCACTATCAAAATTGCCACTAGGCCAGTGAATTTGATAGAGATCGATATAGTCAGTTTGCAGATTACCCAAAGAGCGATCGCAAGCTTCGATTACTTGGTCAAATTTCAAATGATTGGCAAAAACTTTAGTAGCATAAACAGCTTTGTCTCTCACATCAGACAAAGCTCTAGCAACAATGCGCTCGGAATGCCCTTCTCCATAAACTTCTGCCGTATCAATAGTAGTAACTCCTGCATCAAAAGCGGCTTTAATTGCTTTGGTCGTCTCCTCATCGGAAATTCCTACCCACCTTCTTTTTCCTGCTTGCCAAGTTCCCATCACAATGGGACTAATTTGCAGGTCTGATTTTCCTAAGCGGCGCATTTCCATAGTATTTAAGCTAAAAATTGGCTAATGTTACCTTTCTTTAATATATCGACCAAAAATTAAATTAATCAGCCTCAAGTCGTTTGTTAGCACGATTTGGTGCATAATATCGTCAGTTTAAATATTAAATGTTAATCTACAAAAATTAGCCCTTGTCCTTCGCCAAGCCTCCTAACTTATGAAAATTTTTATTGTAATTACTACGGTACTAACAACTGTTAGCCTTGCTCACCCAGCTTTATCAGAAAATATAGCTCATACCAGACAGTTGCTGGCAACTAAACAATGTCTAAGTTGCGATTTGGGTGGTGCAGGCTTGGTTTTGACAAATTTATCGGGAGCTAATTTATCGGGAGCTAACTTAAGTGGGGCAAATTTGAGTCGAGCAAACTTGAGTGGAGCCGATTTGACGGGTGCAAACTTAGTTGGAGCTTCTTTGTTTGGAGCCAATTTAACCGGCGCAAAGTTGCAGGGAGCGCAAATAGCTGGGGCAGATTTTAGAGAAGCTTACTTATACAATGTAAGTCTTGGCGATGCTGATGTAAATGTAGCTCACTTGCAAGGAGCCGTCGGTATACCCCTCGCCGCAGCTAAAGCTAAAGACTTCTATAGATGGGGTATGCTTCAAGGACAAAAAGGTGACTCTCAAGGAGCAATTGATTACTTTAACCAAGCTTTAACCATCGATCCAGAATTTGCTTTAGCTTATATGGGTCGGGGTGTTGCTCGTTATCAATTATTAGATCGTAAAGGAGCGATGGAAGACGCTAAAGTAGCAGACGACTTATTTTTAGCTCAAGGAAATATTACTGGAAACCAGACAGCGCAAGCATTTATTAAAGAGCTAGAAGCCCCACCACCAAGCGCATCGAAGCCAAAAAGTAAAGGAAACTTTATGAATATTTTGGGACTATTAGGCTCGGCGGCTGTGAAGTTATTTGTGCCATTTTAGTAGGGCATTACATCACCCTCGCTCTAAAAATTCTGGCTGATTTTAGAAAACAGCTAGAGGTGAGGGTTGATTTTGTATTTTTTGGGGTACATTGAACGAGGCAAACTTTAAGGCTTACAACGCAATTATATTCTCAAAATAAATTTATTTTTTAAGATTTAGGGCTTGGTATAATGATTGAAGTTTAAAGTTATTCCAACTTAAAGCAACTGCACTATTAATAATTAATTCTTGTTTGAGGCTAGTAGTCAAATAAGAATTAGTTTGAAGATTGTGAAAAAAAGCATCTAAAAGTTGTAACTGATTGCGGGGGAGGGTGTAATAAATTTTGTCGCCTTTAACCCTAACTGAGTCTGGCAAAGCTTGATGGGGAATTTGACCACCCAAAAATATTGTCCAAGCTGCGATCAAAGAACGGTATACGAGGGATTCAGTTTCAAATTGAGGAGGAGCTAATAAGTGAAGCTGACCTTCGATGCAATCATCTTTAAAAGTTATTTTTTCTGGGGTAAAGTGTAAGTTTATTTGAATATTATTCTGCTCGATAGTAGCAATCAATCCTTCTTCAGGAGCGGGAATTAAGCTTGTCAGTTTATCAACTTTCAATTCTGCTTGTTGACAAAGAAGAAGAATAGTTTTATTCTTCAAGGTTAATTGCTTTGCCTGTAAGTCAAAAACAACATATTCTTCAATAAGTTTTTGTACTAACATTCCTGAGTTTTGAAAGTTTGCTTTAGCTCTATTAAATACGCCCATTTTTAAATCTATCCAGAGGTAATATTTTTTGTCAGCACATACTTCTTAATTTACTATAGCTTGTAGATAATAAATTAAGGTTTTTGACCCGCTCTGAATTTGACGCTCTATAAGTATTATAAATTTGATAAATTATTTGCCTTGTTAGAGAATATTTTGCCAACTATAATTTGTAAATAAAAATTTTCATTACTCTCTCTAAACAGATAAGAAATTCTATAATTTGTTGTTTTTGATATAAGTGTGTGGGGAGATATCAATTATCGGTCATCAATAAAAAGATATTCAACTCGTTGTCTAGGTTCACTGAAACTA
Source organism: Chroococcus sp. CMT-3BRIN-NPC107 (assembly GCA_019359635.1). GTDB lineage: Bacteria > Cyanobacteriota > Cyanobacteriia > Cyanobacteriales > Chroococcidiopsidaceae > Aliterella. The sequence continues at coordinate 43,910 of JAHHGY010000006.1, forward strand.
AGCTTCTACAATTTTTAATATTAGAAGATAGAGGTTTTGAAAGCTTGTAAAAAATTATTGGCTCAAAAAGTGCAAGCAGCTAGTGAAGTTATTGAGCGAGTAGCTTCTAAGTATGATAAATTGTTGTCGTAGTAAAATAAGGCACGTCAAGTAACCAACGTAATGCTGAAGAAGTTTGATTGCCCAAAAAGTGTCAAGAACTTGAGCAATTGGCAATAAAACTAGACGAACAATACTTTGAAAGAATATTAGTAGCTAGAGTTAGCCCTATGAACTACAAGTAGCCTAATTTTCAAGCTGATATCATTTGGCTGTAAGCGCGATCGCGCCAAGCTTGACTATCTAACTTAGCCAAAGCAGGTTATGCAATTGTAAAATAAGTTTAACCTGCTTTTGGGTTGAACTTGAACTTATAGATTGCTAACAAGTAAAATGTATTTGTTAGTGCAGAACGATTAGAACGGTAATGAGTCAAGATATTGGCGCACAAGAAAATAGCAGTTACTATTCTTTGCTAGGGTTGCATCCTTCCGCATCAGTTATAGAAATTCGCCGCGCCTACCGAGAATTGAGCAAGCACTATCACCCTGATACCACAAAATTATCTACAGAAATTGCTACTACCAAGTTTCAAGAGCTTAACCAAGCTTACGCTACCCTCAGCAACCCCGAACGGCGCACAACTTACGATTATTTAATTGGCTATTCGCGGTTGGCGGTAATTCAAGCGCCCTCTTACTTAGATAGATCCGTCCGCGATAGCGCTAAGTTTACAAAATCCTCCGCTTATCTCGATCCCACCGATCGCCCTTTGTCGGCAGGAGAAATCTTTGCTTTGTTTATTTTAGGTTTGACGTTTGTTGGCTGTTTGATACTAGCGATCGCCATCGGCTTAATTCGTGGCGATCGAGCTTGGCAACCAATATCAACAATTGACTCGCAGATTTTTATGCAGCAGTTTACAATAACTGTAAACATTGTTTTACAATCACTGAGCAATTTTTCCTAGAAATATCGATAGTTTCTCAAACCATAAGTTTAGTTTTTTATGTCGCTTCCCAACGCCGATACTCCTTTATACAGTCATGCCCTGCCAAATATTGAGCAATGGTTAATTAGTCAAGGTTGCCAACAAGATAGTTCGGAGCCTCATTGCTGGCATATTCAAAAGGCTGATTGGAAAGCTCAACTTTGTCTTGATATTGAAGAACTTACGGTACGTTATTTTCTTTCTGGAGAACAAAAACCAGATATTCAACGCGCCTTTAAGTATTCCCTGAGTCGGCAAGATATAGAACAGGCTGTATTTGCTGGCCCTTAAAAAACGGATTTATATATTGGTTTAGCACCGAAGTATTGCTTGTTTGCTAAAGAGAGCGATCACGCTGTTTAAAACCATGCAACTAATTCATCCTGAAAAGATTTTACAAACTCAACGACTTCTGCTTGAACCGCTTAAGCAACATCACGCGTTCTTACTCTATCCGATACTGCAAGATTCTCAAATTTACGGCTATATTTCCCAAGAGCCGCCAATTTCGATAGAAACCTTACGACACCGCTACCAGAAATTAGAGCGGCGCTTGTCTCCTACTGATGATGAAGCATGGCTAAACTGGGCGGTATGTCTCAAATCATCTAGACAATTTATTGGTCGTGTAGAAGCTTCTATTTCATCAAAGAAAAGCGCATATGCCTATATATTTGGTTCTCAGTTTTGGAATAGTGGATACGCTACTGAAGCAAGCAGACAAGTTTTGCAAGTGTTATTTGATGATTATAAGGTAATAGAATTCATTGCCCAAGTGGATACGCGCAATCAAGCCTCAATTCGGGTTGTTAGAAAGGCTTAGTTTTGAGCAAGTAGAACATCAAGCTGCTGTAGATTTTTTTAAGGGAAGTTTTAGCGACGAGTATACCTATCGTAGAGTTGCATTTTCGTAGAGTGCTTAACAGCGTAATTATTTTATGGCACTCTGACGGATGCAAATTTAGTTTAATTGGCGCTGGCGGGCGAAAAATCTATTGAATCGATGGCGCTGAAGAAAAGGTTGCTTCTGACTTAGACTTTACCAAAACAGCGATGCAAGCACAAAAAATTTATAGAGGAAAGCCTAGCGCCCGTGCGCGTAGTATTTATAAATCTGCGGTGCGATCGCCCTATGCACTTTAACAAGCTTGTTGCCTAAACCCTTGCTGAAAATGTCAATCTCCCTATCTACAGATAACTCTACCCAAAACCGATTACTCAAGTCAGTCAGGAGGAAGCCGACCTTGAGACACCACTCTATCTTGAGGTAGAAATTGATTCTTAATGAAAGCTTTATGCTTTTTCTGTAGCCATTGTTACGAAAAGAGTGCTATGTTAGGGTTAACAAACAAAAAAGCTAATAAAACAAATAAGTAACAGTGATGATTAGAAATAAACAACAAGCCGCCAAGCAAGCTTCTGATGCTCACCGCGTTAACATTCAAAGAAGTTTAGAGCATCGCCTCCAAGTTGCTAGAGCCAATGGAGACGAAAAGCTAGTTCGGCAGCTAGAGTCAGAAATGAGTTACTTTAACTAAATCAATTCAATAAACAACAAAATATCCTCTCCAAACTTGCCATAGGTAGGTTGGAGAGGATATTTTTGTTATAGGTAAAAATAGCTGCTCTTAAAAAAACTTAAAGCTCAAATCTTAACGAATACCAAACTATTTCTAAGTCACAGCTATACTGGTTGTTTGAAAGTCTGTACTTAATGCTACCCTTAATAGATTTTGGGGAACTTCTTGATGAGCGAAAGAGTAGTTACTTTATTAAAGATACTGCGGTGGATTTTAAAACGGAATGGAGAGCGAATTGTTTGGAATCTATTTCTAGCTTTTATTCCTTTAGGTTTGAGTTTTTGGTTATTTCGGCGCGGGCGATCGCGATCTTTTACTTGGTGGTTGGTGTTTGTAGTTTTCTTGGCTTTTTTACCTAACGCACCTTATATTTTGACTGATATTGTGCATCTTATTTATGATATTCGCGATATCAAATCTGTCTGGGCAGTAACTTTAATGGTTTTTCCCCTCCACTTACTGTTTATTGTGTCTGGGTTCGAGGCTTACGTTTTATCGTTAATTAATTTAGGTTATTATTTACAACGCATTGGCATGGGCAAAATGATTGTAGCTGCAGAGTTAGCTATTCATGCTTTGTGTTCTGTTGGGATTTATTTAGGCAGATTTCCACGTTACAATAGTTGGGACTTGCTGACTAAGCCTGATGATTTAGTCGATACAGTAGTAGAAGATTTGATTGGGAAAATTCCCTTGGCGATCGTTTTTATTACTTTTGTTATCATCACCATTTTGTACTGGCTTTTTAAGCAAATAAATATAGCAGTTTTGTGGCAGCGAGACGCAATAGCTTTTTATCAGCCTGCTAATAAATCAATTACCCATCAACAATAGATAATTATCGGGTGCTGCTAAATTAAAGCATGAAAGAAGGAATGGGGAAGACAAAATTCAGCAACACCAACTACTGCAACAATTAATAAACTGCTAACTAACAGCTAATAGCTTTATTGACTTTTGCTGCACGACTTTGAGTAGTTGGTTTTTGACCCAGTGCTATTTTTAGTTTTTGCCAGGTTGAAACTAAATGGTAAATAAAGTTTTTATCTTCTCGTCTGAACTTTGACGACGACGAGGTTGATAATTTGCTAGATAGAGGTCTTTTTAATCTTCTTCTGGTGCGTCTGCGGAGCATCTGTGCTACTTGTAAAGCTTCTCGCTCTTGTTGAAAAAGGTCTATTTTTCTGGTTGTTACAACAATTAAGCCAGGTCTTTTGTAACGAATGCAAGGAATAGCAAGGAATTTATGATTAAATATTTTGTTTGATATTGGATAGGCGTTTTGGTCGCCCTTGATTTCGCTGGCGGTTACTTTTAATTCAAACAGCGCCGCCTCTAATTGTTCGGATAATTGATTGACTTTTTCTGCATTTGCTAATAATTTTTGCCAGCCATTAATTACTATTTGGGGCTTCTCTCGACTCAATGGGGGTTGTAGTGGCTCTATAGAACTAAGAGACGATGCTGTTTGTGTAGTTGCGGCTTCAAATTTGCTCATCGTTGGATTTGGGGACTGCAAATATATTCTTGCCCCTACCATAGTACAAATGAACTATTAAAGCAAGAATAGTTAGCAAGTTAGTTGGGAGCAGCACTCAAATCGGCATTGCGGGTTAAATAACCATCCTCCATATCAACAATGCGATCGGCGATATCTAAAATACGGTTGTCGTGAGTCACCATCAAAATAGTTGAGCCTTGGTCTTTGGCGAGACGCTGCATAATTTCTACCACATCGCGCCCAGATTTTTTGTCTAAAGCGGCGGTAGGTTCGTCTGCAAGTACAAGTTTGGGGTGATTTACCAAAGCACGAGCGATCGCAATGCGTTGTTTTTGTCCACCAGAAAGATTGTCGGGGTAGTAGTTGACGCGCTCTCCTAGACCTACGGCTTGCAGCATAGCAACAGATTTTGCTTCAGCTTCCGGCTTAGAAATGCGATCGTTTAGTTCTATAGACATCTGCACGTTTTGTTTAGCGCTAAGAAATCCTAGTAAGTTATGCGCCTGAAAAATATAGCCAATTTGCCGCCGCATCTGTACTAATTTATTTTCATTAGCGCCATTTAATTGCCGATCTAGAAGTGTCAAATTCCCTTCTTGCACAGAACGCAAGCAACCAATTAAGCTTAGTAGGGTAGTTTTACCAGAACCCGAAGGTCCGGTCATAATCACAATTTCTCCTGCATTAATGCTGAGGTTAATATCAAACAAAACTTGTTTTTTGAGGTTGCCTTTACCATAAAAATGATTGAGGTTTTCAATAGCAATTACAGGTTCGACCATATTTTTTAGCTCTTGATAGTTAAAATATATCTGCCGGATCGGCGGATTGGAGTTTGCGGACAGCGATCGCGCCAGAAGCACAGCACATCAGTATAGTTAAAATTATCACTGTTATTGCTCGTCTTGCGGTCATGGCTATGGGTAATAATGTGGCATTTTTTGCCATAGCGTACTGAAACATCGCAAAACCAAATCCTGGTATATAGCCCAAAATTGCTAAAATTAAAGCTTCTTGAAACACTATAAGCAATAAGTATTTTTGAGTGTAGCCCATTGCTTTTAAAGTAGCGTATTCTGGTAAGTGGTCGGATACTTCGCTATAAAGAATTTGGTATACAATTACCGTTCCGACAATAAAACCAATAATTGTTCCTAAAGTAAAAATAAATCCAATTGGGGTACTACTCGACCAATAGGCTTTTTCAAAGTCGACATATTCTTGTTTAGTTAAAATTTTTATATCTTTAGCTAAATAGCTTTTTAGTTGCTCTTTAACAATTTCTGGATCTGCGCCTGGTTGTAACTTAATCAATCCAATATCAACTAATCCGCGCTGTCTTTTATCGGCAAATATTCGTAAAAAGTTTTGGTCGCTAGTAATAATATTACCATCTGCGCCAAAAGAAGCGCCTAATTCAAATATTCCACCTACTTTAATTTGTCTCCCCGATACTTCTGTTGTAACTACTTTTCCTTGATTAAAATCTGTAGCAACATCGCCAAATTCTGGTCTAGAACCGCGATCGAATAACACGACATCTGGCAACTTAATTTTGTCTAACTTTTCTTCAACGCCAGTTAAAGCAAATAAGCGATCTTCTGGGTTGATGCCAATTACTTGAATATTGCGGAGCTTGCGCGTTTGCGGATTTTTCCAGCTAGTAAAGTCTAGATATATCGGATGAACTGATTTTACTGCTTGCAAGCCTAATGCTTGATACAAGCGCCTTTGAGAAAAGGGTTCCATTGAAAGCAAAGCATCAGATTGAGGATTAATCACAACAATATCTGCTTGCAAGCTGTCGTGCATCCGCACGTTAGAATTAAACAATGCTTCTCGAAACCCAAGCTGCATAAACATGAGAATGTCGGCAAAAGCAATTCCTGATAGAGCAATCAAAAGGCGAGGTTTTTCCCTAGTTAATTGCAACCATGCTAAAGGAATTTTTTTAAACATTATTTTTAAATATTAATTGCAACTACAACTTTGGCATTAGTTAACCCAGAAACTTTGCGACTAGCTTGAGGATCGAGATTAATTTTAACTTCAACGACTCTAGCATCTACATCCGCCGATGGATCGCTATCGATTACATTTTGCTTGCCAATTAGCCTACCAACTTCGACAACAGTTCCCCGCAGATCGCCACTAAAAGCCCGATTGTCGCTAGTAACAGTGGCTTTTTGTCCGAGACGAATTTTACTGATATCTTCTTCTAATACTTCAGCTACTACTACCATTGAATCAGTTTTGCCCAATTCGACAATGCCATCATTACTAATATTTTCCCCAGACTTTGTATAAATTTTTATAATTTCCCCAGTTTGGGGCGCAGTAACATAAGTCAACGCCAATTCTGCTTGAACTTGCTTGACATTAGAAATCGCGCTATTGACTTCAGCTTGGGCTATTTGCACGTCTACGGGGCGAACTTCGGCAATTTTTATTAAAGTAGCTCTGGCTTCCGCAATTTGCTGAGTTAGAGTAGCTATTATCCTTTCTTTATTTGCATTAGCTTCAATTACCTGCTGCTGAATTGTTCCTACTCTTTCTTGGCGAGTGGCTTGACTTTCGTTAACTTGTTCTGTTGTAGTTACGGCGCTTAATCGTTTTCGTTCTAATTCTTGGGCAGAAATTGCCCCACTATTATATAAATCTTGATAGCGTTGCAAATCGCTTTGAGCATTGCGTTGTTCGGCTTCGGTACGCGCTACGGTTGATGAGAGAGTTTCATTTTGTCCTTGTAGTTCGGCTTGCAAACGCGCAATTGTGGCATCGCTGGCTTTGGTTTCACCTTTTAACTGAGCTTGCAGACGCGCAATTGTTGCTTGTTGGGCTTGAATTTCTCCAGTTTGCGCTCCAGCTTTGACTTTAGCTAAATTAGCACGAGCGACTTCTACTTGTTGTTTAGCTTGTTCCAACGCCGCCGCCGTGCGATCGCGATTGTCTAAAATTGCCAGTATTTGTCCGGCAATAACCAATTGTCCTTCTTTCACCAATAATTTATCAACTCTAGATCCCATGCCCTGAGCCGAGCTTGGTGCAGATACCTTAACTACTTCTCCTTGAGGCTCTAATCGTCCCAAAGCGATCGCCGATTCAATTACCGGGGTGGGGATGACGACAGGAGTTTCAGGGGCTTGTGGCTGCAATGCTTTAAAAGCTATAGCACCAAGAGTGATCGCGCTAAAAATCGCTAAACCTATCTTCCAGCGATTTTTGGGCTTTAAATCTGACTCTAATTTTTGGATTGGTTGTTCGATCGATCTAGCCATGGCGATCGCTTTTTTTGAATTAAAGATTTACTCTACATTATTAAACTTTAAAGTACAACCTACGCTAAGTATCCGCAAGCAAAGTAATTTTTTACCGATAAATAGTACATATTTTTCGCGATCACGATCAAAAACCCCTTCTTTGTTAAAAGAGTTTTTACTTAAAGGTGGAAACAAGCGCTCCTCGCACTTTCCGCTTTCGGTAACGCCAAACAAAATGAAAATTATGAAAAAAGTGTAACTATTGACACCGAATGCAAAAGTATAAACAGCGCTCCTCGCACTTTAATCGTTATTATTCAGTCAGAAGTTGGGCATTTTTTACCTGACAATGGGCGGCAGCAAAGCTCAGACGCTCAATGACTTGGGGGGCGGTAATTAAACGCTTTAGTACCACAGAAGCGATCGCATTAGGTGCGGGGTACTCTGGTTTTACTTCAATAGTTAAAACCACTTCTTCGACTTTATAGAGCCATAAGGTTTCATTTTCCGTCACCAATTGCAAGTTTAGACGCTCAATATCTGGTTTGCGCCGCCAAGCTGCCTCATTCCACAATCCATCGCTTGCCCAAACTCTGCCGATTGTCCAGCCATCGGTGAGAAAAAAATATTTCACTTTTGCCTGCTTGAACTAATAATTGGTTGCTGTTTACCATAGCAAAGAGATACATCAACTAACTAAAAATGATAATTAACCCAGAAAATGTCATTAATAATTATGGTTCTAATTATCCAGAAAAATTTAAACCTGTAGTAGCAGGACGTGTTAAGAAGCGTTTGGGTAATGCGGCGTTATTGCAAAACTTTGGTGTAAATTTAGTTGAGCTTGCTCCTGGAAGTGCCTCAGCGTTGAGACATTGGCACGATAAGCAAGATGAATTTATTTATGTTTTATCAGGGAAAATTACGCTGGTAACAGAGGAGGGAGAGGAAACTTTAACCGTAGGCGATTGTGCTGGGTTTCCTGCCGGAGTTGCTAATGGACATTGTTTGATTAATCGCAGTCAAGAAATTGCTACTTATTTAGAGATAGGCGATCGCACTCCTAACGATAAAGTAACTTATCCTGACGACGATCTAATCGCCGAAAATGGTTCTACAGGCTGGATTTTTTCGCATAAAGATGGGACTATGTATTAAAACGCGAAACTCGTCCTTAATGTGGCTTGCCAAGTAATCCCGTTAGAACTGTTATTATTGGCGTTGTCAATTAGCTGCACAATGGGGCTAACACTAAGATTATCGCTGAGTTGGAGTTTGTAAAAAGCTTCAAAGTTGGTTTGCGTTGCATCCCCCAAATCTGCCTCTACAAAGGGTTGCCCGATCGCAATTCCGGTTAAAGTTCCAGGTATTACCAAGTCGCGCCAAGATATGCCCACCGCCCAAGTGTAAGGATGTAAGTTGAGGTTTTGGGAAATTGCTGTATTAAATCCATCGTAATTACCAATACCAAACCGACCGAAAAACGCCGTAGTTCGGTTAAAAGCATACTCGCCATTAATGCCAAAAGCTGAAATATCAGTGTTGTCAATTAAGGCTTTGGTGTACTGCAAACGCACGGCAAAGTTAGAACGGGGAGCGTATTCTAGTTCGACAATCCCGGAATTACGATCGCCAAATAAACCCCTTTCACCACTAACTACATCGCTATTAGCTGCAATATAAAGACCTCGCAGCGTTAGATCGCCGCCGTTAATATTCCAAGCTAAGGCGGCTCCCGCACCACCAGGGCGATCGATTTGGTTTTGAACGATGAGCGGGTTGTTGATAAAAAAGCTAGAGCTAAAGTCGCTAGATTCGTTGTTGGCGTAGCGATTGCGATCGATAAAATCTTCAGTGGGCATTTTTGCCCCTACCGTTACTTCTAAGTCTTGCCAGGGGCGAAAAGTGTAGTATAACCGTCTCAATTGGACATTGTTATCAACTTGCCCGTATTCTAAGCCTCCGCCATCGGCTAGTAATCCTGTTGTACCTAAAAGATTAGGCAATGGATTTTGGATAAGGGCGATCGCCTCTCCTCCATCATTTCCAGCTTCAAGCTGAGTAATTAGGCGGCTATCGGGGGTAAAACTGGTAATAAAATTTAAGCGAGTGCGAGCGACAAAAGTTGGATTTGCTTTTCTCCCTTCAGTTAAGGCAAAAATTACCTCTCCTTGCAGCTTACTTGTGGCGGAAAACTGATTAGTTTCTAGATTGGTAACGCGACTATCAATATCGTTTAAGCGAGTGCGAATTTGCGCTAGAGGTATGCGGTATTCGGCTTCTAAGCGCCGCAAAGTAACTAAATCTTCTTGAGCAACAAAAGTTCTATCAACAATTTGCTCTAATACGCCTTGGAGCGCCGCCGCGAACTCGTAACGGGTTAAAGAGCGATTTCCGCGAAAAGTGCCGTCAGGATAGCCAGAAATAGCCCCATAGCGTTGAATCAGCGAGGCTAAAGCTTGGTATGCCCAATCTGTCGGCTCAACGTCGCTCAGTTCGTCTACTGAAGTTGCTTGAGCAAGTTGGGTGGAATCAAAATCTACGTACTCTTGAGCTTTTACGGGAAAAGCTAGGAACAAAATTGAGTAATTTATTAATACCCAAGCAGTTCCTAGCTTGCTTTTAAAAAATTGGGGCTGAAACTTCATTGCTAATTATTGGCAACCATTTGAGCGGAGGATGCTTGCTTGGTTCCTTGAGTACCTAGTTGAATTAGCTCTACTTTGTACCCATTAGGATCTTCTACAAACGCAATCACCGTTGAACCGTGTTTCATTGGGCCAGGTTCGCGGACTACTTTACCGCCTTGGGCTTTAATTTGTTCGCAAGTGCTATAAATATCATCCACTCCCAAGGCAATATGCCCGTAAGCGTTGCCCAAATCATATTTATCTTGACCCCAATTGTAGGTTAGCTCAATGACGCTATGGTCAGATTCATCGCCGTAGCCAACAAAAGCTAGGGTAAATTCGCCCCCTGGATAATCTTTTTGGCGCAATAATTTCATTCCTAATAGTTCGCAGTAGAACTTTAAAGACGCTTCTAAGTTGCCCACCCGGAGCATTGTGTGTAGTAATCGCATTTTGCAACTCCAAATCCTTCACTACATTACATTTTTTATTGTAAAAACGCGATATATTGCATTTCTAGCCGATGCTGACTTAATTGAGGTGCTATTGAGAATGATGAATACACTAGATACTGCTATTGATAACATTGTTGCTAGAGAAATTCTCGACTCGCGCGGTCGTCCCACTGTTGAAGCAGAAGTTCACTTGGTTAGCGGTGTCGTTGGGGTGGCTCAAGTCCCCAGTGGGGCATCTACAGGCAGCTTTGAGGCGCACGAGTTGCGGGATGACGATCAAAGCCGTTATGGAGGCAAGGGGGTACTTAAGGCGGTGCAGAACGTCAATGAAGCGATCGCACCGGAGTTGTTTGAGTTAGATGTCATCGATCAAGAATTAATCGATCGTACGATGATTGCTTTAGATGGATCGCCAAATAAATCTTCTTTGGGTGCAAACGCAATTTTGGCGGTTTCTCTAGCTTCAGCTAAGGCTGGTGCGGAGTATCTAGAATTGCCCCTTTACCGCTATCTGGGCGGCCCTTTAGCAAACTTGTTACCTGTACCGTTGATGAATGTAATCAACGGCGGCGCTCACGCTTCTAATAACGTTGATTTTCAAGAGTTTATGATTGTTCCGGTGGGTGCGTCTTCTTTTCGGGAAGCGTTACGCTGGGGAGCGGAGATTTTTGCGGCTTTGAGTAAGGTTTTAGACGATAAAGGTTTACTAACTGGCGTAGGCGATGAAGGTGGGTTTGCGCCGAATTTAGAATCTAATCAAGCGGCTTTAGAATTGCTGATGATGGCGATCGCCAAAGCGGGTTATAAGCCAGGGGAACAAGTAGCATTGGCGCTAGATGTGGCGGCTAGTGAGTTTTACAAGGATGGTCAATACGTCTACGATGGCGTACCTCACGCACCGACGGAGTTTATTAGTTATTTAGGGCAACTATGCGACTCTTATCCGATAATTTCGATTGAGGATGGTTTGCATGAAGATGATTGGGATAGTTGGCAGCTTCTTACTCAACAAATAGGTAAGAAAACTCAGCTAGTAGGTGATGATTTGTTTGTAACTAATGCTACTCGTCTGCAAAAAGGTATTGACCAATCTGCTGCTAATGCAATTCTAATTAAGCTCAATCAAATAGGCTCTTTAACGGAAACTTTGGAAACTATAGATTTGGCTACTCGTAATGGTTTCCGCTCTATTATTAGCCACAGGTCGGGAGAAACTGAGGATACAACGATCGCTGATTTAGCTGTCGCTACTCGCGCTGGACAAATTAAAACGGGTTCTCTCTGTCGCAGTGAAAGAGTTGCTAAGTATAACCGTTTACTTAGAATTGAAGACCAGTTGGGAAGTCGCGCTATCTATGCTGGAACTGTTGGGTTGGGGGCTAAGTAGTTTTAGTTTTTGGTTTAAGAAAAACCAAGACTTGGGGGGTTTGGGGGGCAGACCCCCCATTGGGGGACGAGTTGCCTCCCCCAAACCCCCTGCAAAAGTTTCTTGTCTTGGTGTTCGGTAGTTCCGGTGCAATAGATTTAGTTACGGGTGTGGTGAGCTAGATACTTTGCAATCCAGGATTTCTGCTTAGGGGTACGCTTCTAGTTTTGGTAGCCCCATTTCATCCCAGCCCATCATTTAGTTATGGGTGTGTGGGCTAGATACTGTGCAATCCAAGATTTGTATTTTTAACTTAGGGGTAAAATCCTAGTTTTGGTAGCCCTAAAGTTTCATCCCAGCCCATCATAATGTTTAAACACTGAATCGCTTGTCCTGCTTGTCCTTTGATTAAGTTGTCGATGGCAGACATGACGATCGCTCTCCCTGTACGCGGATCTACTTCGATGCCTATGTAACATAGGTTGCTGCCACACGCCCATTTTGTCTGTGGATATACGCCGCTTTCACAGACTGTCACCCAAGGGGAGTTGCGATAAAATGCTGTGTAAATTGTCATTAAATCTTCTCTTACTAATCCCGGATCTCTTAAGGTTGCATAAACTGTTGCTAATATTCCCCTCACCATTGGCATTAAATGCGGCGTAAATTGAATTGTTACTTCTTGTCCTGCTAAATCGCTGCAAACTTGCTCAATTTCTGGGGTGTGTCTATGCCTCGCTACTCCGTACGCTCCTATGGAGTTATCTGCTTCCGCTAACAGCATACTTGTCTTTGCTTGTCTCCCTCCCCCGGAGGTTCCCGATTTTGCATCGATAATAGCGGTTTCTGGCACGATTAATCCTTGTTTGAGTAAGGGTGAAAGGGCTAGTAAACTCGCTGTGGGATAGCACCCCGCACAGCCAATTAGTTGACTTTCGGCAATCCGGTTTCGGTATAGTTCCGGTAAGCCATAAACTGCTTTGTCGGCAACGGCGCGATCGCTTCTCTCTTTTCCATACCACGATGTATAGGTGTCTAAGTTCGTAAACCGATAATCTGCTGATAAATCTAGCACTTTACAGCCTTTTTGTATCAATGTCGGCGCTATTTGACACGCTAAACCATTGGGCAATGATAAAAATACTACTTCGCATCGTTCGGCGATTTCTACTGGGTCTACTGCTTCTATTTGTCGTTTGACTAAATGTCCTAAGTGTGGATACAAATCGGCAAAGGGTTTGCCGGCACTACTTTCACCGCCTAAATAGGTAAGTTCTAACTCTGGGTGATCCATCAATAGCCTCACTAGCTGCACCCCTCCGTAACCTGACGCGCCCACAATCCCAACCGATACGCGCCTTATATCACCCATAATTATTAACCTTTAGGAGTTTTAACTAAAAAAATTTAACTTTTGCCAAATTCTATATCAGGTTGTGTTTCTATGAGCAAGGTTTTTGAATAATAAAGTGCAAATCAGCAAAATATATAATAATGCGATCGCATTTCCCTAATTCTTTTTTCTGCTATCAACCTAAAAAGTATTGCCAACCTTAAATAAGATTTTCTTTTCCTACCACTCTCCCCCTCACCATCTTTCATCCCTCACTAGCCATTCCCCCTTAATCGAAACAGGCTACAATCAAATTAATCCAAGCTTCAAAAAACTTTACGTTTTACTTTACTCATAATACTCCGTGCAACAGCCTATAACTGCTTTAAAACAACCATTTCAGTTCGATTCAATCGAGGATGCTTTAGCCGATCTCAAAGCTGGGCGGATGTTGGTGGTGGTGGATGATGAGAACCGGGAAAATGAAGGGGACTTAATTTGCGCCGCCCAGTTTGCTACCCCCGATACGATTAATTTTATGGCAGTAGAGGCGCGGGGTTTGATTTGTCTAGCTATGACTGGCGAAAGATTAGACGAACTAGATTTGCCTTTGATGGTAACTAACACTACCGATCGCAATCAAACAGCTTTTACTGTCAGTATTGATGCGTCTCCCGCTTTGGGCGTAACTACAGGTATCTCCGCCGAAGACCGCGCTCGGACTATTCAAGTTACTCTCAATCCCAATACAAAACCTAGAGACTTGCACCGTCCCGGTCATATTTTCCCCCTACGAGCGCGAGAGGGAGGAGTTTTAAAACGGGCTGGACATACCGAAGCTGGGGTCGATTTACCACAATTAGCCGGGTTATACCCCGCCGGGGTAATTTGTGAAATTCAAAACTCTGACGGCTCAATGGCGCGTTTGCCACAATTAATAGAGTATGCCAAAGTTCATAAATTAAAAATTATTAGTATTGCTGACTTAATTAGTTATCGTCTCAAATACGAGCGCTTTGTCCGTCGGGAAACGGTAACTAAATTACCTACGCAATTTGGACAGTTTCATATCTACGCTTACCGCAATACCCTAGATAATTCCGAACACGTGGCGATCGTTAAAGGCGAACCCGCCGATTTTGCTAACAAAACTGTCATGGTGCGGATGCACTCGGAATGTTTGACGGGAGACGCTTTAGGCTCTTTGCGTTGCGATTGTAGAATGCAATTGCAAGCGGCGTTAAAAATGATTGAAAATGCCGGGTCTGGTGTAGTAGTCTATTTGCGGCAAGAAGGGCGCGGAATTGGATTAATCAATAAGCTTAAAGCCTACTCCTTGCAAGATATGGGCTTAGATACGGTGGAAGCTAACGAACGCTTGGGTTTTCCTGCCGATTTGCGTAATTATGGAGTAGGAGCGCAAATTTTAAACGATTTGGGTGTAGAAAGAATCCGCCTAATTACTAACAATCCTCGCAAAATTGCCGGGTTGAAGGGTTACGGATTGGAGGTAGCAGACAGATTACCATTATTAATCGAAGCTACCGATTACAACTCAATATACTTAGCGACAAAGGCAGAAAAGTTAGGTCATATGCTGCTGCAAACCTACTTAGTTACTGTAGCTTTGCACTGGAAAGACGAGCCATTGTCTGTAACAGAGCGCTACGATCGCTTAGAAAAACTGCGAAACTTAGCGCACACGTCTGACTTATTATTGCAGGAAGAAGCAAGACCTGTTGCGATCGCTTTATTTAGCGAACCTTCTTTAACGGTACATCTAGGCTTCGATCAAGCCAAAGTTGCAGCTATAGATTGGTATAAAAACCCCGCTCATCCTTACGTAAAGGCGGTTTCGCAAATTTTAGATAATCTTGCTAATTGGACATTTTTAGAAAAGTTAGAGTTTTTAGTTTCTCCAGGAGTCGATCCTTTAACTAGCTTGCAAGTCAAGTTGGATCGTCAGGTATTAAGCAAAGATGCTCCACCTTCTGCCATTTGCGACCAGTTAGAAACTCAAAAAATTTATTGCTACGGCTGTTAAGCTTACTCAAAACAAAACCCGCCTCTAGAGGCAGGTTTTTTAGTTCAAAAACCTGAGATTAATTAACTGCGTAAGCAGATTTTAATGCCCAAATAACCAAAGCCGCGATCGCTCCTAAAATCAGCACGGTAGAAATCGTAACTGCTTTTGGGGTATCTGCGCCCTTGAACTTCATAATTCCGCGATTCAAGTCAGACATGAGGCTAATCTCCTCTAGTGGTAGATTTCTAATCCGTTCGCCTTAATTCTAATCGCTTCTACACGGTAACGATGTCACAACTGGGAAAATTGGCATCAATTCCCGATTGTTTCCAAGCACGACCATCTAAAGCCATCTGCTCGATTAAACTTGCTAATCTTAGCGCTTTTAAAGCTTGTTCTCCACCTACTGATGGCTGATTTCCACCCCTTACACAGTTGACAAAATGCTCAAGTTCCGCGTGGAGTGGCTCTATGTTGCTGGTGTAAACTTTTTCAATCAAACCGTCTTGACGATAAAGCACTTGACCGTAATCGGTCATGCAATTAGCAGTGGTTTGACGATGAATCAAGATTTCATTATTCAGAAAATCTGCTTCTGTCAAAGAGTTTTTGCAATGAGCGGCAATTCGGCGGATTTTGCAATGAGTAACTTTACTAGCTGTCAGGGTCGCTACTATGCCGTTAGCAAAGCCTAATGTAGCTGTAACATAGTCTAGATAAGGGCGCGGTTTAGTATTTGCTGCAAAACTGACCGATTCACTAGCACAGGCGCGGCTACCGCTTGCTGTTAATTTGACTACTGGAGAATTAGCTAATTCTAAAAGCAAATCGATATCATGAATCATTAGATCCAATACTACCGATACATCATTAGCACGATCGGAGTAAGGACTCATGCGATGAGCTTCTATTGCCAACAATTGCTCGGTTTTTAAAACTTTACTAAGTTCTTGAAAAGCTGGGTTAAAGCGCTCAATATGACCTACTTGTAAAATACTTTGAGATTGGGCCGCCGCATTTACCAAAGATTCAGCTTCGGCAATACTAGCAGCGATTGGCTTTTCGATTAAAACGTGAATACCAGCTTCCAAGCAAGTCATGCCCACCGAATGATGTAAATAAGTGGGAACAGCAATACATACTGCATCTACATGAGGTAGTAAATCGCAATAATCTTCAAAAAAACGAACTCGGTACTTACTAGCAGTATCGAGTCCTCTTTCGACATTAATATCAGAAACCCCAACAAGCTCTACATCTTTAAGTAAACTTAGTACGCGGGTATGATGCTGTCCCATATTCCCCACTCCAATCACGCCTATGCGGATTGGTTGAGGCTGGTTGCGCTGCACATGAATGTTTGGTTGTGCCATGAATATGCTGTTCTCCACTCCTTTCCTTTTCTCAACCACCAAAGTATATAAACGCCATAAAAGGGCGTATGCGGTCAATTATCGACACTTAAGCACTTAAATCATCCAGATAGTCACATAATGCTTCTATTTATCAAGAATCTTAAAGCTTATTGGAAGTTCCTGTATTATGTACTTTTTTATCAAGTGCGATCGCTATCTTTAGTGTTATTTTGGCAGCAGCCTTTATGGGCAAGAGAATGTGTCAGTTTTTTGCCCGTCCATTAGTTGGTTTATAGTAAATATCGGCTATTGGTGGTAATTTGCCGCAAAATAAATCAGCTTAAAGCTCCGTTGCAACCAATAGGTTTGTCAAAGCACAAGGTAATTTTTATGACTACCACCATCAAACAGCTAAGTTTTGCCGAGTTCCTTCAGCAATACCCAGATGGCGAGGGAATTTTTGAATTAGTGAATGGGGAGATTGTTCAAGTGGAGGCGATTAGAGCGCATAAAAATGTATCAAGATATCTGGTTAAGTATTTCGCTCAAGAGAGCGATCGCCTAGGACTAAATTATATTGTTGACAAAGATATAATTATCAAAACTTCTACCAGTGACGGAAAAGAACAAGGCAGAAATCCCGATGTTAGCCTAGTTAGCGAAGTAGAGTGGAATGCTAATGTAATGGCTTATGCAGCACTAATTAAGCCGATTCAACTAGCGGTAGAAGTTGTTTCAACCAATTGGGAAGACGATTACATTGATAAATTGGTGGAGTATCAGCGTTTAGGAATTGTAGAGTATTGGATTGTTGACTATTTAGCGATCGCATCTCGCACTTATTTGGGCTATCCTAAAGTGCCTACAGTGTCGGTATATCAGTTAATTGATGGGGAATACCAAGTACAAAGATTTATCGCAAATACTCCGATTATTTCGCCGACTTTTGGACAACTAGAACTAACCACCGAGCAAATTGTCAACGCAAGTCAGATATATTTGTCTTAATATAGAAAACAACGAAAGAGATTTAAGAAAACTTAGATCGCCAATTGGATAACTTGAGTCAGGATATCATCGTTGAACAAATAAAACCTGTTCAAGAAGATCCGAAGGCTGTCGTCCCAGGTTTAGCCTCCGTTGAAGAAGATTTGAAAGTGTTAGATATAATCATTGCTCAGACCAGTAAGTAAGTAAAGCGCGATCGCAGAGCTTCGCATCTTAACAAACTCATCTAGCATAGAAATCTAAAAACCTATATGCAAAAGGTGTTGCTAACGTGAAGGTAGTGGTTTTGTTGTCTGGTGGGTTGGATTCAGCGACGGTACTTTATAGCGCCAAGTCTTCGGGATGTGAATGTTACGCCCTATCTTTTGATTACCACCAAAGACATCAACGAGAACTAGAGTCGGCGATCGCCATTGCCAAAGCCGCAGGTGTAGTTGATAGTAAAGTAATTAGCTTCGATTTGCGAGCTTGGGGTGGTTCGGCGCTTACCGATGACAAGATAGATTTACCCTTAGAGCGATCGCTTTCCCAAATGGGCGAAAATATCCCTGTAACCTACGTTCCCGCCCGTAATACTATATTTTTGAGTTTTGCCCTAGCTTACGCCGAAACCATTGGTGCAGAGCGCGTCTACATTGGTGTCAATGCCTTAGATTACTCCGGCTATCCCGATTGTCGCCCCGATTATATTCAAGCAATGCAGGAAGTTTTTAGACTGGGGACAAAACAAGGTAGAGAAGGGGAAGCGATTAAAATAGTTGCGCCGCTAATTGAGATGAAAAAGACTGAAATTATCCAACTTGGCAATAAGCTAGGCGTACCTTGGGAAAAAACTTGGTCATGTTATGCCGGAAACGAGAAAGCTTGCGGCGCGTGTGACTCTTGCAAGTTGAGACTAGAAGCTTTTTGCGAGCTAGGATTGAGCGATCCAATTGCTTACTAGCACAGATAGTTTCAAACCGCAATTGCTTGGATAGGAAGTGATTATACATAAATGAATTCTAAATCCCCCTTCCAGTGGCAGCACTATCAGCCCGAAGTCATCCTACGGTTGCCTGCGCTGGTATCTCAGTTATCCGCGCTCTTACCGCCAAAAGGATTCTTCTGAAAATCATCACACTTTCAGCAACGCCTTAAGGATCTCAATCACAGGATTGAACAAAACCACCCTTGGGTAAAACCATTAGTCAAACCGGGAATGGGATTTGCGTCCTTCAATACACCACAGCGCACTATCAGGGAGAGGAAATTATTAATCCTGTTGCACAACCGACAGGTTTTAGGAGTTGCTCCGGGAGATGTCCTTTGGGCGGATTCTCTTGATTAACCCCATTTTCAAAGTGGTAGCATCAAAGAACTTCTTTCCCCTCCGCTTTTCTTCCCTGAAAAAGTTTTTGCATCACAACCGTCCCGAACAAGTGATGATACAAGCAGGACAGATATTTCTAACAAGAACAATGTAGAACAAAGGGCGATTAACTATTTAATAGGAGCAGATATAGGGGTAATAATCAGAGAGAATAATTTCTACCAACTTTATCTTGTCTGGATATAAAAACAAAGAAATCTCATTGATATCAGTGTTGACAAACGTAGCCGTGATTTATCTATAGGTTTATGGCAATTAGTGCTTGTCTACTGATAGAGAAACCTGGTTATTCTCTAAAAAGGAGCGAAAACCACATTAGATAATGAATTATTAAAGCTAAGGTCTATTTATCCTTACTTATTCAAGACTACTGATAATTTTTTCCTAAAATATACCTGGACAATTTTAGGGGCAGTGCAGCCAGTTAATAAACCTCTAAGCATTGAATTCAACACAGCCGTCCTCTTTCAACACCGTATCCCAAGGCAAAAGGTTCGCCACCTTTGAGTTTTTCTCCCAGTTTGGAAGAGAGATTTAAGGTAAGGGCAGTTAGTCGTCGCCTACGTCTAATATGTTCTTTAAGAGTAAAAATATTAAATTTATACCTATTAAATCGCGGTTTGAAATAACATAACTTTATTTTTGTGCTTTGATAATTGATTAACATAAGAATTCTAAACCAGGCACGCAACTACTTACGAGATACATTTTTAGGAGAAAACTTTGGTTAATACCACCATCAAAACTACCAAATCTGAAGAAATCTTCGCCGCCGCCCAAGCTTTGATGCCTGGGGGAGTAAATTCTCCCGTTAGAGCATTCAAATCTGTAGGCGGACAACCAATTGTCTTTGACCGCGTAAAGGGTGCTTATGTTTGGGATGTAGATGGCAATCAATATATTGACTACGTGGGTAGCTGGGGACCAGCAATTTGCGGTCACGCCCATCCAGAAGTAATTAGCGCCTTGCAAGCTGCCTTAGAAAAAGGAACTAGCTTTGGTGCGCCCTGCATCCTTGAAAACGTTTTAGCTGAGATGGTAATTAATGCTGTTCCCAGTATTGAAATGGTACGTTTTG
This sequence comes from Chroococcus sp. CMT-3BRIN-NPC107, assembly GCA_019359635.1. Lineage (GTDB taxonomy): Bacteria > Cyanobacteriota > Cyanobacteriia > Cyanobacteriales > Chroococcidiopsidaceae > Aliterella. The sequence continues at coordinate 63,901 of JAHHGY010000006.1, forward strand.
TTAATTCTGGCACCGAAGCTTGTATGGCAGTTTTGCGCCTGATGCGAGCCTTTACAGGACGAGACAAAATCATCAAGTTTGAGGGCTGCTATCACGGTCATGCGGATATGTTCTTAGTTAAAGCGGGGTCGGGGGTCGCAACTTTAGGTTTGCCCGATTCTCCCGGAGTTCCCAAGTCTACAACGGCGGATACTTTAACCGCTCCTTACAACGATCTTGAAGCTGTTAAAGCCTTATTTGCCGAGCATCCAAACCAAATTGCTGGCGTAATTTTAGAACCAGTGGTAGGAAACGCGGGTTTTATTGCCCCTGATGCCGGATTTTTAGAAGGTTTGCGCCTAATAACCAAAGAAAATCAAGCCTTGCTAGTATTTGATGAAGTCATGACAGGCTTTCGGATTGCTTACGGTGGCGCTCAACAAAAGTTTGGAGTTACCCCAGACTTAACGACTTTAGGTAAAGTTATTGGCGGTGGGTTGCCTGTAGGAGCCTATGGCGGTCGTAGAGATATTATGTCAATGGTTGCACCCGCAGGGCCTATGTATCAAGCCGGGACGCTGTCGGGGAATCCTTTGGCAATGACGGCGGGGATTAAAACTTTAGAACTATTGCAAAAGCCTGGAACTTATGAGTATTTAGAGCGCATTACCAAAAAATTAATTGATGGCTTGTTACTGATTGCTAAAGAAACGGGGCAAGAGATTTGTGTCGGTCAAATTAGCGGGATGTTTGGGTTATTTTTTACCCCCGGCCCCGTCCACAGCTACGAAGATGCGAAAAAGTCTGACTTGAGCAAGTTTAGCCGCTTCCATCGCGGGATGTTAGAGCGCGGTATTTATTTAGCTCCTTCACAGTTTGAAGCTGGGTTTACTTCGGTAGCCCATACCGAGGCGGATATAGACCAAACATTAGCCGCCGCGAGGGAAGTAATGTCTGGTCTTTAGATTGCCTGGGGCTAGTTCAATTCAAATTGCCCTAGTCCTTAAATGGTAAGGACTGGGGCTTTAGTTAATTTTACCGCTCCTCAAAATAGCGATCGCTTAATAACGTTTGATAGTACAATTGCACTAATCTATTGGAATCAGCGCCATAATTTGGTCAACAAATTCTTGATGGTCAACTACGGGCTTAGAAATATAGCCATCCGCACCACTAAGGGAAAGAAAACTATGGCGATCGCCTTCCATAGCATGAGCCGTGACTAAAATAACTGGCAAGGAAGCTGTTTCGGGATTGGCTTTTAACATTTGGGTAATTTTGATACCATCTACAGACTTACCCTGATAAACACTGCGAGAGAGAGAAACATCCATCAAAATAATGTCTGCTAATTTATTCAAGGCAATTTGCATTACTTCTTCGACATTCTCAGTATGCTTAACCTCTAAGCCTGCACGTTTAGTCAAGATTTTGGCAAAAACACGCGCATTAATCGGATCGTCTTCCACAATCAAAACAGTTTTCATACTTTATGGTGCAAGCTATTAAATGCTAGTAGTTAAAAATGTTGAAGCTATAACTAAAATTAACGCATCTCAAACAACAAGTTCTTCCTGCGAGTTACCCTACAGCTTGTGCTTGTAAAAAGTCAAAAACAATTCATTCAACTTATTCAGTTATTTTATCTATAGACAGGAAAATCTCATGGCAAAACAGTTAAACCTTCTCTCAACGGGACAGGTGATCGCCACCGCCCTGCATACAGAAATGCAACGGTCTTATCTTGAATATGCCATGAGTGTAATTGTCGGGCGAGCATTGCCCGATGTCCGCGATGGCTTAAAACCCGTCCATCGGCGGATATTGTACGCCATGCACGAACTGGGTTTGACTCCCGATCGCCCTTATCGTAAGTGCGCGCGGGTAGTAGGGGACGTATTGGGCAAATATCACCCCCACGGCGATCAATCGGTTTATGAGGCTTTAGTTAGGTTAGTCCAAGACTTTTCTAGCCGCTACCCATTGCTAGCAGGCCATGGCAATTTTGGTTCGGTAGACAACGATCCTCCGGCGGCAATGCGCTATACCGAGACTCGGCTATCGTCGATGAGCCATGAAGCAATGTTGGCGGATATTGGCGAGGAAACGGTTGAATTTATTAGCAATTTTGACAATTCTCAGCAAGAACCTACAGTCCTACCGGCCCAACTGCCTTTATTGCTGTTAAATGGCTGTGCGGGAATTGCGGTGGGGATGGCAACAAATATTCCACCTCATAACTTGAGTGAAGTAGTAGATGGTTTGATTGCGTTAATCGATCGCCCAGAATTAGCAGAAGAACAGCTATTAGAGTTAGTTCCAGGGCCCGATTTTCCCACCGGGGGCGAAATTATCGGAACTGGTGGCATAAAAGAAGCTTACACCACTGGGCGAGGAAGTATTGTATTGCGGGGAGTGGCGGCGATTGAAGAAATTGCGGCGACAAAAAACACCCGGCGGCGGACGGCAATTGTCGTTACAGAGTTGCCTTACCAAGTCAATAAGGCGGCTTGGATTGAGAAAATGGCGGAATTAGTTAACGGGGCAAAGTTAGAAGGAATTTCGGATATTCGCGATGAAAGCGATCGCGAAGGGATGAGAGTAGTAATCGAACTGCGACGGGATGCTAGTTCCCACGCCGTGTTGCAAAGCCTATACCAACAAACGGCTTTGCAAATAAATTTTGGGGCGATTATGCTAGCGATTGTGGACGGACAACCGCGCCAGTTAAGTTTAAAGCAACTATTAGAGGAGTTTTTGAAGTTTCGCGAACAAACTTTAAATCGTCTTTACTCCCACCAATTAGAGGCAGCCCAAGGGCAGATTCATATTGTTGAAGGGTTGAATAAAGCCTTAGCAAGATTGGATGAAGTTATTGATATTTTGCGCCAAGCGGCGGATGGAAGCACGGCAAAAATAGCGCTGCAAAATCTTATTGGTTTAAGCGAGATTCAAGCCGATTCCGTGCTGGCTATGCCTTTACGACGATTGACAGGCTTAGAAAAGCAGAATTTATTAGCAGAATTTGAGCGCTTGAGCAAGGAAATTGAAGGGCTGCAAAAGTTATTAAGCGATCGCCGCGAGTTGTTGAAGGTGTTAAAAAAAGACTTACGCACTCTTAAACGCAAGCATGGAGATGAACGGCGAACGAAGTTTGTCAACGAGCAGATGTTGCGGGAGGAAAAGGAAAAAAACCGCCGCCTTGACGCAGAAAACGCTCAAAAAGAAGAACAAGGTGAGGAGGCATTAGTAGAATTTACCTTGCGCGGTTATGTTCGCAGGTTGGTTAATGGTCAAAAAGCCGGGAAAAAGTCCAATGGGGCGATAGATAATGATTGCGTGCTGCAGGTAGTAGCGGCGAATACAAAACAAGACTTGGTGGTGCTAACCAGTGGCGGCAAGGTTTACCCAGTGAAGGTGAGAGAAGTGCCTTTGTTGTCTGGGCGCAGTTTGTCGGGACGAGGTACGCCGTTGATTAATTTGCTGCCTAATGCGACAGAAAGTGTCGTTTCACAGTTTGTTTTACCAGATAATGCAGCGCAGATGGTTCTATTAACTAAGTTGGGACGCATTAAACGCTTGGCTTTAGAGGAGTTTGCAGGTTTAAGCACTCGTGGTTTGACAGCAATTAAATTTAAAGATGACGATCGCTTGTTAGCTTGTCGAATTACGGGAGCGGCAGAAGATGCGGTTTTGGCTACAGAGGGGGGACGGTTGCTCAGATTTAGGGTAGATGACGAACAATTGCCAATTCTGGGGAGGACGGCCGTAGGCTTGCAAGCTTTACGATTGCGAAAAAATGAAAAATTAGTTGGTTTTGTTACAAGTTCTGATCCGGAGGAAAACTTATTACTATTTACTCAGCTAGGATACGCCAAACAAATGCCCATGCGTTCTCTGCGGCGCGGTAATCGCGGCGATATTGGCACTCAAGCAATATCTTTTACCAGTAAATTTGATGCGGTAGTAAGTTTAATTTTAGCCCCAGATTCGGCAATGCTAGCAGTGACGACAAGTCAACGCTTGTTACAGGTGTCTGCAAGTGCTATTAGTGTTACGGGTAAAGATGGTACGGGAAGTCGCCTTGCCGAACTTAAGAGCGATGAGAAGATTGTCAGCGTAAATATTGTGGCAGGCGGGAGAAATTAAATAGCTCAATTGTCTGAACGTGATTGTAAACAGTTTCAGTGATAAAAAAACTCGTGGCACAGGTAGTTTTAGAAAATATTTATAAAAGCTTTCTTAGCGTTGCTAAGGCAGAAAAAGCTAAGTTTCCCGCCGTCGCCCAACCATTGATTGCGGCGGTAGAGGAAATGCCGCAAGCAGTAAATAGTATTAATGTCTTGCGACGAATCGATCTGGCGGTGGAAGATGGGGAATTTATGGTACTTGTGGGTCCTTCTGGCTGCGGCAAAAGTACCCTGTTGCGGCTAATTGCAGGCTTAGAAGAAATGACCGGAGGCAATATTTGGATAGGAGATACCCTAGTTAACAACTTGCCACCCAAGGCGCGGGATATTGCAATGGTGTTTCAAAACTATGCTCTTTATCCCCACATGACAGTTTATGACAATATTGCTTTTGGGCTGCGTCGCGGGGCAAGAGGCGGACAAGAAAAAAATTTATCAACTTGGGCAGAAAATACTCTGGGAGGCATGACACGGCTTCTTCCTGCACCTTTACATTACAAAGGCGATCGCGAACAAGAGGTAGATAAGCGGGTAAAAAATGTTGCTTCGTTACTACAAATTGAGGCGTTATTAAACCGATTGCCCAAACAACTCTCTGGCGGACAAAAGCAGCGCGTAGCTTTGGGTCGGGCAATTTCTCGCAATCCGCAAGTGTTTTTAATGGATGAGCCGCTTTCTAATTTAGATGCCAAACTCCGCGCCGAAACTCGCGCCCAAATAGTTAAATTGCAACGCCAATTAGGGACGACGACAATTTACGTCACTCACGATCAAACCGAAGCAATGACCATGGGAACTCGCATCGCAGTTATGAATTTAGGGCAATTACAACAAGTTGCTCGTCCTCTAGAACTCTACAATCGCCCAGCTACGCAGTTTGTAGCCGAATTTATTGGTTCGCCACCGATGAATTTTTTAGAAGTGGAATTTCAATCGCCTTTAGTAATTTCTCATCCTTTGTTTCGCTTCACACTGCCTGAAGTTTGGCAACTAGCTTTAAGTAAATACGATCGCCAACCCCTAATTCTCGGTATCCGACCAGAGCATTTTGAGCTTGACAAGGCAAGTTCTAACAATCTTCCCGTCCAAGTAGACCTTGTAGAAGCCCTTGGCAACGAAACCTATCTTTCCGTCAGTCCTACTAATTCAACGAATGCGGCTTCTATTCAAGTAAGAATTCCCCCCCATCGCTCAGTATCGCTTCAAGAACAGTTATGGCTCTCTTTTACTCCCGATAAGCTGCATTTCTTCGACCCTGATACAGGTAAAGCAATCTGGTATGACTAACGAGCTTTTCTTACTTAAGGCATAGACAAATTGTAAATAAGAGTGTTACATTAGTTTACATAGAAGGAAACATAAATTAACAAACTAACAGGAACACCAGCCATGCAAAGCACACCTAAAGTAGTTACACCCCCAGTAATGGAAGACCGCAACGCTTGGCGCTACGGGTTTACCCCTCAAGCCGAAATCTGGAATGGTCGTTTAGCAATGATTGGTTTCTTAGCTGCTGCCGGAATTGAATTGTTCTCTGGACAAGGTTTTCTCCACTTCTGGGGCATCATGTAATACCCAGTAAAAAAGTATCAAAGACAAGGAATTTTTTGACCTAAGAGATAACAAGAATCTCTTAGGTCATTTTATTTGAGCAAAAAAACGTTAACGGCAGTAGCCATCAACGTTTAAAAAATTGACTTAGTTACAGAAACTGAGAAATTTTAGCGGATATATTCCTTCAAAACACTGTTACGATTTGGATGTCGTAATTTACGTAAAGCTTTAGCTTCTATTTGACGGATACGTTCGCGAGTAACGTTAAATATCTGTCCAATTTCTTCTAAGGTTTTCATCCGACCGTCATCTAAGCCATAACGCAGGCGCAATACATCTCTTTCACGGGGGCTAAGACCATCCAAAACTTTTTCTAAGTCTTCGCGCAACAAATTTTTAGAAACTTGGTCTTCTGGTGTTTCGCCGTCCGACTCAATAAAATCCCCCAGGCGAGAATCTTCTTCTTTACCAATGGGGGTTTCTAAAGAAATTGGCAATTGAGCAGACTTAGCAATAAATCGCAGCTTCTCAATAGTCATTTCCATTCGCGTCGCAATTTCTTCTTCTGTAGGCTTGCGTCCCATTTCTTGAGAAAGCAACTTAGTAGTTTTTTTGATGCGAGAAATAGTTTCGTAAAGGTGGACGGGTAAGCGAATTGTTCTTGATTGATCGGCGATCGCGCGAGTAATTGCTTGGCGAATCCACCAAGTAGCGTAAGTTGAAAACTTATAACCCTTCTCGTGGTCAAACTTTTCCGCCGCTCGGATTAATCCCAAACTGCCTTCTTGAATCAAGTCTTGAAAAGACAAGCCGCGATTCATGTACTTTTTGGCAATAGAAACTACTAATCGCAGATTCGACTGCACCATCTTATCTTTAGCCCGTCGTCCGACATGGAGGCGATAACGAAAGGAATTTATCGGCATTTTTACCGCTTCGGCCCATTCATTGTCGTGAGGCTCGCGATCTAGGCGCTCGCAAAGTTGCTCTCTCACCCGCTCCATTTCCAACAATTCGGCAATTTTCCGAGCTAGTTCAATTTCCTCATCCGCTCTTAGCAGCCGAATTCTACCTATTTCTTGCAAATACAGGCGAATGGAATCTTCTGTATAGTGCTTCTTTTTGGTTTGCGCCCGACGACGAGACTTGACAACTTTACCAGCTTTTACTTCTTCTTCAGGTTGCGATTCTATCAATTCATCTTGTTCGTCTACGTCTAAAGGGTCAAATTCTTCTTCAATCAAAACTTCTAAAGTGCTTTCAGGCTGACTAATTGTTTTGATTTCAGGCTGGTGAGTGGTTTCGAGTACGTTGTTAGCCTGGTTCATGCCGCGTTCCTCATGCTCCTTGATTCAACTATCAATCTATCGACATTTATTTCGTACTCTTATTAATTGTGCTAGTAGCTTATTTAATAAGAGTTTTAATTACTTGTCCTGTCAGTGGCAAAATCAAATAGACCAGATACATTGATATTAAAAATTACCGATGCGATCGCTCTATTGATTTACCTAAAACAAAACTTTATCCTTTTATAAAACCTAGTGCTTAATAGTAGCTTTAAAAACTGCTATTAATGCTTGGAGTTGCTAAGACCCCTCCGATTGTAGCCTGTTTCACAGAATTTGCCTGCATTTAATGTTTCAATTGTAAAACCTACAACAGTCATTAGTTAAACTGGTTTTTTTGAGTGCAAGGTAATATTTGGAGGCAACTAAAATAGGTGGCTCCAAAGGCTTTAGCTGCTCCCATACTTGTTTAATATTTTAAACTTGCTTGGCTCAATTGCCATCAATTCCCGATTTTTGAGTGGAATAGTTAGCATTTGTTATCTGCTCAGGCATAGAATTCAACCATCAAGCTTAATGTTTTTTACCTTAAATTGGGTTTCGGATAACTTGCCAATCGTTAAAAGTGCTGGGAATAGTAGTGTAAATTACCTCAAATTGAAAGTCAGAGGTTTTGCACGATCGCTCCTTAACACTAATTCTGGATTAACCTAAACTTAAACTTACTGGTCTTTGTCTAAGTTAACTGACCCTTGCTTAAATTTCAACCTCAGAGAACTTGACAAATCGCCGAAGTTCTCTCGCTATTGTAGTGAATAAATATCTGGAATTACAGATAAGATAAAAATAATTTGCAACTTTGGACACAAACAGCAAAAAATTACGGTCGTAAATAACTGGCGCGAGCTTGCCAAAAGCTATTAACACTAACAAATTTATAGCCGCGTCGCAGAAGTTCGGGAAGCAAAATTTGGGTAATTTCTGCCACATCCTGTCCGCCACAAGCGCCATCGTGCAAGACAATAGTTGAGCCGTTTTGTACTTGTTCTAACACTCGCTGGACGACAATTTTTATTCCCGGTCGTACCCAATCTTCTGGGACTACGCTCCACATTACCGAACGATATTGCCATTGATTTAGTAACTCCAAGGTTTGGGGAGTAAATAAACCGTTTGGAGGGCGAACATCGCGGATAGTTTCTGGATTCACGCCGCAAGCGGTAGAAATGGCGCTTTGAGTTGATTGTAAGCTCCGTTGCAATTCGGCGGTAGTTAGAAGCGGAAAAGAGCGATGATCGTAGCCATGCAGACCAATCCAGTGTCCGCGATCGCTCACTGACTTAGCAACCGCAGGAGAACGATGGACGCAAGCACCCAACCAAAAAAAACTAGCTGGAATGGCGTAATAATCTAAAACTTTGAGCAATTGGGGAGTATAGACTGGATGAGGACCATCATCAAAAGTCAAAGCAATTTCTTTGGTATGAGCATTGCCAGACCAAAGACAGTTGGGAAACGTTGGTTGTAGAATGCGGTAGAGGACGGGAAAAAATGGAGCCAGTTGCATTTTGATAATTTTTACAAGCGGAAATTAACTGGAAGTTTTAACTTTAGCAATTATTAAATGAGTTACGCGATCGCTAAAAGCGGCAAATTAATCTTTTTTTACAGTGGGTTGAGTACAATTTTCCTTGCTAGTTGCTCTACAGTAACTACTATGCAATACGAAGCAACGGCGTTGACTACTTATACTTGGCAAGTTGAGTATGCAGTCAACCCCGGTAGCGATAATTTAACTCGCTTAGAAACTTTTGCTTCCACTTCTTTGCTCAATCGCAATGGTATCAAGCCCGAAAATGCCGTTACAGACCCCGACGACAAAGGCTTATGGTGGGCGGCTTTACCGCCAAGACCAACGGTAGATGAAATTGAGCAACGACAAAAATTTTCTCAAAAACCGACTATTCCACAACTGATTAAGTCAGTAGATTATCGACTTAGTTATACCGCTGGGAATCAACAGCAAACTTTGCCGACAAATTACCAAGTTTATCGCCAAGTAGTAAAAGCCTATGCCCAAAAAGCACCTTTACAATTAACTTTAGGTGTAAATAATGACACTGTAGAAAAAGCCCAACCAAGTAAATAGTTAAAACTTTAACTTATTAGTTAAATTGTTGAGTAATGTTAGGGAGATAAATTGATGTTTCAGCCGCTAGGATTTGAGCAAAATTCTGTACTAACTTCTTTAGGCAGAATGGCGTACTACACCAATAGTAAACTGCCTTGGAGTGATCGCACTCCAGAAAACCCAGAAACTTTAGTATTTTTGCACGGGTTTGGGGGTGGTTCTTCTGCCTACGAGTGGTCAAAAGTTTATCCAGCCTTTGCCAGCGAGTATAAAATTATTGCACCAGATTTAATTGGTTGGGGTAATTCCGAACATCCCGAACGAAACTATCAAATTGACGACTATTTAACTACTATTGGCGAATTTCTAGTACAAATATCTAGCATTCCTGTAACCGTAGTTGCTTCATCGCTAACAGCAGCCTTTACAATTAGACTTGCGATCGCTCGTCCCGAATTATTTAAGTCGCTAATTCTCACAACTCCCGCAGGACTCTCAGATTTTGGCGCTGATTATTCGCAAAGTTTCTTTGCGCAATTGATTAGTACCCCAATTCTCGACCGCTTGCTTTATATTACGGGTGTTGCTACCAGCAACGGCATTCGCAGTTTTTTAGAACAACGGCAATTTGCCTGTTCTAGCCGAGTTTATGATGAAATTGTCGATGCTTATCTAGAATCTGCAAAACAACCGAACGCTGAATACGCCGCGCTTTCTTTCGTGCGCGGCGACTTGTGCTTCGATTTATCTACTTATATTCCTCAGCTAACTATTCCTACAGCAATTATTTGGGGGCAAAAGTCTCAATTTACAGGCCCCCAAATAGGTCAGCGTTTCGCTGCCATCAATCCCCAAGCTATTAAGGTATTTCAGCAATTAGAAGATGTCGGGCTTACACCCCAACTAGAATCACCGGCGATAACCATTGGCTTAATCCGCCAATTTTTACCTTTATTACAGGAGGCTAGTAATTAAGATTATTTTTTATCAATAATCCGTACATCAATGACTGTGGCATTAAAGTTGTAGTTAAAGCCTTCAAGTTCAATAGGATTGCCAATTTTAAGTTTGCTATTGCTGATTACAGCGCCATCGGGTCTAATTGTTGCCTTGCCTTTTAAAGTCAAAAGCATATCTGTACTAAATTGATTTGGTCGGGGGTCGGTGTACTCTTTTAAAGAACCATCGGGTTGAGCTACTAATATAGTTCTAGGCAACTGCTGAACAGACTGAATTTCTAAACTGCCGTGCGGTTGATTGCGGATAACGATGTTGGTTTTGCCACCCTTAGTAAAGCCGTTAGTAAACAATTGTTCTGGATCTTTAATGTTCAACCCGCGCACAACTAAATCGACTTCGACGGGTTTAGTAGCTTCGTTAACTTGAGCCACCGAACCTGAAGTGCCAGGATATAAAAAGATCCCAATTAAAACTAGGACAATTACCAAAACAGCACCCAAATCGAGCAAGTTTATTTTGCCGAATAAACGACCTTGAGAGTCCAAAATAGCCATGTAAATTTTTCTGGGTAACAGCAACAACAATCTATTCTGGTGTCAGCTTATCATAGCTAGGACTTGGGGAAAACGTCGGTTTTAGTTTGAGCCAGTGCTAAAAAATTGTGATTAATTGCAACAATTGCCCAGTCAGATCGTCTAGTTATAGATATATCCTCCTTTCATAATTATTGTTGTATGTTGAAGTTTTTTTCTTTGCCTAGCCGTTCGCGGCGTTGGTTTTACCCAGTGTTATCAGTATTTGTTGCTCTTGGCATTACTGTAAGCTCAGTTTTGCCATCTCAAGCAATCTCTGTATTCGATTTGCTCCGCCAAGGAGTGCAGATATTTCAGTTGTCGAATATTTCCGCTCGCCAAGAAGTAGAAATTGGTCAGCAAATTGACCAGCAAATAAAGCGAGAAGTGCGGATTTATAACAATCGAGATATAAATTCTTATGTAGAGCAGATTGGTAGAAAACTTGCCGCCGCAAGCGATCGCCCCAATTTGCCTTACACGTTCCAAGTAGTGGACGATAAAGGCGTAAATGCCTTTGCTACGGCGGGAGGTTTTGTTTATGTCCATACAGGTTTATTAAGAACCGCAGACAACGAAGCAGAACTTGCTAGTGTAATGGCGCACGAAATCGGGCATATTACAGGTAAGCATTTAATTGAGCAAATGCGGGAAAGCGCCCTAGCCCAAGGAGTTTCTCAGGCGGCGGGTTTAGAGCGCAATGCGGCGGTGAAAATTGGCGTAGATTTAGCATTGCGTCGCCCTAATAGTCGTAAAGATGAATTAGAAGCCGATCAAGTCGGACTGAGAAATTTAAGACGTGCGGGTTACGCGGAATCGGCGATGGTTTCGTTTATGAAAAAGCTGCTACGATCTGGCTCGACTCCTACATTTTTGAGTACCCACCCAGCAACGCGCGATCGCATTGTGGCTCTAGAACGCGCTATTAACCCCCAACGCGCAAATGTAGGCAACGGTTTAGACAGTAATGCTTACAAGTCTCAAATTCGCTCTCTAAGTTAAGTTAATGGCTATGGGTGCAGGCATATATAGCTTGTACCCTTTCAATGACGGCGTGTTTTAGTTTTCTATATTAGCAACCTCTTAGCGAATAATAAAATTACTATCTGTTGCTAGTTTTTCTAAAATCTCAATTGATGTAGTCGAGCTACACGCTAGAGAAAGTCGAATAAATTCACTATCAGGATCTTCTAGCATCAATAGGCTGAAAATAGGATTAGCCGTAACTAAAAATGGGGTTGCTGGCTACTAAAGCACGAATAGAGCAATCGCTTTCTTTACTTAATTCTTCCAAAACCTCCGTAGAAGTATCACTAGCTTCAGCAAGCTTTCGTTGACTTTCTGCGGATGTTTCATCGTCAAGCATTATTTTAAAGTTGCCAAATTAAACTTGTTTACAGTCTGACTAATTACGAATAAAACTATAAATATTTGATTATTTAATCCACTTAAATTAAAAGTTTGCTTTAATGGTGACGTTTAATTTTTGTTGGCTCAATACTGGTTACTGCTTCTTTTAAGGTCAAAATCCGACTGCGCTGCTGGTGAACGTTAAATTGGTATACTTGGTTATTTGTAATGTCAAATCCAGTCAACCAACCGCTTTTAGGGTGATAAGCTCCGGTATCGATATCAATCCAACCTTGTCCTTGAGCAAGTTTACCCGGTACAACTCCTGGTAAGGTAAAAGTAATGGTATGACCAATCACAATTAACTTATCGCTAAAGTAAGGTTTCTCCATACTGTGAAATTCATCTCTTACCCAACAAAGCTGATCGGAAGTTTGAGCTTCTAAAGGCATTTTGGGGTCAACCCCAGCATGAACTAACAAAACATCGCCTAAATCTAAATAAATAGGCAAATTTTTCATCCATTCTAAATGGTCTTCGGGAATGGTCGAATCTGGATAGCTGGTTATAGTTGCATAACCACCACTATAAAGCCATGATTGTTGTACTTGAGCAGCCATAGTGCCGCCGCTCACAACATCTATTAACATCTGCTCGTGATTGCCTAATATACAACCCTTGGCATTTTGTTTAACAAACTCCACTACTTTCGAGCTTTGCGGTCCCCGATCGATTAAGTCTCCGATAAAATAGATTTCATCTTCTTTATCAGGAGAAATCGTTTCTAATAAACCCATTAACCCGTTATAGTGACCGTGTACATCTCCAATGACGATACGACGATGACTCGTTTCTTGCATTACAATTCGATCCTTAGTTTTTAAAATAACTGAATATCTTTACTACAGCTTGTTTAGCTTCAATTACGGTGAATAGATGAATAATTCAAGCCGACCATCCTTTATTATAATTCGGTCTTAATAAATTGTTATATAAGCTTTAAGTATGATGACGACAAATGTATCTCAAGGAACAGCCACAATAAACGTTTTAAAGCAGCGAACGTGCTGGGAATGGGTAGAACAAGCGATCGCTAACCTAGACACTATCTTACTCGATCATTCTCACTGCGAGCGTAAGGCGGCGGGTGTAGCCTTAAACTTGATGTTTCGCTACCCCTCAAATGCGCTCTTAGTTCGCAAACTTACAGCGATCGCCCGCGAAGAACTAGAACACTTCGAGCAAGTCAATCAGTGGCTAGAAAAACGGGGTATTCCTTTAGGGTATCTGTCATCGCCGCCTTATGGTGCTAAATTAAAAACCCAAATTCGTCATCAAGAAAGCGATCGCTTATTAGATTCGTTGCTAATTTCTGGTTTAATAGAAGCCCGCAGTCACGAGCGATTGGGGTTATTAGCCAAATATTGTCCCCATCTAGAACTTGCTAAATTTTATCGCAGCTTAATGGCATCGGAAGCCCGACACTACGGCATTTACTGGCTTTTAGCAGATACCTATTTTGATAGTAAAGTTGTTAGTAAAAGACGAGAAGAACTAGCAGTTTTTGAGAGCGAAACTTTAGCAACGCTGCATCTTGAACCCAGGATTCATAGTTAAGCCCCTTAGTCTCCAATTTTAGAAGAGTCGGATTTATTCAAGTCTCCCTTTTTTAATGCAGGGGTACTTCATTCTGAAGGCAGAAGCCACCGAAAAGATTTAGGAGGGTAAAGAAAATAATATTTATCCTCCTAAGTTTAAAAGTATGAAAACACTGATTGATTACCTCAAAGAAAATCCCTATGTTCGCGAGGGTCAAGGATGTCTTTCGAGCAATAGTTAGTGCTACTAATGCTCGTTATAAAAATAGCTTGGGGAAAATATCTAGAGATTCTCTTTTAAAAATATTTCCTTAAAAAGCTGCTATTTGCTATGTTTGGCGACATAAATCTATCAACTTCCTCGGTAGGTGCTGTACGACCAAGGTGAAACTAATAGAGGGACGTGATAGTGAGTAGTAGTATCAGCAATACCAAACTGAATCGGTACGCGATGGAGAAATGGCGGGTTAGGTAACTCATCTGAGTAAGAAGCAAAGTAATCGCCAACTATAAAAACTAATTCGTATATCCCAACCGCTAAATTTTCTGTTAATAAAGGGCTATCTGTGCGTCCGTCGGAATTGGTAACGGTAGTTTTGAGTAAGATTTTTTGTTCTGATTCACTCAATTTCCATAATTCTAAGCTGATGCCTTTTGCTGGACATCCGCGCGCAGTATCTAAAACGTGGGTAGTAAGTTTTCCCATTATTTAGTTTAATGGCCCAGCTAAAATTGTTTTGGAAATCGCATCGATAATATCTGTCCCATCTTCGCGCTTTAGGGCTTCGTACCACTGCCTAGTAACTTCTGGAACTTTACCATGGGTCATATCCGATCGCTTTCTGGCTCTAGTAATAATGTCTGCAACGCGATCTTTTCGGGCGGCTTCGTAGCGTTTTAAGGCATCGGCGACGCTAAGATTGGTTGTTTGCAAGTAATTTGTCAATACTTTAACATCTTCCATCGCTTGACAACCACCTTGTCCCAAATCTGGGGCTGTCCCGTGTGCTGCGTCACCTAACAATGCTACGCGATCGCGCACCAATGTCTGCAATGGCTCAATGTCGTGTATTTCCACGCGATTAGTTTTCAATGGGTCGAGGCGCCCAATTAATTTTTGCACGGGTTCCGCCCAACCTTTAAAAAAGCTGCTTAATTCTTCTCTATAAGTTTCTGGCTTACTTACGCTACCTTTAGGCATTGGGACATCAAAAAAGAAATAATAGAACCCGCCTCCTACAGGCATCATAGAAGCTCGTTTGTGTTCGCCAACATAAACCACCCAGGTATTGCTAGGTGCTAAATCGTTACTAGCATTTACTAATCCATTCCAGTTAACGTAACCTACATAGCGCCGCTCAATGGCTTCACCTAAAACGTAGTTGCGAATGACTGAGTGAGTTCCATCCGCGCCGATTAGCACATCGCCTGTAGCTTTGCGCCCATCCTCAAAAGTAGCTGTAACGCTATCTGCGTCTTGCTCAACGGCGATACATTTGGCATTGAGTTGAACGTTATTTGCCCCAAGGGTATTGAGTAACATTTCTTGTAAATCTGTCCGTGCTACTGGATACGGTTTTTGTCCTACGCGATCGATTAACGGCTGCAAACTAAAATCTGTAAGTTGTTCCCCTGTATGGCTGTAGTATGCCGTGCGTTCCATGTTCCCGCCAATACTAGCAATTTCTTGGCTTAAACCCAAACTATTTAAAACTTTGACTCCATTTGACCATAACGAAATTGCCGCCCCTGCTGGACGTATTTTGCTAACTTTTTCGTAAATTTCTACTTCATACCCCGCTTGACGCAATGCGATCGCA
The DNA here is from genome assembly GCA_019359635.1 of Chroococcus sp. CMT-3BRIN-NPC107. Classification (GTDB taxonomy): domain Bacteria; phylum Cyanobacteriota; class Cyanobacteriia; order Cyanobacteriales; family Chroococcidiopsidaceae; genus Aliterella. The sequence goes on from JAHHGY010000006.1 coordinate 79,344, forward strand.
CAGGTTAATCCGCCCATTCCTGCCCCAACAATTACAACTTTTAGATTTTTCATCTTATAAAAATTCCTCGATTACTTTAAATCAACTCAAAATTATGCCTTTTTGCCGAGAAATATTGCTAAAGAATCTATCAAAATGTACCTAAATATACAGAAAATTCGTTCATCTTCTATCTAAAAACCTTTTGTATTAGAGAGAGAAGACGGAAGTAAGGTTAATCCTGAAGGAACACCCCGAAATCCGTAACTATTTGATGAAAGGAAGGAGGACGTTGTGAACGTTCAATGGCAACGATACAAAGAGCTAGAGCTAGTTCCCGATACTATCTCTGCGCCAAAGCGCCGTTATTTTAGCTTGTTACCCTTAGCTGCAGCTTGGCGAAGTCTTGTAAATGCTTTAATGTGGGAACACTTTTACGAGCAACGCACTGATTATCTAGAACGGTGTTGGGAGCTAAACGAGCAAGAAAATCGCCCTTTAGCACTGCAAAAGCTGTGGATGTTAATGAATTAGACATAACTCATGCGATCGCGGCTTAAAAAATAGCTAGTCTAAACCATACTATCTATAGCTTGTATTGGTTACTGCGCTCAGTAGGTAGCATTCAAGGAAAAAATTAAAAATCAAATATTCCAAGGATATTAAACAAGTTTATTTGTTTCATATTCTTTAATTTCCCATATTTTTTCATAATAGATCGTTTTGACAAATAGAAGCTTGACAGGTTTGTACCAATCTACTTTTAAATCCATTCTTATTAATTTGCTACTTAATAAATTAACTTAAGCTTAGGAATTGAAATAGTAGTTTAAAGTACAAAACCTCTGTGTGTTATTGGTTTAATTGGAGCTAATACCAAAGAGTTGAATCATTGGTTTGCACAACCAATTAAGGCTTTGCTGAAAAAGCAAGGAACTGGGCGATATTTCAAATAGTGGAGTAGCAAACGCAGCAGTACAAGTCCAGCAACGCCCAATACGGTTCGGATAACTAAAAACTGAGACTTGTCAGATGCTGAAAGGCTACTATTCTCGTGGTTTTGTCCAGAACATTGGCAATTACAAACCTTAACCGAACAGTATTGCAGCAACGCCTAAGTTTTGCGGGCTACCAAAACTACCATTTTGTTGTGCGGCTATCCCTCCCCCCATACTAATAATCCCTGTTTTGATCAAAGTCAGACCAATAATGCTGACAACCGTACCCGTAACCAGTGGGGTAATGATTTTCTTGACTAAGTGCAGAAAGCAGCTTAGGACAATCTCAATAAATGCGCCAAAAAAGCACAAGCCAAAGATCAGACTAAGTGCATTCTCTGGCGTACCTCCGGCTTCTGTAACTGCAACTCCGGCGGAGATCAAAGGCCCCAAGAAGAAGAAACTTGTCCCTTGAATACTAAGCAAACCTGAGCCAATCGGTTCAATTTTCCGCGCCTAGATGAAAGTTGACAAGCCGGAGATGAACAGCGACATACTGACAATATAACCAGTGTTGGCTGCATCTAGACTCAGTGCATTACAGACTAGCAATGGTGGAGTAATAATACCGACAAATATAGCTAGTACGTGCTGCATCGCCACTAGCAAAGCTTCAACAAATTCCGGTTTATCGTTTAGACCATAAATGAGATTGTGACGTTTTTCTTCAACAACACGCTATTTAGTTGCTGGAAATTCAACTTTTGTCATCTAAATTCCGTACCTATTTGTTATGGGTTTACAAAACTGTCTTTTTTAATTAACTGCTATAAGTGCGATCGCACTGTTGAGAGATCGAGTCACAATCTTTGATTGTGACTTTTGCTATTTTCGCTGCCTAAACTCTGGTTACACATGATTAAATTTCAAAAAACAAAGGGTTTTTGAGTAGTAGGATACAAACTCCAATCTGTCATTTTTTAGGGCAGAATTGCGATCGCTATAGTTTTTTTGCTGAACGCAGAATTTTTTATTTATTTCGATACAAACTTAGTTTCAACAGGAGTTTATTCTGTATGCAGAATACAATGCCTTGACTAAGTATCAATTAAGTACGTTCAGAAGTACGGCAAAGAAAAGATTTTAGAGGAAAGTTAGATGGCTCATGCTGCAAGTGAGGATAATAGCGATCGCCCGAAGCTGCTTTATGAACTAAACGATAAGCCACCCTTTAAAGATGCAATTTTTGTGGCATTTCAACACGTCTGCGCGATTTTTATTCCGGTAGTTACGCCAGGATTGCTAATTACCGGAGCTTTAGGACTCGATCCTAGTAGATCGGCTTACATTTTGGGAATGTCGCTATTTGTTTCTGGGCTTGGGACATTTATTCAAGTACATAGATTGGGTGCGGTAGGTTCTGGTTTACTCAGCGTTCAGGGAACGAGTTTCGCTTTTGTAACGCCAATTTTGGCAGTAGTTGGGCAATCTTTGGAAGCTGGCAAAACCCCCGAAGCTACGCTATCTTTAGTTTTGGGATTGTGCTTTTTTGGCTCGTTTATTCCGATTATTATGAGCCGCTTTTTGCACCTAACGCGGAAGATTTTTACACCTTTAGTTACAGGTACAGCACTTACATTAATTGGGTTGTGCTTAATTAAAGTAGGAATGTTTTACATGGCAGGAGGTGGAAAAGCTCAAGCAATTTCTGCCAAAGATCCAGAAAGTCCTTTAGCCTTTGGTAGCTTGCAAAATTGGGGACTAGCAATGCTCGTATTTACAATTGTCGGTTTTTGTAGCGCCAATTCTAACCGATATTTGCGGATGGGTTCAGTAATTATCGGCTTATTTGCTGGATTTATAGTTTCTATCTTTTTGGGCGTTGCAGACTTTAGCAGAATGGCAACACTACCGTTGATTAATGTGCCAATTCCGTTTCGGTTTGGCTTAGACTTCAATATTGTTACCTTTATCTCCTTTGCAATTATCTACGTCGCTCTTACCTTAGAAGTATTGGGAGATATTACCGCAACTTCAATGGTTTCCGCCGAACCAATCGAAGGCGCTACTTATATGAGACGGCTAAAAGGTGGCATTTTGGGAGATGGTGTAAATTCGTTAATAGCTTCTATCTGTGGAACTTTCCCCATTGTTACCCCAGCGCAAAACAACGGCATTATTCAACTTACCGGGGTAGGTAGCCGCTATGTAGGGTATTTTATTGCCGCAATCCTCATCGTAGCGGGGTTATTTCCTTTGGTTGGAGGCGTACTATTAGCAATTCCTACCGCCGTATTTGGGGGCGCGGTAATGTTGATGTTTGGTACTGTTGCGGTGGCTGGGTTCAATATTTTACGCGAAGTGAAGATGGATAACCGCGCTTTTATTATCCTCGCAATTTCTCTATCAGCAGGTTTGGGGGTGACATTTTTGCCCGAATCTCTCGAACACTTCCCGACTGGCGTACAGAGTATTTTAGAGTCGGGGATTGCCAAAGGTTCAATTTGCGCCTTGGGTTTAAATATAATTGTGCCGCAGATGGAATCTGAACCCGTATCGGAACGTGCGGAAGTCATGGAAGATACGGCGGCGGCGAAAATCAAGTAGTTGCCAGGTGAATTGAAATAGTTTTTGGGTGTGGGGAGTATTCATGAATAATCAACAGCTTAAACTGGTTGCTGCAACCAGAGTTTTAACGTGCCTATTAATGGGAGTTTTGGGGATGTCTGCGCGATCGCCTGTAGTTGCCCAAGAATTTCAACCAATTGCAGAAACTGAGGCAAATCTACAGCAGATTGAACAAGTAGAACAAGTTACATCTGTCTCTCAACTATCAAACGTACAACCAACAGATTGGGCATTTCAGGCATTGCAGTCATTAGTAGAAAGGTATGGTTGCATTGCTGGATACCCTGATAGTAGTTATAGGGGCGAGAGTGCTTCGCACACGCTTCGCGATCGCGCTTTAACTAGATACGAGTTTGCGGCGGGGTTGAATGCTTGTTTAGATAGAGTCAACGAACTAATTGCAACAGAGACTAACAACCTAGCTAGTAAAAATGACTTAATAGTTCTGCAACGCTTGCAAGCAGAATTTGCCGCCGAACTTTTATCATTGCGGGGGCGCGTGGATGCTTTGGAAGGCCAAACCGCCGAACTCGAAGTAAATCAATTTTCAACTACCACCAAGCTGACGGGAAACATTTTTGTTAACCTTACCGGAGCGGTAGCTGGTGGAGACATTTTAGCTGAAGTAGAAACGGTTTTTAGGACGCAACCGAGAACAAGCCCCAACGCTTTGCGGCGAATTACGGAAGATCCTAATATTACTTTGAGCAATTACGTCTTTCTCAACTTTAATACTTCCTTTACAGGTAAAGATAGCTTAGTCACGCAATTAGTAACTGGAAATGGCGACTCTCCAGCTAACAGGTTTGCTTCGGCGGGTTTGTACAACACTTTTGGCGTACCTTACACCGATCAAACTGGGGTGACAGGTGCAACAGGTAGCGTCGTACTGCGAGAATTATTTTACAATTTTCCTATCGGCGAATCTTTGCGGGTAGTAGTGGGCCGTAGAGTCAATTGGTATCGCTACTTTGACAACAACCGTTTTACCTTTTATTTAACTGGTGCAGGAAGTTTTAATTCTAGTGGTAGTACCTTACTAAACGCTGTAGATCGAGGATCGGGGGCGGCGGTATTATGGCAAATAAGCGATCGCCTGAAACTCAATGTAGCTTACTTAGCCCTCTTTTATCACTTTAAGCAGAGAGTATTAAAATGGAAGTAGATATTACTGTTTGAAAATGAGTATGTCAGTTGCTAGAATTGCTCGACCGACAATCCGATTTGTAGATGAGTACTGCCAA
>JAHHGY010000007.1 GCA_019359635.1 Chroococcus sp. CMT-3BRIN-NPC107
AGTTTCTCTGACGAAGACTATAGTGCTTTTTTTTGGCTTTTCAACTATAATTTTTTCATGGTTCGGCGTGCCTTCTGGTTCGCTCCGCTTTCGCTTCACTCTCCAGCGCTTTATTAATCTATCAACTCTTACTGGAACTGTCAAGGGGTTTAAAGAAATTCTTTTGAATTTTCTTTAAAAGTCCTGTGTAGCAAGGAATGTAAGTTAAAATTATCTGAGAGTTTTAGAGAGGAAGCGATTAAGTTGTGAGTAATGTTGCTGGGTTACCTCCTTGGGTAGTAATAGATCCTCTGCTCCAGAGTTGGCTAGTAGAAGATATTGGTAGGGGCGATCGCACGACTCAAGGTGTGTTGGTAGGAAAAACAAACACGGTAAAAGCTTTGTGGGTGGCTAAAGCACCGGGGATAGTTATAGGTTTATCAATAGCAAAGAGAGTTTTTCAGCTTTTGGATGCAAACGTTAGCTTTGTGGCAACTGCTCGCGAAGGGCAGTATTGTGAGGCAGGAGAACAGGTAGCAAAAATTGATGGGGCCCTAGACTGCTTGCTAACTGGAGAACGGGTAGCTTTAAATTTAGCGATGCGATTGAGTGGAATTGCGACTTTAACGTATAAGTATGCAAAGCAGATTTCTGATTTGCCTGCTCGGTTGGTGGATACGCGCAAAACTACACCGGGTTTGAGAATGCTAGAGAAGTATGCCTCGCAGCTAGGAGGCGCAGTAAATCATCGAATGGGACTGGATGATGCGGTGATGATTAAAGATAATCATATTGCGGCGGCGGGGGGAATTGGAGAAGCGATCGCACTTATTCGTAGCAATATGCCTTATCCGCTAACAATTGAGGTAGAGACGGAATCTTTGGAGCAGGTAGAGGAAGCTTTGCAGCATGGGGTAGATATTATTATGCTGGATAATATGCCGCCGGAGTTGATGATTATGGCGGTGAAGAAGATTCGCGATCGCAATAGTGGAATTAAGATTGAGGCTTCAGGCAATATTACCTTAGATAACATCCGTGCTGTAGCTTTGACTGGCGTGGATTATATTTCCACCAGTGCGCCGATTACTCAATCGAAATGGTTGGACTTGAGTATGAGAATTTGCCTATAGCGAACTCATCCCGCCTAGGGTTAAAGCCCTAGGCTAATAGCTAAAGTCGGTTTAAACCGACTGAATAAATCTTAAGTGGTTTAGCGATCGCGTGGAGTTAAGCTTGACAACACTAACCAGCTTAGGTGTTGCCAAGTAGTTATGAGGATTAAAGTTAGAATATTCCTCACTGATTATTTTAAGTTTTTTATTTTATGAATAATACGGTAGAGCAGCTAAAAGTTAGATATGAGCAGGCTTTGAGTGCCGCTTTTGGGGATGAATATGCAAAGATCGATCCCTTACTGGAAAAAGCAAGTAACCCTAAGTTTGGCGATTATCAGTCAAATATTGCTTTGTCTTTGGCGAAACGGTTAGGACAGCAACCAAGAAAAATTGCTGAACAAATAATTCGAGAGTTAGATGTCGTTAATATCTGTGAAACTCCACAGGTAGCTGGTGCTGGCTTTATAAATTTGACTTTATTGTCAAGCTATTTGGAGACAGAACTTAAAAGCGCTTATATAGATTTGAGATTGGGAATTGCTAAAGCAAAAACGCCTAAGCGAGTAGTGATTGATTTTTCTAGTCCTAATATTGCTAAAGAGATGCACGTTGGACATCTGCGCTCAACGATTATTGGCGATAGTATTGCTCGTGTTTTGGAGTTTCAAGGTCACAATGTACTACGGTTAAATCATGTAGGGGATTGGGGTACTCAGTTTGGAATGTTGATTACCCAGTTGCGTGAGGCTGAATCAGTTAATGATTACGATTTATTAGATTTAGGGGAGTTAGTTGAGTTTTATCGGGAAGCTAAAAAGAGATTTGATGATGATGCTGAATTTAGAGAGCGCTCGCGTAAAGCAGTAGTAGACTTACAGTCAGGTGATATTGAAGCAAAACTTGCTTGGGAATTTCTTTGTGCTATTTCTCAAAAAGAATTTAGGACAATCTATAAGCAGCTAGATGTCAAGTTTGATGAAGTGCGAGGCGAATCTTTCTATAAAGATGATTTATCAAAAGTTGTAGAAGATTTAGATAAAGCTGGATTATTAGTAGAGGACGGCGGCGCTAAGTGTGTTTTTCTAGACGGGTTTACTAACAAAGAAGGCGATCCATTGCCTTTAATTGTGCAAAAATCCGATGGTGGATACAACTATGCAACTACCGATTTAGCCGCAGTCCGTTACCGAATTGAACAAGATAAAGCCAATCGGCTAATTTATGTAACGGATGCTGGACAAGCAAACCACTTTGCTCAAGTTTTTCAAGTGGCTAGACGAGCGGGTTGGCTTCCAGGAAATATAGAAATTAACCACGTACCTTTTGGTTTGGTACAGGGAGAAGATGGCAAAAAACTGAAGACACGCTCTGGCGAAACAGTAAAACTAATAGATTTGTTGAATGAAGCTATTGTAAGAGCGCGTGCGGATTTAGAAACGAGGTTAAAAGCAGAGGATCGTCAAGAAACGGAAGATTTTATTGCTAATGCAGCACAGGTAGTTGGCATTAGTGCGGTTAAGTATGCAGACCTTAGTCAAAACCGTACCAGTAATTATATTTTTAGTTACGATAGAATGCTGGCACTGCAAGGGAATACTGCGCCGTATATGCTGTATGCTTACGCACGGATTCAAGGAATTAGCCGTAAGGGGGAAGTTGATTTTGAGCAGTTAGGAGACAGTGTTGATATTTTGTTGCAGCATGAAACAGAGTTGACGCTAGCCAAGCATTTATTACAGTTGGATGATGTGATCAATGCTGTAGAGCAAGATTTGTTTCCTAATCGTCTATGTGAGTACCTATTTCAACTAAGTCAAAAGTTTAATCAATTTTACGATCGCGATCGCGGTGTTCCGGTTTTGAATGCCGAAGAACCTTTGCGGACTTCTCGATTGGTATTATGTAATTTGACAGCTAGAACTTTGAAACTAGGCTTGTCTTTGTTAGGGATTCAGGTTTTAGACAGGATGTAGTTTTTGGTATTCTTGCTCGGTAATTAAGTCTTTGGTGCTTTGCAAGCGGTCTACAAATACTATGCCATCAAGGTGATCGAGTTCGTGTTGAAAAATTCGCGCGACAAAATCGGTCAATTCTTGCTTGTGCAGTTTCCTTGTGCGATCGCTATATTCAACTTCAATTGCTTGATATCTTGGCACTAAACCCCTAATTCCGGGAATGCTCAAGCAACCTTCCCAACCAGTTACTAATTCGGAGGAACTAGCCAGAATTTGCGGGTTAATCATTGCTGTTGGCTCCATTTCTGGCGCGTTGGGATAGCGAGGATTGGGACGAGAAGCAACTATGAATAGGCGATCGCGCGAAGCTACTTGCGGCGCTGCAATCCCGACTCCATTAGCGGCACTAACTGTGGCTAGAAGATTATCAATTAAGCTCTGAACTTGGGGAGAATGAATATTATCAACGTTTTGAGCTTGAGAACGCAGGATGGGATGACCGAGTTGAATAATTTCTAAAATTTCTGACATAGTTAAAAGCCAATAAATTAACGATCGCGTTGCGTGGGTAACGATTCAAGTTTTACTGATACTTGCTCAGATTTTTGACCGCGTTGGATTTCCATTGTTAATTGACTTCCGACATTACTACGCTCTACTAATTGCTGCACTTGGTCGGTTTTAGTTACAGGTTGATTGTTAATAGATTGAATTACATCCCCCGCTTGCAAACCAGCATCATCGGCGGGAGAATTGGAAACTACACGAACTAGCAAAATTCCTTGCTCTGCTTCTACACGAATATTTCCCCGCGATTGAATATCTAACTGTTCCTTAACTTCAGGAGTTAAAGTTAACATCTGAACGCCTAAATAAGCATGTTCTACTTTCCCGTTGGTGATAATTTGCTGGGATATTCCTTGAACAGTATTAATGGGAATCGCAAACCCCAAGCCTTGAGCGCCACTAATAATTGCTGTATTCATCCCAATAACTTCACCACGCGCATTTAGTAATGGCCCGCCAGAGTTACCAGGATTAATTGCTGCATCAGTTTGAATGAAGCCAACTCGTTTGTCGGCAACACCAATATCACTACTCGAACGATCAGTAGCGCTGACAATGCCCGCAGTTACAGTATTATCTAACCCCAAAGGATTGCCGATCGCAATTACCCATTCACCTGGTCGCAATCCGTCAGAATTACCTATGGGAATAATTGGTAAGTCATTAGCTTCAATTTTTATCACAGCAACGTCTGTAACTGGATCTTCCCCTAATACTTCTCCTTTAAAAGTTCGACCATCTTTGAGAGTAACGCTAACGGTATCAGCACCATTTACTACGTGAGAATTGGTCAAAATTTGTCCATTAGCATTAACAATAAACCCCGACCCCGTACCGCGTTCTACGCGCCTAGAAGGCGGAGTCGAGCCAAAAAACCGCCGCATCATCGGATCGTCAAATTCATCAGATGACTGGCTGCTAACTGTCCGTGCGGCGTTAATTCTTACCACCGCCGAGCCTACTTTTTGAACTGCTGTTACTACAAAGTTAGGATCGGTGGGATTGATATCAACTGGGGGAATATTTTGATTAGTTGGATTAACTACAGCTTGTGGTGTGGTAGGGGTTTCTTGATTTTGGGAAAATCGCGGTAAAGAGCAAGCGCTCAAAAATGTCATTGAAAGCAGAATTAATAAATAAACGCGCGATCGCTTGAAAGATGCTTGACTTGGCATAGCTGAGAGCCTTAAATAGCTTCGATTAAAGGAAAAATTGCGATCGCTCATCTGTCTTTAGTTCTCTATGAAAATAATTTTGTGAGTAGTATTCTTAGTAAACCAGTATGGAATGGTACTTAGGGTCTTAACAATTGCTAAATTTCTGTAGTGTTTTGACTAAACCGATTGAATGCGCCAATTTTTGCTAAATTGGTTGCTTATCTGTATTTCTTATTGTGACAGTAGACGAGGGGTAGTTAGCAGTGGAACTTAGCCTTGAGACTCTTTGGAGTCAGGTATTGGAACGCTTACAGGTACAGTTGAGCCGACCTACCTTTGAAACTTGGATTAAAACTGCTAACGCAGAAAAGCTAGAAAATAATTGCCTAGTAATTTGTACGCCTAACCCTTTTGCTCGTAACTGGCTACAAAAATATTACCTCCAAACTTTGGCGGATGTGGTGCAAGATATTCGCGGTTGTAAAACGGAAATTCAATTTACTGTAGCTAATGCTGAAGTAGTTAATCCTTTCAAACCAGAAGAATCTAGCGCTGCACCAATGGAATCGAGCCGACAAAACAACGGGTTGCCAGGCGATCGCCCAAAACCTCCCGCTTTGAACCTTAAATATGTATTTTCTCGGTTTGTAGTTGGTGCTAATAGTCGTTTGGCTCATGCGGCGGCGTTGGCTGTAGCTGAATCTCCCGGACGGGAATTTAACCCTTTGTTTTTATGCGGCGGTGTAGGACTAGGAAAAACTCACCTCATGCAAGCGATCGGTCACTACCGTTTGGACATCAATCCTGGTACAAATATATTTTATGTTTCTACCGAAAAATTTACTAACGATTTGATTGCTTCAATTCGCAAAAATAGTACTCAAAGCTTTCGGAATCTTTATCGCGCTGCTGATGTATTGCTAGTAGATGATATTCAATTTATTGAAGGTAAAGAATCGACTCAAGAGGAGTTTTTTCATACGTTTAATACTTTGTACGAAGCGGGTAAGCAAGTAGTTATCGCTTCCGATCGCCCGCCTAACCAAATTCCGCGCTTGCAGGAGCGTTTGTGTTCTCGTTTTTCTATGGGATTAATTGCCGATATTCAAACCCCAGACTTGGAAACGAGAATGGCAATTTTGCAAAAGAAAGCAGAATACGAAAATATGCGTTTGCCTAAAACTGTAGTTGAATATATTGCTTGCAACTACATTTCTAATATTAGGGAATTGGAAGGCGCTTTAATTCGGGCTGTGGCATATATTTCAATTTCTGGTTTGCCCATGACAGTGGAGAATTTGATCCCAATTTTAAACCCAGCTATTGAAAATCTTGAGGCTTCCCCCGATATAGTTTTGAAAATTATTGCTGAGGAATTTGATGTTTCTCTTGAAGACTTAAAGAGTGTTTCGCGGCGAAGAGAAATTAGTTGGGCAAGACAAATTGGGATGTATTTGATGCGTCAACATACAGATTTGAGTTTGCCAAAAATTGGTGAAGAATTTGGTGGTAAAGATCATACAACGGTGATGTATAGTTGCGAGAAAATTGCTCAACTACGAGCTAATGACTCTAGCTTAGGGCAAACTTTGCGTCAACTAAGCGATCGCATTAATTTGTCTGTGCGATCGCAAAACTTATCTTAAATTCTTCAATTCTTAATTTATTTATAAACAAATGTTAAGGTGATTTTTCCTGTGGAAAACTAGCGGGTTTATGTGGAAAACCTGTTGGTAAGTCTGTGGAAAACTAGCGGGTTTCTGTGGAAAACTATGAGTAAGCATAATTGCTATGTAGAAAACTCCAGATTTTTTCCCCAGGTTTTCCACAGGCGCTTAGTGGTTATAAGCCATAATTGCCAAGCATTTCAAAAAGTTATCCACATTTTCCACAGCCCCTACTACTACTATTTAAAATAAGTATTTATTTAGTAGTAGTCTTAAATAAAGAAAAGCAAAATAGTACGGATATACTATATAATAGTCGTGCTAGGATACATTTCTGAACTAATCAAAGCAGTAAACTTGACGCGAGTTGTGGATGAAGATAAGGACGGAAAAACCTAGTGTTTTCTTGGCTGGACAGGAAAAGTTATTAGTAAATGGTGCAGTTTTATAGAGCATGATTATGGTGATGAAATTAGTTTGCAGCCAAACCCAATTAAGTACAAATCTTTCCCTAGTAAGCCGTGCTGTACCAACTCGTCCAACTCATCCGATTTTGGCAAATGTTTTATTGGTTGCTGACGCGCAAACCCAGCAGGTGAGCCTAACAGCCTTTGATTTGAGCTTGGGGATTAAAACCAGTTTCAACGCTGAAGTTATTGCTGGAGGTGCGATCGCATTGCCTGCTAAACTGCTAAACGATATTGTTTCTCGGCTTTTGGAAGGGGAAATTGAGCTAGAGGAAACAAACGAAGCGCCTTTAGGTATTACCATCGTCTCCGCTTCGGGGCGCTACCAAGTGCGCGGCATGGAAGTTGAGGAATTTCCTGAATTGCCCATAATTGAAGCTGGAGAAGCGGTTTATTTGCCTGTAGAGGCATTTATTGAAGGGTTGCGTTCAACTTTGTTTGCTACTAGCAGCAACGAACTAAACCAGTTACTAACAGGGTTGCACATCATTGCCCGTCAAGAAACGATAGAGTTTGCCGCAACAGACGGACATCGTTTAGCTTTGGTAGAGACACCAAACACTATAGAAACACCTGTAGTTTCTTCACGGCTAGAGGTTACTTTACCTGCTAAGTCTTTGCGGGAACTGGAAAAAATGCTGAGTACGGGAAATTCTGCGGAACCATTGGCAATGCAATTTGACCAAGGACAGGTAATTTTTGAGTGGGAAAATCGACGACTGACGAGCCGAGTTTTAGAAGGGCAGTATCCGGCTTACCATCAACTGATACCGCGTCAATTTGACCGTCAAGTTACAATCGAGCGCAAGTTATTGATAAGTAGCTTAGAACGCATTGCAGTGATGGCAGATCAAAAACAAAACATTGTTAAGTTTAACCTTGACGATACTAATCAACAAATATCTTTATCGGTAGAAACTAGAGATATTGGTAGTGGCAGGGAAGTTATTTCTGTTTCAAGTTCGGGAGAAGATTTAGAATTTGCTTTTAACATCAAGTATTTGATGGACGGATTGAAAGCACTTCCTACTAACGAAATTCAAATGGAAGTACATACTGCAACAAGTCCAATAATTTTTACACCGTTGGGCAGTTTGAAAATGACTTATCTAATTATGCCCGTACAAATCCGCGTTTGACAGCTTTAGGATTTCGGGACTAAAACCGCGATCGCATTAGGAACAACCCGAAACCGAGCGGGAGTATAGGTAGTTATTTCACCATCGGTATTAATGGGAAGATGTTTGCGAGTAGAAACTTCAAACTCTTGACCGTGTAAAGAGCGGACGCTAGATAACTCGGTGTGAGTTCCTTTACGCATAGTTGGTAACAACATCAACATTTGCCACCAATGTTTTAGCTCTAAACTGTACAAATCTAATGTTTGGTCGTCAATGGTTGCATCGTGAGTCACCGCCATTCCACCGCCATAATAGCGACCGTTTCCCACCGCAATTTGAACAGTTTTTACCTGAATCGATTTGCCGTTGAGACAAATTTCGGCTCTAAAGGGACGCGATCGCCAAACAACTTGAATTGCCGTAGCCGCGTAAGCCAAAACTCCCCAACGGCGTTTAGCTTCTTTGGTGAGCTTTTGAGTAATTTGGACGCTCAATCCTAAACTTGCAACATTAAAAAAGTGTTTGTTATTAACCCAGCCTAAATCTATCCGCCGAGTTTGACCAGCAGCAATAACTTGGCAAGCTTCAGGGATAGAAGTAGGAATATTTAAAGTTCGAGCTAAATCGTTAGCTGTCCCCAAAGGCAAAACTCCTAAAGGTAACTGAGTATCAACAATGCCATCTACTGCCGCATTTAGAGTACCATCACCACCACCAACGATTACCAAATCTACCTGATGGCGGTAATTGCGAATCGTATCTGATACTTTCATCGGGTCTTCGATGGACTCCTCCATTAGCTTTAAACCGAGGCTTTTTAATTGCTCGATAGCTTCAGATAAATTTTTTTGTCCGTGTCGAGAATGACGATTGATAAGTAGCAACGCTCGTTGACTCATAATTTAGCCCTACTGGCGATCGCAAATAATGTAATTATTCTCTTTATAAAGCCATAACTAGAGCAATTCAATAATTCCTGACTGTCCATCAATGCGGACGCGCTGACCATTTTTAAATAGAGTCATAGCGTTAGAAACATCCATTACCGCCGGAATACCATACTCGCGAGCAACGATTGCACCATGAGATAGTCGTCCTCCGACTTCCGAAATTAAGCCGCCTGCGGACGCTAGGAGCGGCGACCATCCAGAATCAGTATAAGGAACAACTAAAATAGTTTCGCGGTTTATTTCTCCTACAGCTTGCAGATTTCGCACTACTAAAATATAGCCTTCTACTTGCCCGGCGCTTGCACCAATTCCTTGCATTGTTGACGTAATAGGCGCAGAGGAGGGAATAATTGTAGCTGGTGCTTGACCGTAAACTAAGGCAGGTACGGGATCTATGTTGCTGTTGATTGTATATTGCGATCGCCTTTTAGCTATCAATTTCTGCGTACTGTCTCCCTGGTTAAAGCGTTTGACTTCTTCCAGTTCCAGAAAAAAGATATCTCCCGACGTTAATAACCAAACTTTTTCTAAAGCGACAAACCGCCATCTCAGCAACGCTAATAAACGACTATAAACTTCTGTCACCCTTCCTTTTAGATCCACTCGCTCTTGCACAAACCCTTTTTTACGCTTATTTTTTTGCTTTTGCGGTTCGTTTTCTCCCGTAGCCATCCGCATAAACAAATCTTTAACTATTTGGGGTTCTTCTCGCCAAGTGGAAACAGCAATATCTGTACCGACTTCGCTTAAGTAGCCGTATTGCACTATCAATTGCTCAAACTGCTGGATAATTTCTCGTCCAGAGGAAGATTGCGCTAACTCCTCAAAACTTGCTATTTTTAGCTGGCGTGCGTCTGTTGCTAAAAGTGCGATCGCATTTATTGCTTTTACTTCTGGGGTTTGACTGTTATCAATATCTTTATCTTTAGATTTAAACACCGCTTGGCGCAAAGCTGCACTTAAAGGCGACATAATGCTGTAATAAGTAGCTTTTTTCAGCAATTCTAAAATTAAATCTATTTCGTTTAGTAAAACTACTTGTGGAGTTTCGGCGGTTAAATCTCTTTCTAACTGTGCTAAAGCTGGGGAAAAATACTTTTGATAATCGCGCTCGAAATCTTTTTTTAAGCTAATTTCCCGTCCTAAAAGTCTCATCAATCCTGGTGCATTTTGCAACGTAGATAATAGCGGAGGCTTGCTAAACTTTGCTCCTCTAGTCAAAAACTCTAAACTTTCTTCTGGTAAACCCATGCGCCGAAAAATCTCTCCCAACAAGGAAGCATTAAAATAAGTGCGGGAATAGTGCAACGTAGCAGTAGAATTAAAATCTAGTCTAGAAGCGCGACTTCCTAAAACGATCGTAAAAATCTCTCCCCAAACCCCGCAAGTTAACGGACGATTAATCGACCAAGTTAAGGGACGAATCAAACCTGGTATTACTTCTGAAGCAATTTTGCGCGTCCAAATCGGTAAAAGTGTTGTAATTGGACGAGATTGCAATAACCACATTTCGCCGTCATAACTCCATTCAATATCTTGAGGAATAGAGGATTCGCAATTTTCCAAGTGCCTCGCTAAAAATGCCACTTGCTTGATTAATTGCTGCGGTACATCCCCCGTACCTTCAACGGTTATGTCTGCATCTTTCGGTAATACCCAACTACTACCCATTGCCATATTTGGCGCAATATAAACTCGATATTGTTCTGGTGTAACTTTTCCAGAAACTACTCTTGTCGCGTCTCCTGGTAATGCTTCAATAACCACCCAATCGCCTGTACGGGCTACAGGATCGCGGCTAAAGGCGACTCCCGAAAATGCTCCTAAAACTTGTTTTTGAATTAACACCGCCATAGAATCTTCTGCTAAAGCGCGATCCCGTCGATAATCTATAGCACTAGGGCGATCGTAAGAATCTATAACGCGAGAAATTGCCCTGCGTAACTGTGCTTGACTTGTAACGTTTAAAACTGTTTCATACTGTCCGGCGGCGGAAGCGGTTTGGGAATCTTCCCCCACTGCTGAAGATCGAACTACCAAGGGTTCGGTATTTGAGGGGTGCAAAAACGCAACTATGGCTTCTAAATCATCTCCCGCCGGAAGTATCCACCCTTGAGGTACGGGATAGCCTAAGCGTTTTAACTTGGATAAAGTAGCGGCTTTTTGCCCAGCTTTTTGCACGTCTAACTCAGCGTCTAAAGAAACTATAGTTTTACTCCCTTGAAAAAATCGAAATGTAGCTTGAGACTCAGCTTGTCCAGCTTCGGGGGACAAATCCAAATCGTCAGGAATTTTTTTATAAATCCAGCCTAAAATTATTGCTAAAGAAATAGCTGCGACAATCCGCCCGGAATCGTTAGCGTGTAATAACATAGTTAGTACGGGAAATAAGACTAAAACTCCAAGTCTTCCTAACTCTCTTTCCCGCAAAACTGTAAAACTAACGCCACTAATCAAAAACGATAATGCCGCAATGCGCCAATCATGGAGTAAATAACCCCAAACAACGTTAGTCGCTCCTGCACCTTTGCCAATCCAATACCTACCCATGACTAAAGCAATCAGGGCGATTATCTCCCAAGTAGGATTTGTGGGGAAAAAAGTACGGGCAAGCAATACTGCAATAATGCCTTTAGCTGCTTCAGATATTACAGCAAGGATTCCAGCAACTTTGCCGCCGTGATAAAAAGCTGCGGAAATACTAATATTGCCCGTACCTAGTTTCGTTAATTGCTTGCGGGAAACAGCATAGGTAACCCAAGCAACTAATGGCAATCCGCCAAGTATAGGCAGGATGAAAAAAATAACTAACGCGCCCCAAACTTCGTTGAGCATTTTAAAACTTTTGTAACTGAAGTTATTTTAAGCTGCTGTTTCGTTATCTATCTGCTGTACTTCTTGTGATGATAATTTAACTTGTACAGATTTTATAGAGTCTTCAATACTCGAAACCCTACTAGCACCGGGGATGGGAACAATACAAGGAGATTTTGCCCTTACCCATGCTAAAACAATTGCATATACCGATACTCTTTTATCCTTTGCCAAAGATGCGATCGCCTTTATATCTCCTAATTTACTAGCGCGACGGCTACCACCCAAAGGACTCCAAGGTAAAAAAGTCAGTTTCTCGCGATCGCAATATTCTAGAACCCCGTCAAATTCTGGCTGGCGATGCCAAGGATTGTATTGATTTTGTACTGAGACAATATCTACTACCTCACGAGCGCGTTTAATTTGCTCTACTGAAAAATTAGAAACTCCCACAAACTGAATTAAACCCGATGCCACTGCTTGTTTTGCAGGTTTAAGAGATTCTTCAATAGAGTATTGAGGATCTGGGGCGTGATACTGCCAAACATCTATCGGTTTTTCTCCCCCTAAAGCCTCAAAACTGTTACGGATTGTCTCTTTCAAGTGTTCGGGATTGCCGTTGCGTGTCCAGTCTCCATTAGGACGCATTAAGCCGCCTTTGGTGGCAATAGTAACGTTGGCGTTTCCTTGGTATTTCTTCAAAGCTTTAGCTATCAACCGCTCGTTATGATGCTTGTCTGACTCATCTTTGCAATAAGAATCTGCTGTATCAATCAACGTTACACCCAATTCTAGCGCCCGATGAATCACTCCAATTGATTGGGCTTCTTCTGGTCTGCTACTCAAAGACATGGGCATTCCTCCCAAGCCGATCGCGCTAATTATGATATCTGTAGAACCGAGTTGTTTGGTTTCCATGAAATAAATTTTTCTTTTGTTGTCTGTCTTAATAGTTTCTATTGCTCAATCAAAATTCGTCTATCTAATGGTTAACTTTGCTGTAACTCGATCGGCATTTCTATTATACTTATCCGAAAACCGCAGCTAGAAAACAACTTTCTAGCTCCTTCATTTGTATAAGTTGTATCGAGCCGAATTTGTTTAATTCCCATTTCTTCAAACTTAGCAATAATTAGCTTGATCGTTTGTTTAGCAATTCCTGCTTGACGATATTCTAGCTCTATTCATAAGTCATGAATAAAAGCAAATTCTTGTAAGCGATATATCGGTATTTCTCGTTCTACTGTAGCGATTGCAAAACCTACTAACTTCTTGCTTTCTACTTTGTCTTCGGCAAATAAAAAAACACTGCATTCGTTATTTGCTTGCGCTGTTAACCATTGGCAGTAATGCTCTTGATGATTTGGCTTGAAATTATATTTAGCTTTATCCCACTTTTGATGTAAAGCATAAATCGATCCAACCATTGGTAAAATATCTGATACGTCATTAGAAGTTGCAGGGCGAATATTCATTGCTCACTTTTTAATAAAATAAGTTGTTATTTAAAATGTAAAAACATTATTTGTCTTCTTTCTACTTGCCTATAAGTGCTAATTTAAACCTCCTTTTTATTTCTAGAAAATAATCTTTTTTTAGAAAAACCTTTGACTTTGTTAATACTAATATCATATTATGTGAATGTATTGGTCTGACTAAATGCTTGTTAAAAGTAAATGGCTATACGCGCAAAGGACAATTGTCCTTTGCGCGGCTACAAGTAGGATTATAAATATTAATTAAAACTTAACTAGAAGCACTGGTATAAAAGCGCAAAGCATAGCTCCAAAAAGAACGAGCGATAAACAATAGCGCGATCGCCAGAACCCCCGATCCTGCTATCCAGCCTAACTGCACGCGACCGAGCATTGCTTCGGCGGGAACAGTAGTTAAGAACGCAACGGGAACTACAAAAGTAAAGAAAAAACGATAAGCCGTAGGATAAGCAACCATTGGATATCGCCCCGCTTCTAATAATCCTCTAAGTACCTCCGTAACGTTGTAGATTTTTACAAACCAAATGCTAGTAGCACCAAGCATAAACCACAAACTATAGAGACTTGCAAGCCCAAATACTAAAGGAATTGCACTCAACAAATAATCGCCAATTTGTATATTTAGCTGACTTCCAGCATAAAAAATTAGCACTCCCCCAAAAACCAAATCTGGAATTCCCCAAGGCGAAATAGTATGACCAGATAACCAAAATTGGCTGCTAATGGGCTTTAAAAGTACAAAATCTAAAGTACCTTGCTGAACGAGCTTAACAATGCTATTAAGATTGGGAGCTAAAAAGGTACTTGAAAAGCCTTGAAGTAAAGTAAAAATGCCTAAAACAATTAAAGCCTCTGCCCAAGACCAACCTTGAAAAGTATAGCCAGTGCGGTAAAACAAAAATAATCCAAATAAGCTACCAACTACATTACCTAAGCTAGTAATAGTTGCTAGCACAAAGTTTAAGCGGTATTCTAACTCGGCAGAAACCGCAGCACTCCAAAGCAGCCGCAATACATCAAAGTATCGTTTCACTACTAATAATTCCTTAAAGCGTATCTAAATCGATGCCTAACTCTAGCAATTTTGCCGCTAAACGGTCGGCGCGTTGGGCTTCTTGATTAGCTCTTTGAGCTTCTTGAGTTGCTAAAGTAATTGCATTTTCTCTTTGCTCATCTAGTTCTACATAGGTAGCAAACTTTTGCCCATCAGGGCGATAAATTTCAAGCCCTGTAAGCTTTGGCTCAAATCTTATTCCCAACCTTGGACTTACCCAGCCGCGAAGTTGCTCAATTTCCTGTAATTCTTCTCCAGAACGCAACCATCATAACAAATCCTCATCATCGGGATCGTAAATATAATATTCTTCAACCCCGTAACGCTCGTAAAACCTGAGCTTTTTGAGCATTTCCCCCAAACGATTACC
The DNA here is from genome assembly GCA_019359635.1 of Chroococcus sp. CMT-3BRIN-NPC107. Classification (GTDB taxonomy): domain Bacteria; phylum Cyanobacteriota; class Cyanobacteriia; order Cyanobacteriales; family Chroococcidiopsidaceae; genus Aliterella. Next base: position 14,716 of record JAHHGY010000007.1, read on the forward strand.
AGGAGAAAGGACTTCAAAAACTACTTGGGGAGGAATATTATCTTCTCGCCATTGTAAATAAGATCCGCGTTCACAAAGTGTCGCCTCTGGCGATTCGCCTTTTGGTCTGCCAAAAACAACCATCGCATCCGGTGCAATCCGAGTTTTGTTATCGCCTTCTACCGGATACCACAACAAATCCCCAGCAACAAAAACTTCTGGATTGTCTTTAAATAGACTATCCAAGCCGCCTTGAATAGTGACAATCCAGCGAAATTGTTTGGTATTATCTGACATTGGCTGCCCATCTCTTTCTGGGTAGATTATTTGATTTTGGGCAGCAATTTGAGTAGTCATAGCTTAAGCTTCCCCTAAAGCTAAATCTGTTAGCTTGTTTTGAGTTTAGCTTTTATGGAGATGGAAGTGCGATCGCCTTTGGCGCTAACCCTTGAGTAATCGCACTATTTGTTGTACCAAGCTTTTCGCCACTGCTGCATTTGGTCGATTTCTGCTTGCTGAGAAGTCAAAATACTTTGATTTAACTGCTTAACTTCTGGACGAGTAGACTTACTCAAAGCATCTTTTGCCATCACTAAAGCACCTTCATGGTGAGGAATCATCGCATCAAGAAAGCGCAAATCAAATTTGTCATCCGCCGCGCCCAAATCTTGTGACATCATCATGTTTTCATTTTGTTTTGCAGACATAGGCATCACTGACTTATTTGCACCACCGTAGGCGACAGGTTGCTGGCTGGCTTCTGGATACCAAGCGGTGCGCCACTGTTTCATTTGTTTAATTTCTTTGTTTTGCGCTGCAAGTATATTGTTAGCAAGTTGTTTAATTTCTGGACGTTTAGAATTTTTTAAAGCGTCTTCTGCCATAATTGCTGCTCCTTGGTGGTGCATCATCATCGCATCAACAAACCGCAGATCGTAATTAGCATCCGCCGCGCCCAAATCCACCTCTGTATCGTGATTCATCATGCTGTGGTCATGAGTTGCAACGTTTGTGGCTCGATTTTGAGCCGCAGAATTAGTACAACCACTTGCGGTAGATGCGATCGCTATTATGGCTAAAGCTAAAAACTTGATCTTAAAACTAATAAGCTGCATATTTTTTACCCTTATAAAATATATTCGTTAACAAAAAAGCTATTTATTCTGGCAGTTGGTGGGCAATTAACTGCATTATCACCTCTCTACTCAACTAGAGAGTCAAGGACGTAAAGATAGGTTTTCCCTAACAATAACAACACTTTACCTCTAAGCCGTTTACACAGGGGCTAAAGCCATAGCAATTAAAGAGTCAAAACATGACACACAATCTCTATTTGGATCGAGTTAGCTCAGAAATGAAATAGTGCATCCAAAACTGTTTAGAATGTCATAGCATCTGTTTAAACACCGTCACCTACTGCTTGCAACAAGGCAAAATGCACTCCGAATTACCTTATATCCGCTTAATGCTAAACTGTGCCGAAATTTGCGATCGCATGGGCAATGACGAGCAAATGAAAGCCTGTGCTGAAACTTGCTGTCAAATATCTATGTCAATGACTGCATAACTCAAAATAAAAGTTGCTGAAGTTTTATCCCCAATTAATTTGTAATTGGGGGAATTTTTATATGAGCTTTGTTAAATCAACCATTATCCCTTGACTCTCTACTCGACTGGAGAGTTCACAATAGAATTAACTAATTTAATTTAACTTATGGAAACCCTCACCCTGAAACTTAGAGGCATGAGTTGCGCTTCCTGCGCCAAAAGTATAGAAAAAGCAATAAATAATGTTCCCGGCGTAACTAACTGCAACGTCAACTTTGGCATAGAACAAGCTACAATTACCTATAATCCTAAAAAAACAAACTTAAATAAAATTCAAGCGGCGGTAGCCCAAGCGGGTTATTCATCTTCTCTCCAAGAAGATACAACAAGCGGTGAAGATGAAACAGAAACCGCCGCCCGTTTAGCCCAATCAAACCAATTAAAACGTAAAGTTATAGTTGGAGCAGTAATTAGTACAATTCTTGTAATCGGCTCTTTGCCAGCAATGACAGGCTTGCATATACCCATAATTCCTGCTTGGCTGCATAACTATTGGTTGCAATTAGTATCAACTGCTCCCGTACAATTTTGGTGTGGAAAAGCTTTTTATATCGGCACTTGGAAAGCTTTGCAACGTCACGCAGCAACCATGGATACGCTAATTGCTTTAGGGACAAGTGCAGCTTATTTTTATTCAGTATTTGCAACAGTTTTCCCTAGCTTTTTTACCACCCAAGGGCTTACACCAGATGTTTACTACGAAACAGCAGCAATTGTAATTACTTTAATATTGCTGGGCAAATTGTTAGAAGATCGTGCTAAAGAACAAACATCCGAGGCAATCTGTAAACTAATCGGCTTACAAGCAAAAGATGCCAGAGTAATTCGCAACGGACAAGAGATAAATGTGCCAATTCAATCGGTACTTTTAGGCGATATAGTTTTAGTCCGCCCCGGTGAAAAAATCCCTTTAGATGGCGAAATTGTTGCGGGTGATTCTACCGTTGACGAAGCAATGGTAACAGGGGAAAATTTGCCCGTGAAAAAACAGCCCGGAGACGAAGTAATTGGAGCGACAATTAACAAAACAGGTAGCTTTAAATTCCGAGTCACCAGAGTAGGAAAAGATACATTTTTAGCGCAAATAGTTAAATTAGTTCAACAAGCCCAAGGATCTAAAGCACCTATCCAAAGACTCGCAGACCGCGTTACAGGCTGGTTTGTACCCGTTGTAATTGCCACTGCGATCGCAACTTTTGTGATTTGGTTTAATACTATGGGTAATCTAACATTGGCGTTAATTACTACTATAGGCGTATTGATTATTGCTTGCCCTTGTGCTTTGGGTTTAGCAACACCTACATCTATCATGGTTGGGACGGGTAAAGGCGCGGAAAACGGGATTTTAATTAAAGGTGCGGATAGTTTAGAATTAGCTCACAGAATCCAAACTATTGTTTTAGATAAAACTGGGACGCTAACTGAAGGAAAGCCCACTGTTACAGATTTTATAACTATCAATGGTACAGCAAATCAAAACGAGCTAAAACTATTACGTTTAGCTGCGAGTGTTGAGAGAAATTCCGAGCATCCAATAGCTGATGCTGTAGTTAAATATACTAAAGCTCAACAAGTAAATTTAGCAGAAGTAGAGAAGTTTCAAGCAATTTCTGGAAGTGGTGTAGAAGGTATAGTTTCCGATAGATTTATCCAAATTGGTACAAGTCGCTGGTTAGAAGAATTAAAAATTGATAGTAGCGCTTTGCAAAACCAGAAAGTAAGTTTAGAAAAGTCAGGTAAAACGGCGGTATGGATTGCTGTAGATGGAGAAATGCAAGGTTTAATCGGGATTGCAGACGCGCTCAAACCTGCTTCTATTGTGGCTGTACAAGCGCTGAAAAGGTTGAAACTAGATATAGTTATGCTGACTGGTGACAACCGTTATACCGCAGACGCGATCGCCCACCAAGTAGGAATTAACAGAATTTTTGCTGAAGTCCGCCCAGAACAAAAAGTTTCTACTGTGAAAAAATTGCAAGCAGAAGGCAAAATTGTCGCAATGGTAGGGGATGGAATTAATGACGCGCCAGCTTTAGCGCAAGCAGATGTCGGAATTGCGATCGGTACGGGAACGGATGTTGCAATTTCTGCTAGTGATATTACGCTAATTTCTGGCAATCTTCAAGGCATTGCCACAGCCATCGAACTTAGCCGCGCCACCATGCGAAACATCCGCCAAAACCTCTTTTTCGCCTTTATCTACAACGTTGCAGGTATTCCCATCGCGGCGGGGATTTTATTTCCATTTTTTGGTTGGTTACTTAGCCCGATCGTCGCCGGGGGAGCGATGGCGTTTAGTTCTGTTTCTGTAGTTACCAATGCTTTAAGATTGCGAAACTTTCAGCCCAAAGTTAACTAAAAAAAGCTAATTTCTGGCAATCTTCAAGGCATTGTCACAGCCATCGAACTTAGCCGCGCCACCATGCGAAACATCCGCCAAAACCTCTTTTTCGCCTTTATCTACAACGTTGCAGGTATTCCCATCGCGGCGGGGATTTTATTTCCATTTTTTGGTTGGTTACTTAGCCCGATCGTCGCCGGGGGAGCGATGGCGTTTAGTTCTGTTTCTGTAGTTACCAATGCTTTAAGATTGCGAAACTTTCAGCCCAAAGTTAACTAAAAAAATGTTTAACAAAAAATATATCATTGGCGCTCTTGTGGTTTTAAGCTTTTTAATAGGTACAACTTCTAGCCTAGCCTCAACTCAAATGCCTGAAAAAACTACCCAGTTTCGGCGTATCGAACAGCCAATGAGTTTAAAAATTGGTGTAACTTTGGGTGGATTAGCCTTAATTGGTACAGAATTATGGTGGTTTGTATTTAGTAGAACTAAATACCCACAAGCCCCGTTAGACAAAAATAATTAATTTTTTTTGCATGACTAGGCAAATTATCCCAGCTTGCAAGGTGTTAAATTGCTCCTAATCGGAAAGTATACCGCCGAGTTCAAAACGCAACCTTAGTAATTTATTAATTTAAACAATTTTATTTTTAAATCTAGCTGGCAAGGTAATTGTCTGCGATCGCATACCTCTAGTAATTCGCCAATTTCTTAAACCCAAACTTGGCGATCGCTTAATAAACGCTCTAAATAAGCAACGAAAAAACCCGATTTTTTGTTGCGGAAGAATCACAAAATCCCCTAAAGTGAACTGATGGCGCATTCTTTAAGCTATCCCATGACAAAAATCTGGAAACGCTGGCTTAGAGCCAGCTTGACGGTAACTTTGCTCGTTGTCTTCTTTTTAGGAACCAGTGTTATTAGCTGGACTCCAAACAGTTTTGCCACCTTACCTGCGGGTAATGCAATTACCGATGGTAAAGCATTGTTGCGTTACTCGTTACCTATTGACAACCCAACGGTACGGGAATTGCAAGCATCTTTAGAAGATATTGCCGCTCAACTACGGGCAAATCGGCGCTGGGGTGCGATCACAAACGATCTAAAAAAAGCTAATAAAATTGTTAAAGAGCGATCGGCAAAATTATTAGCAACAGTTCCCGAAGAACGCAAACCTCAAGCAATGGCTTTAATTGACCAAATCCAAGCCGGGATAGATACTCTCACTCCAGCGATAGAAGCTAAACAAAAAGACCCAGTTTGGGAAGACCGAGCTAAGTTGCTAAATTTAGTCGGAGAGTTAGAAGAATTAATGGCAGTAGGTTTTCCCTTTGAAGTCCCTGCCGAGTACAGCAATTTACCTCAGCTTAAAGGTCGCGCTACGGTAGAAATAACCACTAATAAAGGCGATCTTACAGTGGTTTTAGACGGTTACAGCGCTCCAGTTTCCGCCGGAAACTTTGTCGATTTGGTGCAAAGAGGCTTTTATAACGGCTTAGAGTTTACTCGCAGCGAAGACTCTTATGTACTGCAAGTTGGCGATCCTCCCGGTAAAGAAGAAGGATTTATCGATCCTGCTACTGGTAAATACCGCGCTGTGCCTTTAGAAGTGCTTGCTGAAAACGATAAAACTCCTACCTATGGAATTACCTTAGAAGATGCTGGGCGTTACCGCGACGGGGTAGTCTTGCCTTTCTCTGCCTATGGAACTTTAGCTATGGCGCGTCCTGAAGGCGACCCTAACGGCGCTTCCTCGCAATTTTTCTTTTTTCTATTTGAACCAGAACTTACTCCCGCCGGAAGAAACTTGTTAGATGGTCGCTACTCGGTATTTGGTTATTTGACTGAAGGAAAGGAAGTCTTAGAACAACTCAAAGCTGGAGATGTAATAAAATCAGCCAAAGTTGTCAAAGGATTAGAGAACTTAATACCACAAGTTGCTTCTAGCAAATAATAGGATAAAGTTTTGAGTAACAAATATTTGCTATTCAAAACTTTTCTATTTTTCTTCCTCATAAAATGCGCCTAGCTAACAAAATTGAAGCCATCCTTTACTTGAAAGGTCAGCCTTTAACAATTTCCGAAATTGCTGAATATGCCCAATGCGATCGCTCTAGCGTGGAGGAGGCCCTAATCGAACTAATAAACGACTACGCCCACCGCGATACAGCACTAAATGTAGTAGAAATTGATTCTAGTTACAGCCTGCAATTGCGCTCGGATTTTCAAGCATTAGTACAAGTTTTGATTCCTTTAGAACTGGGGGTAGGAGCATTGCGAACTTTAGCCGCGATCGCTCTCCATTGCCCAATTACTCAAACTCAATTAGTCGATTTACGCGGTTCTGGGGCTTACCAGCACGTTCAAGAATTGGTAGAGCTAGGTTTTATCCAAAAACGCCGAAAAACCGATTCTCGTTCTCATCTGCTGTCGCTAACTCCAAAATTTAATCAGTATTTCCAGATGGATAAATTACCCCAAGAATTGCTCGAAAGCCGACCCCAGCAATTAGAAATAGAATTTGCTGCTATAAATCCCAATTAACTAAAATTCAGATTGGCATACCTGAATAAAGCTAAATTTTATATACTTTGAAATTGATGATATAAAAGCACAAAACTAATTAATTTGAGAATCTGTTGCTTTTTTCCACGACCAAAAGTTTAAAATGAGTGGATAAAATCTATAAAACTCTCTTTTGAGAGGTTGCCGTTTTTAGCGATCGTAGGTCACATTAGAAATTGATTATCTAAAACTACACATGGTTTTTAATTCTGACTTTCTCGGCGATAATGCCCAAGAAGACCGAGTAAACCCCCTTTTAAAATATCTCCAAAGTCAATCTCCAGAGATTTTGTCTCACGTTGCTAGGTCTGCAAGCCCGGAAATTAAACAAATAATTTCTCACAACGTCCAAGGATTGGTGGGAATGATGCCCTCAGAGCATTTTAATGTCAAAATTACCACCGATAAAGACAATTTAGCCGGGTTACTAGCTTCAGCAATGATGACAGGCTACTTTTTGCGCCAGATGGAGCAAAGAATGCACTTAGAAGATTTAGCTGATTCCGTAGCACCACCAAGAGATTCGACAACCAAAGATTAGTTTTAGCGCGGACGACCGAGAGTTGTAATATAAATTGCGGCTTCATCAACGGGAATGCCCAAAACTTCATTAACGCGATCGTCAAAAAAGCCGGCGATCCCACTTACACCTAAGCCCTGGCGGATTGCAGCTAAGTTAAGGCGCTGTCCCAAATGACCCGCATCCATGTGGAGGTAGCGGTAAACGCGATCGCCATATTGAGCTATAGCGGCTTGCAAGTCGGCGGTATGAAACACCACTGCTGCCGCATCGCGTCCCAAATCTTGCCCCAGACACAGAAAATGCAATTGTCGGCGGAAGTTTTTAAACCGAATTTGCCGCAATTCTTGACTTTTGGGGGCGTAGTAATAACAACCAGATTCTAAGCCTTCTACCCCAGAAACAGCAATAAATGTTTCAATTAGGTGCAACGCAAAATAATCAGGCGCTCCATCCAGTTCTTGATCGATATAATGCTGGGGTTGGTAGGTAAAATCGAGTAAAGCTTTGAGTTCGTCTAACGTCAAATTTTCGCCATTGTAAGCGCGAGTAGAGCGGCGTTGAAAAATAGTCTGTTTTAGTTTCTCTAATTTTCCTTCCCAATCAATCGGCGCAGAAATAGTCGGAACTTTTAGGCAAAATGGAAAATTATACTTGTCTTCGATAAAACTTGGAAGCTCTAATTTTGGCGGATTTGAGTTAATGGCTGTAGCTTTGTGATAGTAAGCTAACAATTGACCGTCGGAAATAGCTGAATAATCGGTTTGGATAGCAGAAGGTAAAGCTGTTAAACCACGAGATAGATTTTGCCGAACATCTAGCAAATCGGCTAATCCAATCAGAGAAATTATCCCTTCGATTTCCGCGTCTAAGTACAGCAAATTGTTTACCACTTCATCGTTAAAACCGCCGATGAGATGGGGGCGAAAATCATTGATAGCGCCTGCAAGTTCGAGATTTCCTAATAAATGTCCCGTATCTAAAAATATCCGCCGATAAGCCCGGTCTTGATAGCGCCAAGCCGAGCGATAAAATACTGCGGTAACAGCGATCGCAAGCTGTGTATCTTGAAGTACCGGATGCCAAAAACAACCCGATTGCAAGCTTTGCCAAACATCATCTTCCCAAAAATGTACTAATGAATGAGTTTGAGCTTGATAATTGTATAATCCCGGTGGGAGCAAAGGCGTACCGCGAGAAACTAAATAAATTTCTGCCGGATACAAACCCCCCGCCGACGGTGCAGCCCTTAAATATATTGGCGCTCCCACAGTGTCTATCCTAGCTGTTAAACCATAGCTAGATAAGAGTAGCCGCGACAATCGCTTCCACCATACCTCGGTAGTTTCTTCTTGGAGGTAGGGCTTTAAATCGATAGTTTTTCCCAACTTGTACTCTTTAAAAGGTACTGGTTGTTTGCTCCAGTCTAAGCCCTGACTTTTAGAGGCAATGGTTTCCTCATCGTACTTAGTCCGTTCGTGGTAATGCTGCGTTATAGAAGTTCGTTGTGACATCGAAGTTTAAATAAGCTTCTGGTATTAAATATTGATATTTTTTGTCAAACAAAGAAAGATAGAGAGATAGTGATGATACTGGTTTTTTTCCCCTTGAGAATATTTTTACTTAAGCTTAATCAAAGCTTAGTTTCCCACTATAAAAAAACAACTAAATTTATAGTCAGTATTCGGTTTTTACGGACACAGGTATTGGAGATGGCGTTTGCGGTAAAACAAGATATTAGTTATCATCGCACCCCAAAAATTCTGAGTCCTTGCTGTGATTATTCTGAGCTAATTAATATTGGTAGTAACACACAGAAAACTCAATTGTTATGGTTCTCTGTTATTCTAATTGGTATTTTTTTTGTAGCAGAATTAGCAACAGGGCTTTGGAGTGGTAGTTTGGCACTCCAAGCAGATGCCGGGCATCTGCTTTCAGATATTAGTAGCTTAGGTTTAGCATTAGTATCTAAAAAATTAGCGCATAGACCAGCCAATCACCGAGCCACTTTTGGGCATCAGCGCGTAGAGGTGCTGGCAGCTTTAGCTAATAGTATTACTTTAACGGCGATCGCTCTATCCGTTGCTTGGGAAGCTGTAAGCCAATTGCTAGAGCCAACTCCAGTTATGGGAATGCCGATGCTACTCCTAGCAGGAGTTGGGCTATTAGTTAATAGCCTTAACATTGCCTTGCTTTACAAAGCCAGCCAAAACGATCTGAACTTGCGCGGGGTTTTCCTGCATATGGTGGCAGATGCGGCTAGTTTTGTCGGCGTGATTTTGGCGGCTATAGCTATCTACTTCCTGAATTGGTTGTGGGTAGATGGGGTTGTGGGTTTGCTAGTTGCTTGTTTTTTAGGCTGGGGCGCTTTTCCCATACTTAAAGAAAGTTGGGCAGTTTTGATGGAGTATGCGCCAAATTCTATCAATTTGGCAGAGGTAGAAACCGCCTTCAAATCCTTCGATGCCGTTGAGCAAGTAGAAAAATTACATATTTGGACAATAAGTTCTCATCGTGTAGCCCTAGTTGCCCATCTAAATGTCAATTTGCCCAACGGTATCGATCGCGATCGCTTGTTAGGGCAACTAAAAGCTCACCTAAAGCAAGAGTTTGATATTGGAGAATGTACCCTACAGCTAACAAGCCGTACTAAAGAATCATTTGTTTTACATCCCTTACTCAACAGCAATCTAATTGAGTTGTTTGACAGCAAACAGCATTAGCGATCGCTAGTTGTTAAAAGGAACAAGATTTAATCTGTTAACTTAACCACATTGACAAATATGCGCGTCCATCATCTTGCTATTCTACTTGGGCTGACTACAGCAATTACATCTACGCAGCTACCTGTACAGGCGGCGACGATGACTTATCAAATCCAGTCTGGTACAACAACCTTGAGCTTAGATGAAGCTCTTTCATCCTTCGGTCTATCTTCCAAGGTAGACTTTGATATTCTTCCTCCCAGCAACGATCCCAATTTTGTCGGTACTGACTTTACTTTCAGCTACGACGACCAAACAAAAGATTTTACTCCACTAAGCGGCACTATCGAGCATACAGGTAGCGTTGCTTTTGATGTAGATACAACAAAGTTAGCGTTGCTATCGCCCTTGGAAATTGGCGACTTCTCCCTTGATTTTGACGAAGCGGGTTTCTTCCTCCAAGATAATGTCAGCACTGGTCTGAAGCTATTCGACATTCAAATAAATAATGCGCCTACCTTTGACGGTACAAATTTATTAATTGAAGGAGCAGACGTTTTAGTTTCTCAAGACTTTGACACTCTTTTGGACAATGCTGCTGGCTATGACGTGCAAGTAGCAGGTTTTAAAGTTGGTCAAGCACAAGTCAGCGCTACTGCCGTTCCCGAACCAGAAACTAATATTGCCGTATCACTGCTACTAGCGGGTGGTATGGCTGTGGCAATCAAGCGGCGGCATCGAGCTAAAAAGATAGAACTTTAAGCAATGAATATAAGCCGCGCAATTCTTACCAACTTAGCAGTAGTAACAGTTTTGTTAAATAGTGCTATTGCTTGGGCAGAAGACAAGCAAATTACTTATACGCTCAACACGCAAAGTAATGGCAGCTATAGAGGTTTGGTGCAGCAGGCAGAGTCTTTAGCAGAAAAATTAATCGAGGAAGCCTTCGCGCGAAATCCTAGATTGACAGAAGTTGGAGTTTCCATCATCGGCGAACGCAACGGGCAAGAAGTACCTCTATTGGCGGCTAAAGTTTCTCGCAACAACTGGCAAGAAACCCCCCAAATGCAAGCGTGGACGCAGTATTTCAGCGATTCTGCTGTACTGCTAGGTTTCAAGCAATTGCAGCTACCAACAAATGTAGTCCGTCCACAGAATAGTAACTTCACAGGTAAAGAAGTAGCAGCTTCGCACCTAGAACCCAACTTTTACCAGTAAGCTAGCACAATTTCACTTTTCCTAACAAATAGAGGCATCAGCAATGATAAATATTCTAAAAAAACGTTGGCAACGGGTAGCTTGGTTTATAGCTAGTCTTTTGACTGTCATGTTGTTTTCGTTCACTTCTAACCAAGTTTCACCGACTACCGCCGCAGCTAGTGCCAAAACGGTAGTAAAGTCTAGTTTTTCTAGTGCCGCCTTTAAACAAGTAGCAGCTTCGCACCTAGAACCTAACTTCTACCAGTAATTTCAATCTCAAAAAAAATTAGCTAATTAGAGGCACTGCAATGATGGCATGGTTTGGAAGACACCTACGGTGGCTAGCTTTCCTATGGGCAAGTTTACTATGTACAAGTATGTTGGTGTTTGGAATGCCAGCACAAAACGCGATCGCCGCAGGTAACGGAGTCAACGTTATTTTAATGATTGGTGATGGCATGGGCTGGGAAATGGCTCGCGCTGCCGCAATTGCTAAAGGTACGCCCTTGTATAAGAGCGGTAAAGGCAGAGGTCTGAGCTTTCAGAACCTAGCTGGTTATGCTCAAATGACTACTTACGGAACCACAATCGCTGGTCCTACCGTAGATGACGATGATAATCCAGTAGTTGATGCTAACGGCAATCTGCTACTTGCTTTTAATACTGGTAATTCTGCTTTAGATAATTCCACTCCTCAAACTGGTGCAAGTCCAGTTCGTCCTGGTTTTGCGTTTAAGCCTTTACCTTTTAATCCTGGTACTGAAGCAGATGGCGGTAGCACTGATTTATCGCTAGGTAACTTAGTCGGTTACGAACCACAAAGAGGCGGCCCAAATCCTTGGACACCTATTAGCCCTTCGCAAGCTGCTGCTAGCGGTTACGACAAAGAGTACATCAAGTACAGCTACCCCGACTCTGCGAACACAGCGACCTCGCTATATACCGGGGTTAAAACTTATAACAACGCAGTCGGTGTAGACATTTTTGAAAAAGACCTAACGACAATTTTGCAAACTGCAACCAAACTTGGCAAAGCTACAGGCGTAGTTACTTCTGTACCAATCACTCACGCTACTCCAGGCGCGGCGATTTCTACTGTTAACCGCCGTGCTAAATACGACGACAACACAGCTACCGCCGCTAGCCCGATGCCAGTCTTGGATAGTATTTTGCAAGACGCTTTATTAGAGTTCAAGCCCACAGTGCTATTAGGTGGCGGTCATCCACTGGATTTCCAAAACAGAACTAACGTTGGGCCAGTTTATAACTATACCTATATCCAGCAGGCGACCTACGACACGCTTAGAAACAATCCGACTAACAATACCTACGGTTACACTTTTTTAGAGCGGGGTCCTGATGCTGCCCAAAAGCTAATCGATACAGCAAAAGGAATTGAGCCAGAATCAGGCGATCGCTTGCTTGGCTTGTATGGCGCTCGCGGTCAAAATGGTAATTTGCCAGTTAGTTCAGCGAATAATGACTATAGCACTACTGGGCTAGATATGTTCTCGGTATTTAGTTCTGCCAATGACGATGAAAATCCTACCCCAGGAATTCCTCAACCTGATACAATCCGTCCGCTATCTCCAGGAGAGACAGATGCTCAGTTTATTGCTAGAGAAGTAAATGAAAACCCGACTTTAACAGATTTGACAACCGCAGCTTTGGAAGTTGTCAGCAAAGATAAAGATGGTTTCTGGATGATTGTTGAAGGCGGAGACATTGACTGGGCTGCTCATGATAACAACATGGACAACCTGATTGGGACAATGAATAGTTTTGGTCAAGCTGTCCAAACAACAATCGATTGGATCGAGAAAAATGGCGGCTGGAGAAAAAATCTCCTAATTGTTACTGCCGATCACGACCACTACTTAACTTTGAATGACAATTTCCCCGAACTATTAAAAACTAAGGGAGCGGAAGCTTTAACTTTTGTAGAGCATAACCCCGCCAATGCCGGACACTTCTGGGGTTCAGATCCTAACGTAAAATACGGCTGGGGCAGTCATACTAACCGTCCAGTGCCAGTTTATTATCAAGGCGGAACTTCAACCTTGACACAGTTTATTGGCAAAGGCTACAAGGCTTATGGGTTTGATGCACCTGGGGTTGCTGGCGCTGTAGATCAAGTTCACATTTATCAAGTTATGCTCAACGTCCTTACAGCACCGATAAGAAAAAGCAATTAGTTGTAAATTGGCTGAAAACTAAGTAAGGGGAGGCAAAATGCCTCCCCTTATTTTTAGGCTTTAGCTAACTTTACTACTTAGACTCAGTGAAATCAGGCTTTAGCTAACTTTGCTACTTAGACTCAGTAAAATCAGCATCAATTACATCATCGCCACCGCCACTAGGGGGATTAGTACCACCATCATTATCGCTAGGAGCGCCAGGGGCTGCACCCGCGCCACCTTGTTGATATAAGTTAGCGCCAATAGTGTACAGAGTTTGCTGGAGTTCGGGCATCAAGGTTTTGATTTGATCGTCATTTTCCGATGCGATCGCCTCTCTGAGGTTTTTGACCATACCCTCAATTTTTGCTTTATCATCGGCGGGAACTTTATCTCCCAAGTCAGCAACCTGCTTTTCGGCTTGGTAGGCTAAAGAATCTGCCTGATTTTTGCGTTCGATTTTCTCGCGGCGCTCTTTGTCGGTAGAAGCATTTTGTTCTGCTTGCTGTACCATCCGCTCAACTTCAGACTTATCGAGAGTAGAAGCGCCGGTAATGCTGATAGATTGCTCTTTACCACTGCCTTTATCTTTAGCTGTGACATTGAGAATACCATTGGCATCGATATCAAAGATAACCTCAATTTGAGGTACGCCGCGAGGTGCGGGAGGAATACCATCTAAGCGGAATGTTCCCAAACTCTTGTTATCAGTAGACATTTCGCGCTCTCCTTGCAGAACGTGAATTTCTACATTGCTTTGACCATCTACCGCCGTCGAGAATACCTCCGACTTTTTGGTAGGAATAGTTGTGTTGCGGGGAATAATTTTAGTCATTACGCCGCCGAGAGTTTCTACACCCAAGGATAGCGGACTAACATCAAGCAACAAGATTCCTGTAACATCCCCAGCTAGTACCCCAGCTTGAATCGCTGCACCTACAGCTACTACTTCGTCAGGGTTTACAGTTTGGTTAGGATCTTTGCCTAAAATTCGTTTTACCAAATCTTGAACGGCAGGAATTCGAGTAGAACCACCAACTAAAACGATTTCATTGATGGCACTTTTATCTAACTTGGCATCGCGCATCGCATTTTCTACCGGAACGCGGCAGCGATCGATGAGGTCAGAACAAAGCTCTTCAAATTTAGCGCGGGTTAGAGTTGTATCTAAGTGCTTGGGCCCGTCTTGGGTTGCAGTGATAAATGGAAGGTTAATCTCAGCTTGAGTAACGCTCGATAGCTCGATTTTTGCTTTTTCTGCCGCTTCGGTCAAACGCTGCAACGCTTGCTTATCTTTGCGCAAATCGATACCTTCAGAGCGTCGAAATTCGTCAGCTAAGTAATCAACAATCTTTTTATCAAAGTCGTCACCACCTAAGTGAGTATCGCCAGAAGTTGCCAATACTTCAAATACACCGTCGCCAACTTCTAGCACCGACACGTCAAACGTACCGCCACCAAGGTCAAATACTAAGATTGTTTCGTTGCTTTTTTTATCGAAACCGTAAGCCAAAGATGCGGCGGTAGGTTCGTTGATAATCCGCAATACTTCAACTCCGGCAATCTTTCCGGCATCTTTGGTCGCTTGACGCTGGGAGTCGTTGAAGTAAGCAGGAACGGTAATTACTGCTTGAGTAACAGTTTCGCCTAAGTATTTGCTGGCATCTTCTACTAACTTCCGCAATACTTGAGCAGAGATTTCTTCGGGGGCAAACTGCTTACCAGCACCGGGACAGTCTAACTTAACATTGCCACTGCCATCGCGAATAACTTTGTAAGAAACTTCGGTTGCTTCGTGGGTTACTTCTTCGTATCTACGTCCGATAAACCGCTTAACCGAATAAAAAGTATTTTCGGGGTTCATTACCGCCTGACGTTTAGCGATTTGACCAACTAAGCGATCGCCATTTTTAGCAAAAGCGACTACCGATGGCGTTGTCCGAAAACCTTCAGCATTAGCAATTACAGTAGGTTTGCCACCTTCCATTACTGCTACGCAAGAATTTGTTGTACCTAAGTCAATTCCAACTACTTTTGCCATTGGAGATATTTGGCTCCTATAATTACTTTTACGAACAATACAAAACTATTAATTGCACTCAGTACGTCGATTTTTGTACTATTTGTACTAATTTATATACTGAGCTTGATTAGCCGAGGCTTCCTAGGGGGGTTTTCCGAACCTTTGTTTGGGCGGTTAACTTTTGGCGCTGGGCTAATAAAATCATCGTTACTTGCCGTTAATTACTTTCACTGTTGTTAATGTAAGTAAATTTAGGGTCTAGGTAATTAGTGCGAACCGTAATTTAATAGTTGTGTTTGCCGTCCGCAGACTTGCTTTTGTGTGGTGGGGCAGTTTAAATAGACAAAATTTTGCTCTAAAAACTACTGTAAGAATCTAAATATATGTCAATTGCCGCCGCGATCGCTTTGATAGTCTAGAAATGGGCTATCCAATCTCAAAATATTATTAAGTACCGTTTTTCTGGGTGTAGGGCTAAACGGTAGTAGGTTTTTGCGGCTTATAATGTCAGAGAAGTTATTAAAACAGCGCTATCAAATAATCAAAGTCTTGAAAAGCGGAGAATTTTGCCAAATTTATCTAGCTAAAGATATCGCTCAACAAAATGGCTCTAGTTGCATTATTAAACAAATATTACTACCCACTAGCGATCGCGTAGACAATTTGCAACAGCACTTTTATAAGTCGCTGACAAGAGAAGTAACAGCCCTAAAAATCCTCAATACTTGCGATCGCGTCCCTCGTCTTTTGGCTGGCTTTAAAGAAAACCTAGAATTTTACTTAGTCCAAGAATTTATTGAGGGATATTGTCTAGATGTAGAAATCTATCCAGGTTGCTGTTGGGATGAAAGTCGAGTTATTGCACTTGTTTACGAAGTCTTAGAAATTTTAGCTGTAGTGCATAGTTATGGATTAATCCATCGAAACCTTAAACCAAGCAATTTGATTAGACAAAATAGTACCCACAAATTAATTTTGATCGATTTTGGTGCAGCCAAGCAAGCTTGGACGCAAGTAGCTACAACTCCCACCAGTTTTTCTTTCGGTGTAGGTGCGACAATTTCTTTGGGTACGCCAGGATATATGCCCGCCGAACAAGAGCGAGGTACGCCCCGCTTTAGTAGCGATATTTATGCTTTGGGGATAATGGCAATTCAAGCTTTGACGGGTTTAAATTCTAACCAACTGCTAAAAGACTCGGAAACCGGAGAAATTTTGTGGCAGCAACACGCCAGCATCAGTCATCAATTTGCTGATATTTTAAGCAAAATGGTGTCTTACCACTTCCAAGACCGCTATCAATCGGCTACGGACACTTTGCACGATCTCCAGCCTTTAATTGATTTGCCTGCACCGCCAGAAATAGTGAAATCTACACAAGCAGTTGCAAGTAATACTAGAAAGAAATTCAAACTAAGTTTATCGGTTGTATCGAGCGCGATCGCAACTATTTTGACTTTAATTGCTGGGTGTTACTACTTGCTGCAATCGCCGTCTCCAATTTTGAAAGCCGAAAACCCCTTAGTTGCTGCTAAAAACACTACTAATCTAGATGTAACCTTAGCCCATACTTTAAAAAGTCATAAAGATGTAGTTTGGTGCGCTGTTTCCAGCTTTGACGGTCAGACGCTGATTAGCAGTAGTGGAGATAAAACTATTAAAGTATGGAATTTGCTAACGGGGAAGTTGCGAGCTACTTTGACAAGCAATTTTGAACCTGTTTTGGCGGTGGCAATTAGTAAAAGTAATCACACTATTGCTAGTGGCAACTATAGTATCGACCGAGCAATTAATCTCTGGAACCTTTCTACAGGTATACGCCGTAATCTGGGAGGCAATAGCAATCATGTTTGGTCTGTAGCTATTAGCCCTAACGAGGAACTGCTAGCAAGTTCTAATGGCGATGGTTCTATGGATGTTTGGAATCTAAGCGATCGCCAATTGCGGTATCGCCTTGTGGGACATTTAGATACCGTATGGTCTGTAGCTATTAGTCCCAATAGTCAAATGCTTGCTAGTGCAAGTTCTGACAAAACAATTAATCTTTGGGATTTGCGAAGTAGAGAGCTATTGCATACTTTTACTGGGCATTCAGACCGAGTTAGAACTGTAGCCTTTAGTCCCAATGGGCGAATTATCGCTTCTGGTAGTTGGGATAAATCGATTAAAATTTGGGATCTACAAACTAAAACCTTACTGCGTAGTCTTTCTGGGCATTCAGATTATGTCAACTCTGTAGCTATAAGCCCTAATGGTCAAATTCTTGCTAGTGGTAGCGATGATGGAACGGTCAAACTTTGGAATTTAGCTAGCGGGGAGTTATTACAAACTCTAAAACAGCATTCTGGTAATGTTAATTCTGTCAGCTTTAACCCTGATGGAAATATTTTAATTAGTGCTAGTGGCGATAAAACTATTAAGATTTGGTGGCTCAATTCCTAAACCTTTAACTAAGGTGCGATCGCCCATTGTGTTGGAATTTAACAATCAAGCGATCGCCTGATTGCACACCAGACAATAAAATAAATTAACCAGTTCTTCATCCATTTAGCAGAGGTTGCCGTGTCTATCATTACTCAAACCCCTGTCTCCCAGCTAACCATTTCCTACCCTCTTTTGCCGGAAGATTTTATTTTCCCCGATGACCCAGTGGAAAATACAGACCAGCCTTTGTTGGCGGCCGCTTTACGCCAGCCTTTGACAGCGTTTCCCGCTCTCATGCAGGATGCTTTAGTTGTCTCTAACTTTGCTTTGTGCGCGGCGATTGAAGGGCGAATTATCTGTAAAGCACCAGACTTTCTGTACGTGCGTCCGGTACAGCCTTGGCAGTCATCTCAAATCCGCCGCAGCTACACTCCCAATACTGAAGGGTAATTCCTCAAATAGTGATGGAGTTTCTTTCAGCTACCTATGGTGAAGAATATTCTGTCGAGTTTACCCAGGGTGTAGGCAAGTGGTTTTTTTACGAGCAAGTCATTCAAGTACCGCTCTACGCGATCTTTCGACCAGATACCGGGCGACTTGAAGTTTATGCAATAGAATCTGGACGCTACCAAGTTCAAACAACAGCAGAATCAGAACGCTATTGGATACCTGGATTAGAGTTGTTTTTAGGAGTATGGGAGGGAAGGCATGAAGGTAGAACTGGCTATTGGTTGAGGTGGTGGAATGCCCAAGGAGAGCTACTATTGTGGTCAGAAGAAGGAGCAGAACAAGAACGCCAACGGGCAGAAAGATTAGCAGAACAACTACGTCAGTTGGGGGTAAATCCAGAAGCTTAAGGGCTTGAGTAAAGCGCGATCGCCCATCGGCAATTTTTCGCTAAGGGGCGATCGCGACTTTAACTACTTTGCGCTCTTTCATAGCTTGAAATACCTGCTCTAATTCCTGCAACGGACGGCGATCGCTAATTAATAACTCAAAGGGGATAACTCGGCTTGCTAGCAGCGATAATGCTGCTTTTACATACTCTGGAGTATTGTGGAATACGCCTTTAACAGTTAGTTCGCTGTAGTGTAATTGTTCTGTATTTACAGTAATTGTAGTATCTCGCGGGCAGCCCCCAAATAAATTAACCGTTGCGCCTGGACGTGCAAGTGCGATCGCCTCTTCCCATACACTCGGTACGCCTGTCGCCTCAATTACGACATCTGCGCCCCTGCCATCGGTTAAATCTTTCACAATTTGGGCGCTATTTTCTATTTGCTTATAGTTGAAGGTTTTATTTGCCTCTAATTTCTGTCCAGTTTGCAGCCGCGCTTCGTTACCACCAAATAACAATACTTCTGCACCTATTTGGTTTGCCAATACTGCTACAAACATTAATCCAATTGCTCCATCTCCTAATACCACAACGCGCTTGCCGGGCAGTACATTCGATCTTGCTATTCCATGCAATACGCAAGCTAAAGGTTCAGTCAGGGCAGCCAATTCATCGGGTAATTCGTCGGGAATAGATAGCAAGTTTTGCTGGACAATCGGAGCGGGAATTTTTAAATATTGAGCAAACGTGCCATTATTCCAAGTAATATTTGGACAAAGAGAATACTCTTGCTGTTGACAATAGAAGCATTTTGTGCAAGGAGCGGAATTATTAGCAACAACGCGATCGCCGATTTTCCAATTAGTTACATTCCTGCCTAGTGCTACAATCTTTCCTGCCGCTTCATGTCCAAATAAAGTGGGTAGTTTTAGCATTTTGGCATGACCGCCACGCCGCCATACTTTTAAATCGGTTCCGCAGGTAGTGGCGGTGGATACCTTAATTACAACTTCTCCCTCTGCAACAGTAGGGTCGGTAACTTGTTCTAGGCGTAAATCTTCCTTACCGTAGAGGAGAGCAGCCAGCATAAAATTATTGTCTGTGATTTAGGTTTAACGATTTTATCAAGGTTCAGACAATTTTTAGCGAGCATTTTTCTTAACGCTTGCTAGTAGTGGCTGGTTCTTTGGGAGTAGAAGGAATTTTGCTTACGGCTAAAAGTGGTACTTCTTGCCAACAGGAAGTACAAAACCAATATACTCCACGATGGCGGACGTGACGCAGTAAAGGACTGGCGCAGCAAGGACAACTATTACTATTATGGTCTTGCATAATTTTTTCTCCGTATTTCAAAAACATTGCAGGGTTATTTTTTTAAAACAAATACACCAATTAAAAAAATGTGAAATTAAAGCCCACAAAAAATGCGATCGCTTTCCATTGCGGAGAATTTTAAAAGGGCAATTACACTAACCAAGATAAACCCTAGGTCTTAAACCCCCCTCTATCTTGGGGATCATCAATGCAAAAGGGTTATAGCGATCCTCAAAAATAAATTTCAAAACTCTTAATTGAATAAATCTAGCGACATGGGCAGTAAGTGCCGCTCTCCAGTAGCATAGAAAAAGCAGGTAGAACCAGAAAATTTTGAGTAGCGTAGCTCTATGTTAGAAAAGGCACTGATGCTTGGATGGCGACGACCGATTTTAGTAGGTGGAGTTGGTTTGTCTTTAGGGCTGTGGCTGTGGCAAGGCTTTGATAGCTCAGTGGGTCAAGGGCATGAATTAGGTATATTTGGAGCGGCTTTTTTAATTATCGGCTTGTGGTTATGGCAACAAAATAAGCTTAACAAAGCAACTTTAATTGATAATTCTCCTCCAAATCGGCAAAAAGTTGAAAGAGCGATCGCAACGGTGCATAATACCATCGGTCAATTGCAAGTCGAAGCCGAAAATCATGCCGTGTTACCACTGTTACAAACTCAATTTACAAAAATAAACGATCTGTTAGAAAGACAGCATATAAATGTAGTTATTACTGGTGGCAAAGCAGTAGGTAAAACAGCATTGCTGCAAACCCTATCTAGTTGGCAAAACACTACCAACAGGTCTGTAAATTTTCAAGAAACCAAGGCTTTATTTACACCCGGAGATAATGCCGTACTAGATACAAATTATGCTGACTTAGTAATATTGGCAATCGATGGAGATTTAACTGATTCTCAATGGCAAATATGGCAGCAAACCGTAGCAAAAAATCAACGCACTTTATTAGTTTTTAACAAGCAAGATCGGTATTTACCTGAAGCACGGGCAACTATACTAAATTCGTTGCAACACAAAGTAGCTGATGTAGTGGCGACTTCCGCACGTCCAAATCAAATTAAAGTCCGCCAGCATCAAAGCGATGGTTTGGTACGCGAATGGTTAGACATCCCCGTTGCCGATATCAGCCAACTAAGCGACTATTTACAGCAAGTAGTAGCTAAAGAAGGGCAAGAATTAATTTGGGCAACAATTATTAGACAAGCAATTAGCTTGCAAATAGAAGCAAAAACGGCATTAAACCAAGTGAGACAAGAAAAAGCTACCCCCATTATCGAGAAGTATCAATGGATAGCCGCCGCCGCCACCTTTGCAAACCCCATGCCAGCTTTAGATTTGCTTGCTACCGCCGCTATTAATGCTCAATTGGTGGTGGAATTAGGCAATATCTACCAGCAAAAGTTCTCATTTCAGCAAGCCCAAACTGTAGCCGGAACAATGGGTAGCCTAATGTTGAAGTTAGGATTAGTAGAATTATCGACAAAAGCGATCGCTACTTTATTAAAAAGCAATGCCGTCACTTTTGTTGCTGGTGGTGCATTACAAGGAGTTAGCGCGGCTTACCTGACTCGCGTTGCTGGCTTGAGTTTGGTTGAATACTTCCAAAGTCAAGAAGTCGCTATAAATGCCGAAAATGGCTTAAATCTAGATAAACTTGGTCAAACCTTACAAAAAGTATTTCAGCAAAATCAACAAATTGCTTTATTACAATCTTTTGTGCAGCAAGGAATCAGCCGTTTATTACCCCAAGTTAAAGCTGACGGGAGCGCTTCTTAATTGAATCTGGTGAGCTTACCCCTTCTCGATTCAGAAATATTAAAAACATAATTTTGAAAAGAGTTAGGGGTCTTAACAGATACTCTTTGAAATCGTCTCTAGTATAGTTAGGTTTAAAATTCTGCACTCAACGGAGTACGCGGAAAAGGAATTACATCGCGGATGTTTGCCATTCCGGTCATAAATTGCACCAAACGCTCAAACCCCAACCCAAAGCCAGCATGGGGAACCGTACCATAACGGCGTAAATCTAAATACCACCACAAATCCTCTGGATTTAAGCCTTGATTTCTCATTCTTTGCTCTAATACGTCTATTCGTTCTTCCCGTTGAGAACCGCCGATAATTTCGCCTATTTTGGGCGCTAAAATGTCCATAGCGCTAACGGTTTTTTGGTCGTCGTTTAAACGCATATAGAAAGCTTTGATCCCCACTGGATAATCGGTAACGATCGCAGGTTTTTTAAATAACTGTTCGGCTAAATAACGTTCGTGTTCTGATTGCAAGTCTAAGCCCCAACTTACAGGATACTCAAAAGTTACTGGAGCTTTTTCAAGCAACGAAACCGCCTCTGTATAAGTTAAACGCGCAAACTCATTGTCAATAATGTTTTGAGCGGTCGCCAGCACTGTATTATCAATGCGATCGTTAAAAAACTCCATGTCTTCTGGGCAAGTTTCCATCACATACTTAAAAACGTGCTTTAAAAAGGCTTCGGCTAAATCCATATCGCCAAGCAAGTTGCAAAAAGCCATTTCTGGTTCTACCATCCAAAACTCTGCTAAATGCCTAGAAGTATTAGAGTTTTCGGCTCTAAAAGTTGGCGCAAAGGTATAGACATTACTAAAAGCCATTGCCATAATTTCTGCTTCTAGTTGTCCGCTTACGGTTAAATAAGCTGGTTTACCAAAGAAGTCTTGGCTATAGTCTACTTCTTGCTTGTCTGTAACCGGAACTTTTTTTAAATCTAAGCTAGTAACAGTAAATAATTCTCCCGCGCCTTCGCAATCGCTGCTAGTAATAATCGGCGTATGCACCCACAAAAAACCCCGTTGTTGAAAAAACTGGTGAATGGCGGTTGCACAGGCATTTCTGACGCGAAAAACTGCGCCAAAAGAATTAGTACGCGATCGCAAATGTCCAATAGTACGCAAAAATTCAAAAGAATGGCGTTTTTTTTGCAAAGGATAAGTATCGACATCAGCTTCGCCGTATACGGTGGCTGCGGTCGCTTGTAACTCAATGCGTTGCCCTTTTCCTTGCGATGGCACTAATTTCCCTGTAGCTTCTACTGAAGCCCCGGTATTTAACCGCTTTAGTAAGTTCTCGTAGTCGGGCATTTGCGAATTTAGCACTACTTGCAAATTTGCTAAAGAAGAGCCATCGTTTACTTCAATAAAGGCAAATCCTTTCAAATCGCGCTTCGTGCGTACCCAGCCTTGAATAGTTAGTTCTGCTTCTGGCTGACCGTTTTTTAATATATCTGCAATACTTCTCGTCATCGTATATAAATAATTCGTTTTAGCTGGCACAAGACTTTAATATCCAGCCTACAACAATACCCAGCCCTCCAAACCGTACCGCTTGCCAAAAAGGTTCTTTAAAAACATCTATAGTAAATAGCTGGCTTTCTAAACTAACTTCGATAGTTTCTAACTGAGTTTTAATTTCTTTGAGTTCTGCTTGCAAGGCTGGCAGCTTATTATTAGACAATTGCGGTCTAATTTCTTCCAATCGGTACTTAAGCTCTGCCTTACGTTGGCGATCGCTTTCTATTTGAGCATAACGCTGTTTGAGAGCAACTAATGTTTGTTCTACTTCAGCAATACTTCCCTCAATATCTGCATTTGTAACATCGGTGCTTGATGATTCGGGCGGCTGCATATAATCCCTTGATACAGTAAGACTAGATAACCTTATATGCCCGATTTTATGCTTGAAAATAACGATCTTGTCAAAACTGCTAACCTTAATGACTTCAGCACTCTACAATTAGCTCAAGCTTTGAGCGAAAGGCTAACTATTTCTCCTAACGACTGGCATAAGTTAAAATCTAACCGCAAAGCTCGTTCTAGAGAACAAGCGGCGGTGGCTTTGGTATTTTTGCTCAAAGAACAACCCGACGACAACGAAGCTTTATCAAGACTACAACAAGCTACAGCGTGGTTAGATCGCTCTATTTCTGCCCCTCCCTGTCCTAGTCATGGTGCTACCGATTTAGTTAACTAAAGGAAACCGAAAACGGGACATTTGCTTACACAGTCTTAACTCTGTCCCTTCTTCGTTCCAATGTACTTGGTCGAAAATTGTTTTTAGTAAGTATGTTCCGCGACCGTTTTCGGAGGTGTCTGGAGGTAAATAATCACTGCGATCGCAATTACAATCAGGAGTGAATCCGCAACCTTGATCGACAATTTCCCACCAGTAAAATTCACTAACTAAGAAAAAGCGAACGATGACAACTTTGCCGGGATCGAGCTTGTTGCCATGTTTGGCAGCATTAACTAAAGCTTCTTGAAGTCCCAATCTTAGTTCGGCGTGCCATTTTGCTGGCACCTCCGCCAGCAATAAATCTAAAATTGGGCAAAGGTATAGTGTGGAAGCAAAACTAATTGTGCTGCAATTGCGCCCAACTGGACGTGGTGAAATAGTAATCACGTACAAAAACCCCGTAGCTGTTGACTAGACATTACTTTGCTTGTTTTCTGGTTTTCCAGGCGAGCTATATAGTCTTTTCTATAAGCGCATTTTTTGTAGTCAATAAGGAGTTTTTAAAGGCAATGCTAAATTTATTTATAAAACTAAAAAATTATCATTGCTTTTTTATCTTAGCATTCCTCTTTCTATTCCCCAAGTAGTTTGTCGATATCGACTCAAAGCCTCACAGCTATCTATTTCAAAAACGATAACTCTTGACGCAGGCGATAAATAATTGTATTTGGTTCAGCACGAGAGAGAATTTCGGCAATTACCGTACTAGCACCAAATTGTCCCCAAGTACAGCCGCCTTCTAGATATGTCTGCGCTGCTTTGCCCACTGAATAACAACCATAAGCCGCAATTCCAGCTTGTATAGCCGCCGCACCCGCATAAGTTGAGAGATTCAGAGGGTTTTCACTACTAGAGAGAGCGGCAGTACTTTTACCCAATCCCCAAAATAAACTACTAGCTAATTCACCTAATAGCAAACCACCAGAACTAAATATTATGGTTTTTAATAGCTTTGCAGCCTCGTAACCAGTCATTGGCAAGTTATACAACCGTGCTAGAGCGCGAATTAAAGCTAAATCGGTAATAAATCCGCCCAATATATCTATTACAGCAATGGGATTGAGGGCGATCGCTCCTGCTTTGTATTTGGTATATCTCCAGATCAAATCTTCGGCTTGTTGGTGGCGCTCGGCTACAGTGGTAGAGGCAATTTTTGCTTGGGCTTTTTGTGCTTGTACCAAAGTATTGAGCGCTAAAAGACTGCGTCCTTCGCGATTGAGAATATTGAGAATTTTTTGTTTTAATTCATTTATTTGCGGCGCTGGAGTTTCCCATTCGTAGCCAGTTTCGCCATTAGCCCACTCTACACGCACTTCTATAGGCGCTGGTTCGGCAGATACCATCACAATTTCATCGGGCAACATTTCCCCACTTGTTGCCCCTAATTGGCGCAGATTATTATAAATTGCCTCTCTGTCGGTATCGGGATAAAGATCGATTTTATTAAATACTAATATTAGCGGTTTTTGGTACTGACGCAACTTGCAAAGCGCTTCATACTCAGTTTGAGTAATATCTCCCGCCACTACAAACAAAATTAAGTCAGCTTGACAAGCAACATCTTGTGCCATCAAACTTCGGGCTTCGCCGTCAATTTCGTCTAATCCTGGCGTATCAATTAGTTCTACTTTAACTTTAGAACTTGCTACCCACTGCACCGAGCGACACCACTGGGTTACACCGTTTAGAGGGCCTGTTTGCAAGATTTTTTGTCCGAGTAAGGCATTTAAAACGGCAGATTTGCCGCGACTAACTAAACCAAAAGCTGCGATCGCAATTACATTGGAATCAAGTTTGTTGAGCAATGAGTTTAGATTGTCAAATTCTGGCTTTAGCTCCTTAAGTAGTTGGGAGTTAGAAAACTGCGAACTTGGCTTGCGTAAATTGTTGGCATACCAAGATTGTGCTTGGCGAATACTAGCACGAGCGCGGTTGAGGTGAGATTCCGCCGCCGTAGGTACAGAAGATGTTTGACGAATGCTCACAAGATGAATTTGACGATACAACTCCTTGAACTATTATTATAAAACTTGTTATAAAACTATTGAGCTATGTTTCAATGAACTAGGCGATCGCTGTTCTATTATCTAAATTAGAGCGATGAGCAAAATTTTAGAAACTCAGCGTTTATTTTTAAACCCAATCTTACCTAGTCAACTTAATACTCTGCACAATATCTTTATCGATCCCTACGTGAGAAAGTATTTGTGCGACGATCGCATTTTTTCCTTACAGCAAGTTGAAGAAATGCTCCTAGAAAGCCAAAAGCTTTTTGACGAACAAAAATTTGGTTTGTGGTTTATTGAGACTAAAGATAATCAAAAAATCGTTGGATTTGCTGGCTTGTGGTACTTTTTTGCAGAAAAACAGCCCCAGCTAGCTTATGCTTTGCTGCCGGAGGCAACTAAAAAAGGCTACGCTACCGAAGCATCAACTAGGATACTAGAGTATTGTTTCAACGATCTTGGCTATCAATATCTTTTAGCAAGCTGCGACAAGCCAAACATTGAGTCTCAAAAAGTTGCGCTGAGAATTGGGATGGAAGAAGTAGAAGAAAAAACTATTAAAGGCAATTCTACAATATTCTTCAAAATCGAAAGGTAAAGCTGGTTAATGTTTAGTTGTGGTAGGTGAGGTAAGATAATTGCGAGCGCCAGATCCATTTTAAGTTATGTATGCTCAAAGAAATTGATACAGATATTTGGGTTGTAGATGCGCCATTTAAGTATTTTGGGTTAAGTGTTGGTACAAGAATGACGGTTATTAGGCTAAACAATAGATTAGCTGTAATTTCGCCTTCAAAATCGAAAGGTAAAGCTGGTTAATGTTTAGTTGTGGTAGGTGAGGTAAGATAATTGCGAGCGCCAGATCCATTTTAAGTTATGTATGCTCAAAGAAATTGATACAGATATTTGGGTTGTAGATGCGCCATTTAAGTATTTTGGGTTAAGTGTTGGTACAAGAATGACGGTTATTAGGCTAAACAATAGATTAGCTGTAATTTCGCCAATTCAACTAGATGATGGGACTTCTCAGCAACTCAATAAACTTGGCACAGTCAACCATATTATTGCACCGAACGTTTATCACTACTTATTTGCCGCAGATTTTAAAGCACTTTACCCAAAAGCAACATTTTGGGCTACATCAGCCTTGAAAGCCAAAAAACCAAAACTACCCATCGATCGCATAATTGATAGCGATACTGATAATTTTCTGAGTAATCTTCAGTGCATTTTGTTTGATGGACTAAAAACTATTGATTTTAATGGTTTTAATTTATTGAATGAATTAGTTTTCTTTCATCCAAAAAGCCGAACTTTAATCCTCACAGACACTGCATTTAACTTTGATGATAGCTATCCTTTCGTTACCCAATTTGTCGCTAGAGTAATTGGTACATACAAACAATTGAGTCCATCGTTGCTAGAAAAAGTTGCAAGCACAGAAAAAGCCAAAATTCAGCAAGCAGTGCAAAAAATTCTCGCTTGGGATTTTGACCGCGTAATTATGGCTCACGGTAGCATCATTGAAAGTCAGGGAAAACAAACATTCAAAGCAGGATACGAGAGCTTTTTAGGTCAAACTTTACCCTAGAGCAAAAATCACTCCTTCTCGATTGAGAAATCTTCAAAATACACTTTCGGTCGTAGTCAGGTGGATATCTTTCTTAGACCAACCCTGTGGATTGAAGCCCTACAATCAACTGCTGCTTATTCATAATTAGCGAAATTTTCTTTCAGATTCTTGGATAGAAACATCGTTGATACTTGCTTCTCGTCTCTGCATCAAACCGCTTGCAGCAAATTCCCACTGTTCGTTACCGTAGGAGCGATTCCAATTATCAGACGCATCGTGCCATTCATACTCAAAGCGCACGGAGATGCGATTTTCGGTAAAACTCCAAAGTTCTTTTTTGAGGCAGTAATTTAACTCTTTAGCCCACTTGCGTTGTAAAAAAGCTGCGATCGCCTCTCGTCCAGCAAAAAATTCCTCTCGATTCCGCCATTGAGAATCAATTGTATACGCCAGCGCGACTTTATGAGGATCGCAGGTGTTCCAGGCATCTTCCGCCGCCTGAACTTTAATTTTTGCCGTTTCAAGAGTAAAGGGGGGCAAAGGGGGTTTAGTTTCCATAATATATTTATTCAAAAATTAGGCTAAATCGAATTTATTCTCAGGCTTCGCGTAATATCTTCAAAAAACTAAATCAGCTATGGGGTTAGACTTCCATTATCAAGCAATGCCTGAAAACTGTGAATTGCTTATCTGGGCGCGTAACGAGCCAGATTTTGGCGCAAACCTTGAGTTTTTTAATTCTTATGCTTTGATGTCGCCGGAAAAATTGACTTCCAGTGGACACACGAGAGTTTTGAAGAACTCAAAGCTTTCTATACTTTGGTGGCAGATCGCAAGGAAGGAGTGTTAGCTTTTGTAAGCTGAAGCTCTTGGAAGTTGGATATGTAGAGCGATCGCATTTCCAAGTAGCGTTCTATATTAGTGAATATGAAACAGTATTTTGCAACCGTTGCTAGGGGATTGGAAACCTTAGTGGCTCAGGAATTGGAGCAGTTGGGCGCTCATAACGTAGAGCCAGGATTTTGCGGCGCGAGATTTATTGGCGATCGCACTTTACTTTATCGCGTCAACTTATGGGCGAGGCTACCGTTCCGAATTTTAGTAAAGTTGCAAGAGTTTCCCTGTCTTGATGCCCAGGATCTTTATAACGGTATTCAAACTATCGATTGGTCAGAGTATCTCAATCCCGACTTAACTCTAGCGGTAAATGCTACAGGAAAAAGTACTCGCCTCAATCATACTCATTTTACGGCTTTACAAGTTAAAAAAGCGATCGTAGAGCAGCAGCAAGAACAGTTTGGCGATAGGTCTAATGTAGAAACTCAAGACCCAGATGTGCGCATAAACGTGCATATAGAGCGCGATATTTGTACCGTTAGCCTCGATAGTTCGGGAAATAGTCTGCATCGCCGGGGTTATCGTCCAGTAGTTGGTGCTGCTCCTTTAAAAGAATCTTTGGCGGCGGCTTTGATTCAACTATCTTCTTGGCAGCCAGAACAGATGTTTTACGATCCCCTTTGTGGTTCGGGTACTTTACCGCTAGAAGCTAGTTTAAAGGCGCTCAACATTGCTCCAGGGCTGTTTCGAGAACGTTTTGGGTTTGAAACTTGGCTCGATTTTGATTTGACGCTGTTAGAAGAACTTATTGAGGCGGCTAAAAGTTGCCAAAAAGACACGCTTCCCGCGCCGATTTGGGGAAGTGATAAAGATGAAAATGCTATTGAAAATGCGAAGTTTAATGCTACAAGTTGCGGCGTTTTAGATCGAGTTTGGTTTTCGCAAATGGATTTGAGCGAAGTTGTCGCCCCTTCCGATAGTGGAGTATTGTTTTGCAATCCCCCCTATGGCGAAAGACTAGGGCGCGACAGTGACCTGGGGGCATTTTATAAACTTTTAGGAAACGTACTAAAACAACGCTTCAAAGGTTGGACTGCTTTTGTATTAAGTGGAAACAAGGAATTAGCTCTTTGTATAGGCTTGAAATCGTCTCAACGAACGGCGGTTTATAACGGCACTTTACCTTGTCAGTTAATGAAATACGATCTGTATTAGGCTAGAGGAAAGCCCAAAATTTAAAAAATTAATTTCAAGGCAGTTATTTTTATTGACTATGTTACGACTAACCGAAGTGAAGCTTCCTCTCGATCATCCCCAAGAAGCGATCGAAATGGCTATTCTCAAAAAGCTTCAAATCACCGCCGCCGATTTGATCGGCTATAAAATTTTCAAGCGCAGTTATGACGCTCGTAAAAAAGGCGAGATTACCCTTGTTTATATTTTGGATGTAGAAACAACTAAAGAAAAACAGCTATGCGATCGCTTTAAAAAAGATCCGCATATTAGCATTACTCCAGACATGAGCTATCGCTTGGTGGCAAAGGCTCCCAGTCATTACACAACTAGACCAATTGTTATTGGTACTGGCCCTTGCGGGATGTTTGCAGGCTTATTACTAGCACAAATGGGTTTTCGACCGATTTTGTTAGAGCGCGGAAAAGCAGTACGCGATCGCACGGTAGATACTTTTGCTTTCTGGAAGAACAAAGAAAATCTCAACCCAGAATCTAATGCTCAATTTGGCGAAGGCGGAGCGGGTACATTTTCTGATGGTAAACTCTATAGCCAAGTTAAAGATCCTCAACATTACGGGCGCAAAGTTCTTACTGAACTTGTCAATGCTGGCGCTTCTCCAGAGATTTTATATATAAATAAACCTCATATCGGTACGTTTAAACTGGTGGGCATAGTTCAAAGCATCCGCGCTACTATTGAATCCTTGGGCGGCGAAATTCGATTTCAAAGTCGGGTAGAAGATATTGATATTGAAAATGGTCAAGTGCGGGGAGTCAAGCTTGCAAGTGGAGAATATATCGCCAGCAATCATATAGTTTTAGCAGTGGGACACAGTTCCCGCGATACGTTTCGAATGCTGTTCGAGCGAGGAGTTTACATCGAAGCTAAACCTTTTTCCATTGGTTTTCGAGTTGAACATCCACAACCAATTATTGATGTCGCTCGTTTTGGCGAAAAAGCAGGTCATAAACTTTTAGGCGCTGCCGATTACAAACTGGTTCACCACTGCCAAAATGGGCGCTCTGTTTATAGCTTTTGTATGTGTCCGGGGGGACTTGTGGTTGCCGCAGCATCAGAGCCTGGACGCTTAGTTACGAACGGTATGAGCCAATACTCCCGCAACGAACGTAACGCAAATAGTGCGATCGTTGTGGGCATTACGCCAGATGACTATCCAGGACATCCTTTAGCTGGAATTGATTTTCAACGGCGTTTAGAAGAACGGGCTTTTGAACTGGGTGGTAGCAATTATTATGCTCCAGGACAATTAATAGGTGACTTCCTTGCTAATCGCTCTTCTACAGCGTTAGGCACAGTTCATCCATCCTATGCTCCAGGGGTTCATTTAAGCGATTTGAGTCAGAGTTTACCAGATTATGCGATCGCCGCCATCCGCGAAGCGCTACCTGCTTTTGATCAAAAGATTAAAGGCTTTGCAATGAACGATGCTATTTTGACTGGGGTTGAAACTCGTACCTCATCGCCGATTCGGATTAAACGCCAAGAAAATTATCAATCTTTAAATACTCAAGGTCTTTACCCGGCGGGGGAAGGTGCTGGCTACGCGGGTGGTATACTCTCGGCGGGGATTGATGGGATTAAGGTCGCCGAGGCTGTAGCTTTAAATATATTGCAACCAAATAATTAAAGTTTTTTAGATGTGCGCTTAATTATTATTTGAACTTTATTCTTAAATACTTGAAAAACCAGTGTCGAAAATCTCTCAATACTGTTCGGTTAAGGTTTGTAATTGCCAATGTTCTGGACAAAACCACGAGAATAGTAGCCTTTCAGCATCTGACAAGTCTCAGTTTTTAGTTATCCGAACCGTATTGGAAAATCTCTTGAGCAGTTAAGGCCAATTCAGGGAACATTGGTGAGACAATGCGATCGCTTTTCCTAAACTGACTAACTTGATATTCACCTTCCACGAGTTGATAAATCGAAATAGTTGGTTGCTTGGGGTTGCCAATAAACCGCCTTCCACCCAAGCCAAGATAATCGATAATCCAATATTCAGCAATACCAATTTCCTCATAGTCGCCAGCTTTATCAAGATAATCATCGCGCCAATTGGTACTGACAACTTCTACCACTAATGGAATTGATTGGGCATAACTAACTGTTGACTGGTTTTTCCATCTCGGCTCTGTTGCTAAATTAGGACGATTCAACAGCAGTAAATCTGGCGAGTAAGCTGTTCCGCTTTCAAGAGGTTTGACCAACACAGTTTTGGGGATACCGTATGGTAGTTTGAGGCGACTATATTCTAAAGTGAGGTTTTCAACCAAAAATGCAATTATTTCTTCATGCTCGCCTAATGGTTGTGACCTCTCAACTATTACTCCATTACGCAACTCATAGCAACCAATGCTAGGTTTCCAATCTATAAATTCTTCAAAACTTACTATTTTAGGTAAAGCTTGAATCATACACACCTTAGATTTGATACCTGAACTCAAGAGCAACTTCCATCACTTTTTTATATTAACTTGCACGCTCTAAACGCTTTGCGAAGGCGGTTCCTTAACAAAAAAATCCCCCACCGTTAGGCAGGGGATTTGATTTATTCAACTACACTTTAATTGAAATTATCAACCAAATTTACCAGCAGTTGAAGCAATCAGGAAGGCGGCGTAAGTTAGAACATAGCCAACTGTAAAGTGAGCAAGTCCAATCAAACGACCTTGAACGATAGACATAGCAACAGGCTTGTCTTTCCAGCGAATTAGGTTAGCAAGCGGTGTCCGCTCGTGCGCCCAAACTAGAGTTTCGATCAATTCTTGCCAGTATCCTCTCCAGGAGATCAAGAACATGAATCCTGTTGCCCAAACTAGGTGTCCAAATAAGAACATCCAAGACCAGACAGCCAAGTTATTCATCCCGTAAGGGTTATAACCGTTAATCAACTGAGCCGAGTACAGCCAGAGATAATCTCTTAGCCAACCCATCAGGTAAGTTGACGACTCATTAAATTGAGCTACGTTACCTTGCCACACTCCTAAATGCTTCCAGTGCCAATAGAACGTCACCCAACCAATCGTGTTGAGCATCCAGAACATCGCTAGGTAGAAGGCATCCCAAGCTGAGATTTCGCAAGTACCGCCACGACCAGGACCGTCGCAAGGGAAGGAGTAACCGAAGTCCTTTTTATCGGGCATCAGCTTAGAACCACGAGCATCCAAAGCACCTTTGACCAAGATCAAAACTGTGGTGTGAATACCGAGCGCAAAAGCGTGGTGAACTAGGAAGTCGCCAGGTCCAATTGTCAAGAATAAAGAGTTAGTACCGTTATTGATGGCATCTAGCCAACCAGGTAGCCAAGCAGCACCAGCCGTAGAAGCTACGCTATCAGGGTTAGATAGTAGAGTATCAAAACCGTACAATACCTTACCGTGAGCGCCTTGGATGAACTGGGCAAACACTGGCTCGATCAAGATTTGCTTTTCAGGAGTACCAAAAGCAACTACTACATCGTTGTGGACGTACAAGCCTAAAGTGTGGAAACCCAAGAATAACGACACCCAACTGAGGTGAGAAATAATCGCTTCTTTGTGCTTCAGCACGCGGTCGAGTACGTTGCCTTTGTTTTGTTCGGAGTCATAATCGCGCACCCAGAAAATTCCGGCGTGGGCGAAAGCTCCTACCATCAAGAATCCAGCAATGTACTGGTGATGGGTATATAAAGCTGCTTGCGTTGTGAAGTCCTGCCCTATAAAAGCATAGGGAGGCAAGGCGTACATATGCTGTGCTACTAACGATAGGGCTGTACCTAAAGCTGCTAAGTGAATAGACAACTGGAAGTGTAGCGAATTGTTGTAGGTATCGTACAAACCTTGGTGAGGCAAGTTGAATTGACCTTCAGTTTTAACGCCAAAGAAGTTCTTGGCATTAAGCATTTCTTTAATGCTGTGACCAATTCCGAAGTTGGTGCGGTACTGGTGACCCGCAATAATAAAGATTACTGCGATCGCTAAGTGGTGGTGAGCCATATCGGTCAGCCACAGCGATTGGGTCTGGGGGTGAAATCCACCTAAGAAGGTAAGAATTGCTGTACCCGCACCTTGAGAAGTACTAAATATTTGATCTGCCGTATCTGGATTTTGGGCGTAAACACCCCAGTCACCCGTAAAGAAAGGACGCAAGCCTGCGGGGTGAGGCAATGTTGTGAGGAAGTTGTCCCAACCTACGTGCTGTCCGCGAGATTCGGGGATAGCAACGTGGACTAAGTGACCAGCCCAAGCTAAGGAACTAACTCCAAACAAACCTGCCAAGTGGTGATTCAAGCGTGGCTCAGCACTCTTGAACCAAGACAAACTAGGACGGAACTTTGGTTGCAAGTGGAGCCAACCAGCAAACAGAAACACTGCTGCTATTAGCAATAAGCCCACTGCTCCAGTGTACAATTCGGTATTTGTCCGCATCCCAATGGTGTACCACCAGTGGTAAACACCAGAATAAGCAATATTGACTGGGTAGGTCGCCCCAGCTTGAGTAAAGGCATCTACTGCGGCTTTACCAAAGTGAGGGTCCCAAATCGCATGAGCAATCGGACGAACGTTGAGGGGATCTTTAATCCATTGTTCAAAGTTGCCTTGCCAAGCAACATGGAACAGGAGGCTAGAGGTCCACAGGAAGATGATTGCCACATGACCAAAGTGGGTTGCGAAAATCTTTTGGTAAAGATTTTCTTCTGTCATGCCATCGTGGCTCTCAAAGTCGTTGCCTGTAGCAATCCCGTACCAGAGCCGACGAGTTGTCGGGTCTTGGGCAAGATCCTGGCTAAATTTTGGAAATTTTGTTGCCATAGGTTTTATGAATTTGCTTCCATTTAGCTTTCAGTTGCCAGCACTTGCTGAAATACTGACCCCTGAAAGCTGACCGCTAACCTACCGAGATGATCCGAGCTTCAAAGAAAGCCCAGATAGTGACGATCGCTCCTAAGAGGAAATGCGCCACTCCCACCGCTCGACCCTGAATAATACTCAGAGCGCGGGGTTGAATTGCTGGGGAAAAATTCAGCTTATTATGCGCCCAAACAATTGATTCGATTAGTTCTTGCCAGTAGCCGCGACCGCTAAACAAGAACATTAAGCTAAATGCCCAAACGAAGTGAGCGCCCAAGAATAGCAAGCCATAGGCTGATAGCGATGTGCCGTAGGATTGAATTACCTGTGCTGCCTGCGCCCACTGGTAGTCGCGCAACCAACCATTAATGTTGATGGCACTGGTGGCAAAGTTGCCCCCGGTAATGTGCGCGATGGTTCCGTCTGGGTCAATAGTTCCCCACACATCCGATTGCATTTTCCAACTAAAGTGGTAAACAGCGATCGCAATAGTGTTGAACATCCAGAACAAGCCTAAGAAGACGTGATCCCAACCAGATACTTGGCAAGTGCCACCCCGTCCTGGCCCGTCGCAAGGGAACCGGAAACCCAAGTTCGCCTTGTCTGGAATCAAGCGGGAGTTGCGGGCAAACAAGAAGCCCTTGAGAAGAATCAATACTGTGACGTGGATTTGGAAAGCGTGAATGTGGTGGATCATAAAGTCCGCCGTACCCAACGCCATTGGCATCATGGCAATTTTGCCACCTACCGCTACAATTCCACCGCCCCAGATGTAGCTCACAGGTTCTAACTGGTTTGGAGCCGTTGTTCCTGGAGCTAAAGTTTGAATGTTTTGCACGAACTGCGCGAATACAGGCTGCAATTGAATTGCTGTATCTGAGAACATATCTTGAGGACGACCCAGTGCTTGCATGGTGTCGTTATGAACGTACAACCCGAAGCTGTGGAAGCCCAAGAACATACATACCCAGTTTAAGTGGGAGATAATCGCGTCTCTGTGACGTAGCACTCGATCTAGCACGTTGTTGCGGTTTACGACGGGGTCGTAGTCGCGCACCATAAAGATCGTAGCGTGGGCGGCTCCTCCAACGATGAAGAAAGCGCCAATCCACATATGGTGAGTAAATATTGATAGCTGAGTAGCATAATCTGTGGCAATGTACGGATACGGAGGCATCGCGTACATATGATGCGCCACGATAATCGTTACCGAACCCAACATTGCTAGGTTGGTTCCCAACTGGGCGTGCCAAGAGGTGGTCATATTTTCATATAGACCTCTATGACCGTCACCTGTAAAGGGACCTTTATGATTTTCGAGAATTTCTCTGATGCTGTGTCCGATGCCCCAATTAGTGCGGTACATATGACCAGCGACCAAGAATAGCACTGCCAACGCTAGGTGATGGTGTGCTGTATCGGTCAACCACAAACCGCCAGTTTGTGGATTTAAACCACCTTTAAAGGTGAGGAAGTCGGCGTATTGACCCCAATTTAGCGTCCAAAAAGGTGTTAACCCTTGGGCGAAACTAGGATACAACTCTGCCATTAAACGACTGTTCAAGATGAACTCGTGAGGCAACGGGATATCTCCCGGAGCTACACCCGCGTCTAATAGCTTGTTTACTGGTAAAGCAACGTGAATTTGATGACCAGCCCAAGATAGGCAACCCAAGCCGAGTAAGCCGGCTAGATGGTGGTTCAACATCGACTCTACATTCTGGAACCATTCCAGTTTGGGAGCGCGTTTGTGATAGTGGAACCAACCAGCAAACAGCATTAATGCTGCTGCCACCAGACCGCCAATGGCAGTCACGTAAAGCTGAAATGTGCTTGTAAAACCCGCAGCCCGCCAAACATGGAACAAGCCGGAGGTGATTTGAATTCCGTGGAAGCCACCGCCCACATCGGCGTTTAAGATGTCTTGACCAACGATGGGCCAAACTACCTGAGCGCTAGGTTTGATGTTTAGGGGGTCAGTTAACCACGCTTCATAATTTGAAAATCGAGCGCCATGAAACTCCATCCCGCTAATCCACAGAAACACTACCGCCAGGTGACCGAAGTGAGCAGCGAAAACTTTACGGGATATATCTTCTAAATCACTCGTATGAGTATCAAAATCATGAGCGAGGGCGTGGAGGTTCCAAATCCAAGTGGTGGTTTTTGGACCTCTAGATAGGGTGCGATCGAAGTGTCCCGGCTGCGCCCACTTCTCGAAGGAAGTAGGAACTGGATCGACATCAACAACAACTCTTACCTTTTTTTCCTCTCGCTCAGGAGGACTTATCGTCATTCAGACTCTCCTCTCTAGACAAGGAACCAGGAATTATAAACATTACCAACTGTTTTTTGACTGATGGAGCTATTTTAGGTATTTAAACCTGGAGCTTTACCGTCACGAACAGTTGATGATGTGAATTTGCTTTCTGATGAATTATAGAACCTTAACTGTAGGGGTTTTAAGGGTTTGTTAACAATAATTCAAAGTTCGAGGCGATCGCACTTTTTTATCCTTGAATAGCTGAAATTTGTGGAGAAAAGTCAATAGAAATTTATAGTATTGATGTAAAAGTTTACATTTTATTGGCACTCAACCATCGGACATAGCAGCAATCGGCGTTTAAGATGATGGTAAGCAACAAATATCAATAGTTTTGCAGGTGCAGGAGAAAAACTAGGGTGTTAGGCAGATGGTGGCAGAAGTTAGGTAAAGCAGTAGCGATCGCCGGGATTGCGATCGCATTATTAAGCACGGTAAGTTGTAGTAAAGGTAATGCTGCAACAACATTGCTTGCACCCAGCAGTAGTAATATTGCCCAAGCTGGAGATATTGCTGAAGTTTCTCCCCCAGAGGTGATTCAAAAGCTACGGCGAGAAATGGAAATTTACCAGCCACAAGTAACTATAGTTAGTCCTGAAACGGATGCTGTATTTCAAGACGACAAGGTTGAAGTACGTTTGCAAGTGCGAGACTTAGCTATATTTAAAAATTCTGATCTAGAGCTAGGTCCGCACCTGCACGTTATTCTTGATAATCATCCTTATATAGCTGTGTATGACCTAAATAAACCTTTGACATTGGAGGGTTTAGAGGCTGGTACTCACACAATGCGTGTTTTTGCGGCTCGTCCTTGGCATGAAAGTTTTAAAAATGCTGGCGCTTATGCCCAAACAACCTTTCATGTTTTTACTAAAACCCAAAATAACAATCCAGATTCAGCTTTACCACTATTAACCTATAGTCGTCCTAAAGGAACTTACGGAGCCGAACCTATCTTATTGGATTTTTATCTAACTAATGCTCCTTTGCGCCTAGCTACTATAGAGGACAATTCTGCTAATTGGCGGATTCGTTGCACAATTAATGGCAACAGTTTTGTTTTGGATAGCTGGCAAAGTATTTATCTTGAAGGCTTCAAGCCAGGTAAAAATTGGGTACAGCTAGAATTTATTGATAGTCAAGGTAACTCGGCCAAAAACGTTTTTAACGATACCGTCAGAATCATTACTTATGAGCCAACCAGTAAAGATACTCTTTCTAAGTTAGTCACGGGGGAGCTATCCCCCGAATTGGCGCGGGGAATTGTCGACCCAAATTACACTTTTAGAATACCTGAACCATCTGCTGATGAGCCGCTACTAGAAACCCCTAGTCCCGCACCATCTTATGCGCCGCTACCAATTCCTGCAGAAACCCGTAGCCCCGAACCATCATTTGAGCCGCTACCCATTCCCACAGAAACCCCTAAACTTAAAGTTTCAACGGGTGAAGTTAAACCATCAGGAAGGGACAAACTAGAAAGCTATTTTAATCGTCTTCGCCGTATTAATAATAAGAATGTCCCTAATCTACCTTCAACCCCAGAAGATATAAATATTCAAGTAGAAACGCCCAGTCCTGATTTAGCTCCAGAAACACCAGCCCCAGAAATTAATTAGATTGAGATTATGAACAGCCAACCCCAATCATCACAATTTTTAACCTTAGAAGATTCAGCCCAAGTAGACGCGGCATTGCTTGCTTCTAACGAAAAGTTCTTAGCAAGGCTTACAGTTTCGTCGCTGAACTTGTTAAAGTACATTGCTCAAGAATATGCAGTTAATGTTGAAGACTTAACAACTAGACAAATAATTGCTTGGTTTGAAAAAGATGGCAAAATCCGCCGCGAGCAAGGTTCGGAAAGCGCCTACTTGCAGTGGTGAAATAATTAGTTTTATAAGAAAAATAGTCCATTTTAACTAGATTTTACGAGTAGTTTTGCTGATTACGGAGTCTGCAAGTAATACTTAAACAGGCGCGTACTTAAAAATTTTTGTAGAGGAAAAAGTGACTTTAACGCTTTACTTACTCCGTCACGGGCAAACAGAATGTAGTCGAAATAATGCTTTTTGTGGTTCTGTTGACCCGGAACTAACAAACGATGGACTGGAGATGGCACAAGGATTTGCTACAGCTTATCAGTCTTTAGAGTGGCAGGCTATTTATGCTAGTCCGATGATAAGAGCGATCGCAACTGCTAAACCAATAGCTGAAAAACTGGGTATAGACTTGGAATTGCGCGATGGTTTAAAAGAGATTAACTATGGCTTATGGGAAGGACAAACCGTAGAAAAAGTATCGAAGGAATATCACGATGACTATATTCGTTGGACAGCAGATCCGGCTTGGTATCCGCCTACTGGGGGAGAACTAGCGGTAGCGATCGCCAGCCGTGCTTTAGTTGTAATTGAAGAAATTAAACAGCGCTACACTAGCGGCAATATTTTGATTGTTTCTCATAAAGCAACGATTCGGATCATTTTATGCAGCTTGCTAGGTATTGATGTGGGGCGTTTTCGATTTCGGTTGGGGTGTCCGGTAGGATCGGTAAGCAAGGTAGAATTTGGCGCTCACGGCCCTTTGCTGCAAAGTTTAAGTGATCGCACTCACTTAAACGAAAGGTTGCGAACATTACCGGGGACGTAGAAGCGCCAAGAGTTAATCTCCCAAACAAATACCCAAACCACGAGCGGTTCTAACCAATGTACCGTTAGAATCGACAGCGCGGTATTGGGCGATCGCTTCGGTAATGGGGACGCTGACAACTTGACGATTTTGCCAAGTTACCATGCGATCATATTTTTGCTCGGCAATTAAATCGACGGCAGCTACTCCAAAAGCTGCGGCTATCAAACGTTCTAAGGGTGAAGGAGTCCCGCCCCGTTGAATATGACCTAAAACTGTAACTCGCGTTTCTGCGCCGCTACAATGGCATATTTGATCGGCTAAATACTGCCCAATACCACCGTAGCGAGATTGACCTAAACGATTAGTATTCATTACTGATTCGCCAGTTTCGGTACGCACGGCTTCGGAAACTATGACTAAACAGTAATTTTTCCCTTTTTCTTGACGCTCTTTGATTTTGAGACAAATTTGTTCGACAGTGTAAGGAATTTCTGGAATTAAGATGACATCAGCGCCGCCAGCTATTCCTGCACTAATAGCAATATGTCCCGCATCCCGTCCCATGACTTCTAAAATCA
The DNA here is from genome assembly GCA_019359635.1 of Chroococcus sp. CMT-3BRIN-NPC107. GTDB lineage: Bacteria > Cyanobacteriota > Cyanobacteriia > Cyanobacteriales > Chroococcidiopsidaceae > Aliterella. Next base: position 54,496 of record JAHHGY010000007.1, read on the forward strand.
TTACCCGGCTGTGGCTAGCGGCGGTAAAATGCAAGCGATCTAAGGCTTCAGTTGCAGTATTTACCGCCGTATCAAACCCAATAGAATGCTCGGTAATGCCGACATCGTTATCAATAGTTTTGGGTATAGCAACCATATTGATATTACCTTGCTGCGCTAAACGGCGCAAAATTGCTGCACTGCCATCGCCACCAATAACGATTAACGCTTCTAAGTCTAGTTGGTGGTAGTTAGCAATAATTTCCTCCGAGCGATCGCCCAAGCTCCCATCCGGCATAGGATAAGCAAAGGGATCGCCTTTATTTGTAGTACCTAAAACAGTTCCACCTGCCGTTAGTAAAGCATCCATTTTTTCAATTTCTAAAGGCATTACTAGCGGCGGATTAGTAAGCAAACCAAGGGTAGCTTGACGAATTCCCAACACTTCCCAATCGTAAGTTCCTGTAGCTCTATACACTACTGCTCGAATTGCTGCGTTTAAACCCGCACAATCTCCGCCGCTAGTCAAAATTCCAATCCGCTTACGTCCCATCTAGATATTTTTTAGTTAACAGCAGTAGATTAAACTGAAATATGCGCTAGTTGTGGGAAATTGCAACTTTTATTTAGCTTCTCAATAATTGCCTCGATAAAAAAGTATGCCAGAAATTAATATTGATTCCCAAACACCTAACGAAATAGACTTGTTAGGGATAGCAACTATTCCCCAAGCCCCCCCCGGTTTTAAGTCGGGTTTTATTGGCATTATTGGTCGCCCAAATGTCGGTAAATCAACGCTGATGAATTATTTAGTCGGGCAAAAAATCGCCATCACTTCCCCTGTGGCGCAAACTACACGCAATCGCTTACGGGGAATTTTAACTACTCCTGAAGCCCAATTAATTTTTGTCGATACTCCAGGAATTCATAAACCTCACCATCAATTAGGGGAAGTGTTGGTGCAAAATGCCAGAATTGCCATTGATTCTGTTGATGTAGTGCTATTCGTGGTGGATGGAGGGGTAGAAGCTGGAGGAGGCGATCGCTATATTGTCGATATACTTAGTCCAAGCCAAACTCCAGTTATTTTAGGCATCAATAAAATTGACAGCCAAACAGCCGATGATGCTCAAATGTTAGATACTACTTATGCGCGACTTGCAGAGACTAACAACTGGAAAATGGTTAAGTTTTCGGCTTTAACTGGCGAAGGTCTAGCAGACTTGCAGCAGTTGTTAATTGAAAAACTTGAATCGGGTCCTTATTATTACCCACCGGATTTAGTCACCGACCAGCCAGAGCGGTTTATTATGGGGGAACTGATCCGCGAACAGATTTTGCTGCTAACTCGTGAAGAAGTGCCGCACTCTGTGGCGATCGCTATTGAAAAAGTTGAAGAAGCACCAACTATTACTCGTGTGTTTGCGGCGATAAATATCGAGCGCGATTCTCAAAAAGGTATACTAATCGGCAAAGGTGGGAGTATGCTTAAAGCCATTGGTAGCGCGGCACGGGAGCAAATTCAAAAATTGATTGCTGGTAAAGTGCATCTAGAATTATTTGTTAAAGTTCAACCTAAATGGCGGCAATCGCGGACTCGGTTGGCAGAATTAGGCTATCGGGTAGAGGAGTAAGTTACCACCGCGTTACCACTGCGGTTTAGAAATAATTAATTCCTCTGCAGCTTGACTGGGCAATGGTCGGGAGAAGAAGTATCCTTGCCCGTAGGCGCAATTAAGTTCTCTAAGACGGGCCAGTTGCTCCGCCGTTTCGATCCCTTCGGCGATCGCGCTCATGCCAAGTTTTTGGGCAAGAGTCAAAATAGTTTCGGTAATTTCTAAGTTACCTTTACTAATACCTATTTTGCTGACAAACGAACGATCGATCTTCAATTCGTCAATGGGAAAACGGTGCAGACGACTTAAGGATGAATATCCTGTACCAAAGTCGTCAATAGATAACTGGACTCCCAAAGCTTTAACTTGCAAAAGCGTAGCAATTGTTAATTCGTCATTTTCTGCTAAAACGTTTTCGGTAATCTCCAACTTAAGACTAAGAGCATCTAGGCTTGTATCGGTCAAAATTTGACTAATTTGCTGGCTTAAATTAGGTTGAGAAAACAATTTGTTACCCATATTTGTACTAATTAATTAGGGGTGGGTTAGTAGGAATTTCTGCTTGCCATTGTTGCATTTGGCGGCAAGCTTCACGCATTACCCACTGGTCGATGGCGTTAAGCAGCCCAGTTTCTTCGGCTAAAACTATAAATTTAGCAGGAGCAAGGATACCCTGTTGGGGATGTTGCCAGCGCATAAAGCCTCAAAACCAGAAAGTCTCCCCGTTGCTAACGACACGAGGGGTTGATAATAAACCAAAAACTCTTGACGTTCGATCGCTCGACGTAGTTCTGTTTCCAACTGCAAACGGGCAACGGCTCTAGCGTGCATGGTAGTATTAAATATCTCGTAGCGCGTCTTCAATTGCTTGGCACGATACATAGCAATATCCGCATCGCGGAGAATATCACCAGGCAAGAGATATTCTCTGACGCTTAAAGCAATGCCAATACTAGCAGTAGCGAATACTTCTTGTCCTTCAAGCTCAAAAGGTAAAGCTAATGCTGCCTGGATACGTTCGGCAACGCGAATTGGATCGCTGACATCGGTAAGACTCTCTAGTAGGATTGTAAATTCGTCTCCTCCTAAACGGGCAATGGTATCGCTAGGGCGAAGGCAAGTTTCTAGTTTACGGGCAAGGGCAATTAGTAAGCGATCGCCAAAGGTGTGTCCGAGGCTATCATTAATAACTTTGAACTGATCTAAGTCAACAAAAAGTACCGCATATAAATTATCAGGAAATTGTTTGCCATGCTTAAAGGCTTGTTCTAGGCGTTCGCTAAATAAGGCTCGATTGGGTAAACTTGTCAACGCATCGTAGAAAGCCCTGTAATTTAACTGTGCAGCAAAATCTCGTAAGGCTTTTTCCGTTTGTCGGCGATTGCTTGCTATCCCACCTAATAGCAAGCAGGTCAGCGTAATTGCCATCAAGCCAAATTGCAAGGCGACCACGTTAGATTGACCGAAGGTGGTGGCACGTACCAAAAATGCTACAGCAAAGTTGATAAACAAGACTGCCCCTGTCGCCCGCTCAAAACCATGCTGTAAAGCAATCCAGATCGAGGGTAAGAAGACGAAATAGGTATAGTCCAAGCTATTCCCCGGACGAGAACTATAAGCAATCCAAATCCCTAAGCTTAGGGCTAAACCCTCTACCAGAAATAAGGGAAGTTCTCGGCGGGCAGGCAACATTTTATGCTCCTTGGCTGGCGCTTCATTTTCAGCAATCGCCCAAATCCACGGCAGCTTGCGGAGCGCAACTAGCAAAAACGGCGCAAGCATAGCAATACCTGTGGCATCTCCAGCCCAATAATGCAAGGTAGAGGTCAAATATTTAGACCAAGGTATAATCTGAAAGTAAGTAAAACTTGCTGCTTGAAGCGATGAAACAATCAATGGTGCAATTAACGCCGCGATCGCTAAAAACCAACTTACATCCCGCAGTTGCCGCAAACGAGGATTGATTCGCAGTTTGTACAATAGCAGGATGCAGGCTCCGCTATACCCCAGTGTTGTAACTAAATTAAAAACTAGCAACGTATCCCAACTGAGGTTACGTCCAGTAACAAAAGAATTATGGACAAATGTATTTAAGAATAAGGCGGGGCTATATTGCCAGCCAAAGGTAAGGATGAGAACGATATCGAGGGCTGAAGGTGGATACCAAATAGAGATTTCCGGCGCTGTTTCAAATTGTAGTGCTAGTATATCTAGCATCGCCCAGGCAACTAGATAAATTGTCACTATCCAGATGTATCGCACTAATAACGGAGTGCGCCGCCAATATTTGAACAGTATCTGTGAAACTTGCCCGTCCCCTCCGCAGCCTCCAGTCATATTGATACCTGTATAGATAGTAGATTATGTTGTCATTACTAGCAATAGCAGTTCTAACTTATACTAAAGATATTAACTGACTACTGTAAGCCTAAAGTGAGAACTACATTTGGGATTCAAATGGAGGGCAGTGGGAGAGGAGGTTTTTTGCTCTTAATCAGTTTTTAGCTCGTACAGGAAGTTAGTGCGATCGCATTATGAGGAAATTGGCGCTTTAATGCTGGAAAAACTGGAGTTGGCGCTCGATTATCTAAGCTATTGGGTTTACTCCAAATGAAAGGCGCTTTTTGTGCCGCAGACATCCATAGTAAGCGTTTGGCTCTAGTCATGGCGACATAAAGCAAGCGATATTCCTCGGCGGTTTTTAGATGTTTGGCTTCTTCCCAAGCTTGAGCAATATCTGGTAAAGATGATTGTCCGTGAAGATGAGCGCGGATTTGAGCGCGGGCGACTTCAGATAAGCTAAACTCACCTAAAAAATGAGTCTGCGGTGGAACCCAAAAGCTACCAGGAATAATATTTTCATGCAAAAACGGGATAAAAACATAATCCCAATCAAGCCCTTTAGCTTTGTGCATGGTAATAATTGTGAGTTGACCGGGGAGAGTAAAACGCCCTTCGGCGTTATCAGTTTCTACGGGTTCAAACCTTTCTGAACTTACAATTTCAACTAATACCGTCAGCATAGCCGAGAGGGAACTATTACCCGCCGTTTGTTGGGCCACTCTTTCAGCTAATTTATCGGCGGTTGCAAGTTCGGCCCCGTCGTAGTTTAAAGTCAAAGCTAAAAAGGAAATTAGTTGATAGGGCGGTAATTCTAAACGAGCGCGGAGTAATTGACGGCATAAATTACGCGGTTTAATGGCGGCTTCTTTGGCGGGTGGATCGAGGGGAGACGGATATATAAACTGTTCGGGAAGTAAAGCTAAAGCATTAAGGTCTTGACGATCGATTAGCTGACGTTGGACTAGGACGGCTAAGGCGGCTTTGAGATAGTCAGGGGAGTGGGGACGGTCGAGAAACTGCAACCATGCTAGAATCTCCGCCGGAACGTGAGAGCGGCGATCGCTCTCCGATACTTCATATACACTAATGTCATGCTCTTGACATAAAGGTGTAAGTTTTTCTGCTAACCATTGACCTTGTTTATTTTCTCTAACTAAAATCGCGCAAGAACGATCGCGGTTTTCTGTGAATAAATTAATGATGCGATCGCCAATTAAACTAGCTGTATGGTGAATGTCTCGCGGTGTGTAAAGTTCTAAACCTTTACCCCCAGGAGCGGGATTAGCTTCGGGTTGCGGATCGTCAGCATCTACAGGGTGAATTTTTTGGACTCGAAAGGGAGCTTTATTGCTTTTATAAGTACGATTTACCCATTCCAAAGTAAAGTTAGCCGCATCAATAATAATTTTGCTACTGCGTCCGGCGCGATCCATTGTTGCTAGTTGTCCCTGGAAGTCGCATTGTTCGCAAAATTGACGAAAATAGATCGGATCTGCGGGCGTAAAGGTAGAATTTATCGCCTGATTGGGATCGCCGACGCGAACTAAATTGGTTGAATCATGAGAATTAATTGCCAGAATTTTAAGCAACTTAGATTGTAGTTGGCTGGAGTCTTGAGCCTCATCTTCAAACACTGCAAAAACTTGATTTTGCTCAATTTGGCGAGCGCTATCGTTTTCTAACACCCGCAGAGCGCCTAAAATCATGTCGTCGTAGTCAATCAAGTCGCGCGACTTCATAATTGCTTGATACTGTTCGTACAATTCCGAAGCCACTTCTAAAATGTCGTACTCATCATCGGATTGACTGCTAAGAAGTCTCAATTGGGCGGGTAAAATTCCTGAACTTTTAGCTTCATGAATAACACTATGAGCTAAAGCTGGTAAAACTTCAGTACGCAACACCGATTGACGGCGCAAACGCTCGGTTTCTTCCCCGTCAAATTGCCGCCCTTGTAGTAATTTAGAATAAGACCCTGGGTGACTTGCAATCCATTGTTCTACACAAGTACGAAGCAGGCGATGACTTTGATTGGGAGTAATTAAAGTAGAGTTATCTAGCTGTAACCCCGACAAATCGGGGTAACGACTGGCAATATTTAACGCTAAACCGTGTAGAGTATGGACGCTAAAACCTGTAGGTGGTAAAGATAGTTTTTTTTGCAGATAGTGGCGAATTTTGGCTTTAATATTTGCTGCGGCCGATCGCGTAAAAGTAACGACAATTAATTGATAGCGGGGGTGAAGTCCGTAACGAGCAATTGCAACGGCGGCGGCTGCTGCCATTCCAGTTGATTTTCCTGCACCAGGGACGGCGGAAACTGCCATTTCTCCACCAAGCCATTGTGCCATTTGCTGTTGTCCGGGGCGAAGGCTTTGTTCAATTTGGTTGCAAGCTTCTTGCCGGAGGGTAGATAATTGGTTGTCAATATAATCCTTAGCGCGAGTTCTCAGAGATTCTGACTCATGGTTCATAGAAGTTTGCTTGGTGTTTCAAGTTACCTATAGCAATCCTAAATCAATTGCAAACTTGTGGGGGCGTAAGGCATTGCGCCCCTACAGTTAATGTTTACCAATCCTATAGACCGCTATATATTGACGGCAGCAAAATTTGACTTTTTACTTAACTATTCCTAAAACCTCTGCTGATTCTACTTGAGCAATTCTTTTAAATGCGACTAATCTATTGGCATAGATTCCAGGGTTTGTTTGAGCTATTTGGGTGTAGGATTGACGAACTTGAGCATTAACGGCAACGGTTTTTACATCGTACATTTGCATTGTAAATTTAGGGAACAAGCCAATGCCAATAATTAAAACGATAAAACTAGCTGCAATTGATAGTTCGCGCCAACTCGCATCTCTGTAAACCGCTTGAGTGGGAAGAACGCAATCCGTACCAAAACAAACTTCTTCCTCTGCTTGATCTTGTATCTCAATATCATCAAGATTGCAGTTAAGTTCTGCCCCAGTGCCGTAAAATACCTGTTTCAACATTGATAACAGATAAATTGGGGTGAGAATTACGCCAACGGCGGCAAGGAATACTGTCACCGTGCAGAAGGTTGAACTGTAGATATCGCTAGTTGTTACCCCAACAAATACTAAGATTTCACTAGCAAAACCGCTCATGCCGGGAAGTGCTAAAGATGCCATTGCACTGATTGTAAACAGCGCGAATACCTTGGGCATTACTTGACCTATGCCAGACATTTGACTCATTGCCATTGTTTGAGTGCGATCGTAAGTTACACCTGCTAAGAAGAATAATACTGAGGCAATCAAACCATGAGAAATCATTTGCAGCATCGCACCGTTAATTCCTATATCGGTGAATGATGCAATACCCAACAGTACAAAACCCATGTGAGATACTGAGGAGTAAGCAAGACGACGTTTCATGTTTGTCTGGGCAAAAGAGTTTAACGCGCCGTAGATAATGTTAACTACACCTAAAATTGCCAGTAACGGCGCAAAGTAAATATGAGCGGCAGGGAGAAGTTCTAAATTTAGGCGAATTAATCCGTAACCGCCCATTTTTAGGAGTACGCCTGCTAGTACCATTGATACAGGTGTAGACGCTTCTCCATGAGCATCGGGTAGCCAAGTGTGCAACGGAAAAATTGCCAGTTTGACACCAAAAGCAATTACTAATCCTGCGTACAGAAACAGTTCTAAGGCAAGAGGATAATCTTTGAGGGCGAGTTGGGCGATATCAAAAGTTACATCACTACCCCCAGAGAATGCCATACCTAAAGCAGCTACGAGGATAAAAATAGAAGCTGCGGCAGTATAAATAATAAATTTTGTGGCGGCGTAACGACGCTTTTTACCACCCCAAATACTAATAAGTAAATAAACTGGGACGAGTTCGACTTCCCACATGATAAAGAACAGTAGCAAGTCTTGGGCAACAAAAACTCCAATCTGCGCCGAATATAATAGCAACATCAGCATATAAAAGAGTTTAGGTCTGTGGTCAACTTGCCAAGCTGAAAAAATCGCTAGGGTTGTTACAAATCCAGCTAAAAGAACTAGAGGTGCTGATAACCCATCGACAGAAACAGCCCAGTTGAGTTTCAATTGAGGCATCCAAGCATAACTTTCTGCTAGTTGGAAAGTTGCGCTACTGGAGTCGTAGTTCTGCCAAAAGGCGTAGCATATCAAAACCAAATCTGCGATCGCAATACCTACTGCATACCACCGTACCCGCTTACCGTCTTTGTCAGGTAATACTGGAATTAGTAAAGCAGCTATAGCAGGTAGCAAAATTATTGTAGTTAGCCAAGGAAATTGTGCTGCCATTGCAATTAATGAGTATATTTGCTTATTGTATTCAATGGCACTATCTTACAATATTGTGTAAACAAATATTAATAGATATTTATTTTAGATACTACTACTTTAAATAATGGATAATCGCAAATTACATTACTTAGCACTACCTGGTGCGATCGCATTGGGTGCTATTTTGCGGTTAGGAAACTTAGACGGCAAGTTTCTGTGGCTAGATGAAGTGATTACCGCTATTTTCAGTTTTGGACGCAACTATAATAATGTACCGCTTGAAGTAATTATTTCCTTTCATCAATTACAGCAAATTTTTGTTTTTCAGCCAGAAGTTGGGTGCGATCGCATTGCTGAAAATCTTGCCCTTCAATCAACTCATCCACCGTTATTTTTTTGCTTGCTGCATAACTGGTTTGAGTTGGTTAATCCCCTTTCTCCTAGTTGGGTATGGACTCTACGCGCCTTTGGCGTTTTTTGGGGTGTAAGTGCAATTTCAGCAATTTACTTACTTAATACTAAAGCTTTTTCCCCATCGGCGGGGCAAAAAGCGGCAATAATGATGGCGGTTTCTCCTTTTGGCGTGTACCTTTCTCAAGAAGCGCGTCATTACACTTTGCCTGTATTTTTGATTACCTTAGCATTGCTGGGATTAATCTTAATTCAACAGGATTTCATCTCTAAGCGTCTCAGAGCTTGGGTTTGGGCATTTTGGACAATAGTTAATATTATCGGGCTATACGTCCATTATTTTTTCATTCTGGCAATGGTTGCAGAGGTCGTAACTTTATTAGCCGTAATGTACAGATATCGGCGGAATTTACCTCATTATAGTAAACTTTTTTTTACTCTAGCAATATCAGCGATTATTATTAGTTTTATTCCTTGGCTACCTGTCTTAATCGGTCATTTTAACCGCCCGGAAACTGACTGGATACCCTCACCTCACAATGTTGCACCACTTTACCAAATCTTTGCTGCTTGGTTACTTTCGATCGCAGCTTTCCCTGTAGAAAATCAACCCATAGCGATCGCAATTCTATCTGGTTTGGGAATATTAATTTTTGGCGGTTGGGTGCTGTGGCTTAGTTTCAAAGGAATCAAGCAATTATGGAAATCGACTAATCTATCAGTTTTTACCCTTGCTAGTTTTACGATTATAGTTTTGCTAGAATTTCTGGCGATCGTTTACTTTTTAGGCAAAGATATTACCATTACGCCGCGTTATAACTTTGTTTATTACCCAGCTTTTCTAGCTTTAGTAGCCGCCGGGTTAAATAAGAGTTCAGAGCGTACACAAACTTTTAGCTTAATTTTCCTTGGTTCATTACTAAGCTGCGTCTTCGTTATTTCTAATTTAGTCTTTCAAAAACCCTATAATCCTCAACAAGTTGCTCAAAACATCAACTTAGAGCCTTCTATTCCCTTAATTGTTGTCATGGGATATAAGGATTACCAAAATGTAGCATTAGGATTAAGTTTTGCTTTAGGCTTAGAAAAGGTAAGAGATGCGGGTGATTTTGTGTTTTTAGAGCGATCGCTTAACAGTTACGAATCTGTATGGCAAAAACTAGCCCTGTTACCGCCTTTAAAAGCCCCTTTACTCAATTTATGGGTAGTTGCTCCCGATTTAAGACAGCGAGAATATCCCCCACAGTTGGCGCTTTCTGAGCATTCTTGTCTTATAGATACAAAGCAGCATTATCGCATCGGCGTACCTTATCAACTTTATAGATGTAAAAATTAGGGAACTACACGCCCCCAACTCTGTGGGAACTAGAGTATCTCAAAGTCTCCCAAACTTGGGGAATTTAGGGGGCTTTCCTATATTTGTGCAACAAACACTTTTAGTAACTTTATTCGTCTATTTGCCAAACATCTTTAGTAATTTCTTCATCAAAAATCTTCTTAGGACGGATTAATACAATAACTTTACCTAGCAGTTGCAAATCTGGCTGGGTTTCAAACCATTGCAGTTCTATTTGTCCAAAATTATCCACTATAAAGTAACTGTGTGCATCCCATTCGCGCTCGGAACGATCTATTACTACCAATACAGGCTCGGTAGAACTATTTGGCGCTTCTGGCAAAAATTCAGCCCTAGACAATATGACGATGGGATCTTCAGCTTTTAATACTACCTGCCATCCTGGTAAAGTAACCCAGGCTTGCTCTCCAGCAAACTTTACCATCCCAAAAGGTTTAATTTCTTCCACCATCGGTACAGCTTTGACATCATTGCTACTCAAAGGCATTTCTCCAGCTACGGGGACAATTTTGGCTATTTCCTCATCAGTTTGCAGCCTGTAAAAGGGCAATTTAGGTGTAGGGCGCGTTTGAACTACACTAAAATCCATTAATAACTGCTCAATTTGCTGTCTAGCACTGAGAGAATGAGCAAATTTTAACCCTCTAGCAATTAAACGCGATCGCTCTTGCATATCGTTTTTTTGCCGAATCAAGCGCCAGTAGTGGTAAGCTACTGCATCGCCGCGATGGTCAGTAAAGCCGTTAGGTAAGGAGGATAAACGGGAATAATCTTTAATAGCTCTAGCAACTTCCCGTGCATCATCAATATTTAGCTGATGAGTAACTACCAAATCCGCCGCCGCCGCGCGATCGCCATGATCTAATAGCCGCAATTCGTATAGAATATCGCTACCACGCCCTGTAAAGTGCGATCGCACGTTTTCTGAGGCTCCAGCTTTTTCTATAGAAGCATAAACTTGAGAACCTACAATTACCTGGTTTTGCTGAATTGGCTCAAATCCTGTAGCTTCAAAAATAGTTTGCGGACTCAACCCAGATTTTTGTAATTTTGCACAAGAAAGTCCCCATTCTACCCAAGTACCTTGTTTCTGCCTCAAGTTTCGGATTAAGGTTTCGCTTTCTTCACTGGATAGCTCATCATTATTAGGTATTAGTTCAGTCATAATCACAGCAAGTAAATTTTTTTAATGAGACGGATTAAACCTACAACCCCTAAAAAACTGGGGTTAAATTTATTTTATGTTTGCTTACTCATTCTAGAACTACAGAAATGCGATCGCCATAACCCGTTATTAGATAGGAATTACATACCTAATCGACTCATGAGAAAATCATCCTAGCTCGCCTAGGGTTAAAACCCCAGGCTAACAGCTAAAGTCTACTAAAGTAGACTAAATAAATCTTTTGCAATAGGTTTAATGGAATCCACTGATATCCGCGCTATTTTCGATCGCATTGCGCCCGTTTACGACCAAATGAACGATCGCCTAAGTTTAGGTCAACATCGCATTTGGAAGCAAATGACCGTAAAATGGAGCAAAGCAAATCCTGGTGATACTTGCTTAGATTTATGTTGTGGTAGTGGAGATTTGGCTTTGCGTCTGGCGCGCTCCGTTGGTGCTACAGGTAAAGTGTACGGCGCAGATTTTGCTGTAGCGCAACTAGAAATTGCTAAACAACGAGCTTTAAAACAATATCCCCATCCACCGATAACTTGGGTTGAAGCTGATGCGCTAAATTTACCCTTTGCGGATAACTATTTTGATGCGGCGACAATGGGCTACGGTTTAAGAAATGTGTTAGATATTCCCCGCAGTCTTCAGGAATTATATCGAGTTCTCAAGCCAGGTGCGATCGCGGCAATTTTAGACTTTCATCGTCCAACTAATAGTTATTTAAGTAGTTTTCAGCAATGGTATTTAGATAATTTGGTCGTACCAATGGCGCAAAACTTAGGTTTAACCGAAGAATACGCTTACATTAGTCCGAGCTTAGACCGTTTTCCCACCGGACGCGAACAAGTAGAATTAGCTAACAAGGCTGGCTTTTTATCCACCCATTACCCCATCGCCAACGATATGATGGGAGTGCTAGTAGTTGAAAAACTTACCTTTTAAAAGCTACTTGTTAACGGCTCTTACACCTTAAAATCTTGCTTTGGACTGGTCTACTCTGTGGCTTTACGTTGCTCCGCCTGTAGTAGGTGGAATTATTGGCTATTTCACTAATGATATAGCTATTAAAATGCTGTTTCGTCCTTACCGAGCGATTTATATCGGGAAACGAAGACTACCTTTTACTCCTGGCTTAATTCCTCGCAACCAAGAGCGTTTAGCCAAACGAGTCTCCGATACAATTATGGGTTCGCTGCTAACGCCCGATGAATTGCAAAAACTGGCGCGGCGACTGCTGCAACCCGAACGAGTCCAAGCAGCCATTTTATGGCTGCTGAAGCTGGCTTTAGAGCAAGTAAAGCTCGATAAAGAACAAAAAAGTACCAAAATTGTTGCGGGTATCCTCAAGGACTTACTAGGACAATCTTTGCCACGTTTGCTAAAAGTTTTAGCGCGGCGAGAAGATTTTTTAGAAACGCAAATCAATCAAATATTTGACCAAGTATTATTAGACTTTCAACTGAGCGAAGATCAAGCAACAAAGCTTGCTGATTGGCTGTTGCAGGTAGTTTTACCACCGGATGCGATTAGACAGCTAATAATTGACTTTTTGACCGATCGCACGATTCAATTAATCGATGAAGGCTTTAGGGAAAAAGCAAGCGGTACTTATTGGGTAGTTGCTAATTTATTTGGTTTACGCAATACTCTAACTCGGTTACGGGCTTTTTGTTTAGATGAAAAGGAAGCAACCAACGAGCGACTAACAGAATTAATTAAATCGTTAGCAATACGCGATCGCCTGAAAACCTGGTTAAAAAGTATATCTTTACAAAACTTACCTGTTTCTACCGTGCGCCAGCTACGCAAAACTACCCGCGATACTATCCGGGGTTACGTGCAGACGCGGGGAATGGACTTCTTACAAGGGTTTAACGATTCGATAGATTGGGACAATACCTCTACTTTGCTGCTAAATCGATTAAGAAATTCTGCGGCTTTGGGAAGCTCTTTAGAAGTTGTTAGCAAAGAACTAGCATTACTATTAGAGCGTTACTTAGAGAAGGATTTAGAGGCAATTGTCGCTCAAGCCATCCCTATTTTATCCATCGATCGAGTAATTGTCGATCGCGTCAAATCTACATCGGCGGCGGAGTTAGAAACCGCTATCGAAGGAATTGTTAAAAATGAACTGCAAGCGATCGTTAACTTGGGTGGTTTATTGGGGTTTGTAATTGGTTTATTGCAATCAGTAGTGTTATTGCTGCGATAAGGGACACGCTCATTCCGTGTCCCTGTTGTTTAGGAAGCGACAGCATAACGAATTAGCTGAGAAATCCGTTGGCGCAAAGTTTCTAAACCCAAGACTTCGCGCGCTGCAATAAATACAGCTTGAGGAAATTCCTCTCTAGCAATTGCTAAGGTTTCACTATCAGCACAATCAATTTTATTTAAAACTACTAATGCAGGTCCTGGAGTTATAGGCATTTCTGACAAAATACTCATGACTGACCTAATTTGACTATGCCAAGCTGGATGAGATAAATCGGCTACGTGCAGCAAAGCATCGGCTTCGGTGACTTCTTCTAAAGTTGCCCGAAAAGCATCCATCAACGATGCTGGCAATTCGTGAATAAACCCTACTGTATCTGTAAGCACAATTTGTTTAGGTCTACTTGTCACTGCGTCCGGTAGAAGCATTCGGCGAGTAGTAGGATCGAGCGTCGCAAATAATTGATCGGCGGTGTAAACGTCTGAATTAGTCAAAGCGTTTAATAGCGTTGATTTTCCAGCATTTGTATAACCAACGATCGCAATTGAAGGTACTTCTCTATGTTGGCGTTGCTGGCGTAACCGCGAACGATGAGCTTGTAGTTGATTTACTTCTGTTTGCAATCTACTAATTCGCCGCGCGATCGCTCGTCTTTCGGTTTCTAGTTTAGTTTCCCCAGGTCCTCGCGTCCCAATACCACCACCCAACCTTGACATGGCTTGACCTCTACCCGTCAATCGCGGCAACATATATTCAAGTTGAGCGAGTTCTACTTGCAGTTTTCCGGCTCTAGATTGGGCGCGTTGAGCAAAGATATCTAAAATTACCTCAGTTCTGTCTACAACTCTAATGCCAATTTGGATTTCTAAGTTACGCACCTGAGCGGGAGAAAGATCGCGGTCAAAAACGATTAAATTAGCTCCCAAAGTTTGAGCCATAAGAGCAATTTCTTGAACTTTTCCTTCGCCAACTACGGTTTGAGGATGAGGACGCGATCGCTTTTGCTGCACTACTTGCAAAACTTCTCCCCCGGCGGTGTTTATCAGCCGTTCTAGTTCCGCTACGGTATCTTTAAATTGTTGAGGTGTAATGCCATCAGTAAACATTCCTACCAATAAAACGCGATCGCGATCGCTATCTACCTGTTGAGCGACAAATTCCTGCTGAAACCGTCCTTCTATTTCGTCTACTAAGTCAATAAAATCTTGATTAACAACAATATCTAGGCTCAAGGGTGGCGATACCTGCCAAGTTAAGCCATTTTCGGGAGTAAGGTTAGCGATATAAGCTTCTTTTACATAACCTGTAGCACCGCCGCCACGTCGTTCAAAGCCCGATCCTGTAACGTTTAGAACGATTAAGCTATCTAATCTCTGAAGCGCCATTGCGGTTAAAGAAGCTTCATTAGGAGGCTCGGTTTTTAGTTGAGTAGTTATACATCTAATTCCGCTCAATCTTTCCGCACCATAGCGAGGCAATTCTAAGGGGGGAATCTGGGTTTGACGGGGAGTACCAACACCTACTCTAATAGCCTGTCCCCGGCGATTGAAATAGGTGCATATAGGCTGATTTATTTCGGTACTAATAGCGGCAAGTCTTTGGGCAAATTCCGGTGTAGTCAAGCGATCGCCTGGTAGTCGCTGATGATAAAGTTTCTGTAATTGCTTAATTTGGCTAGATTTTAGCCCTTGAAGGTTTCCATATATAGTTTCTATAAGCGTTTTGACCAGTAAATGGTTCCCGAATTCAGTAATTCTATCTTACAAAATTGCGCTGCTTTGGGAGAGTTTCTGATTAGGTTTTAACAAGCGATCGCCCCAAGTTTGATATTTTGTCTGTAAGTCCCCCGTCAGCCACTTTTGATATTGAGGATAAACAGGTAAACGCGGCACAAGTTGCCAGGAATCTAATATTTTTGCTAAGTGTTGAGAGTGCAAATGCGGATAATTGGGGTTAACTTCGTCTTTTATCCCAATTCCGCCTAAATCTCGCGCTCCTGCTTCTAAACAGGCAAGTAATAAGCTGGGATATACAACTAAATTAGGCGGAATCTGAATAGCGATATCTAAAGGTAAAATTTCCCTTGCTATAGCGATCGCTTTTGGTAACTGTTGTAAGTCAAAACCTGGTGCAGCTAACTCTTGCTGACTTCCGGGACTATGAGGTTGTAGAATAACTTCTTGAATATGACCGTAACGTTGATGTAATTGCGCGACTGCTTCTAAAGTTTCTCTCCAATTTGCGATCGTTTCCCCAATCCCTAAAAGTAACCCTGTTGTAAAGGGAATTTTTAACTCTGCTGCCCATTCTAATTGTTGTAATCGTACTTCTGGAACTTTACTCGGTGCGTGTTGATGAACAGTTTGCAACAGTTTGGGGGTTAGCTGCTCTAACATTAATCCCATCGATACATTAACAGCTTTTAATTTAGCCATCTCTGTAAAGCTTAAAATGCCTGCATTAGTATGAGGCAAAAATCCCAGGGAAAGAGCAAGATCGCACAGATTGTAAATTAGTTCAAACCATTCTTGACGGCGGGGTGAATTGGGGTGAACTTCGCCGCTTAGAATCAAAATCTCGCAAATTCCTTGACTTTGGAGCAGTAATAGCTGTTTTCTTGCTGTATCCAAACTCAGCCAGTCGCTTTTACCGGGATCTGTACGAAAGTTGCAGTATGTACAGCGATTGAAACATTCGTGGGTCGGCACTATTGTATGAGCAGGACTATAAGTGACAATTTTAGACATTATTAACGCGATCGCACTAAATAACCACAACGCTGCTCTCCATTAATTATCCAATGAGTACGCTCGACGGTACAATCAGGCAATATTTGAGCAAACATCTCTAATTCATGTCCGCAAATTCCTGGAAAAGACTCCGCAACGTTAGAAATAGCACAGTTATGTTCGGTCATAATAAAACCGTCGCTAGACTCTAAAGAATGACATTCCGCCATAAAACCCTCAGCTTTTCTGAGTTCTACCAGTTTGGCGACGCGATTTTCTAAAGAGCCATTACCCAGTTTTTCGCGGTACTCTATGGCTTTACGCTGCCATTGCTTACTTAAAATTTGACTAACTTGCTCTGCGCCTACAGTTTCAGCTAAAGTTCCTAGGAGAGAAATAGCAAAAGCACTATAATTTTGACTTGTAGATTGGTTTAGACTTTCGCGTCCTTTACTGCTAATTTGATAAGCGTGTTGAGGACGACCCATTTGCTGAGACTTCGCACTGAAGGAAATTAATTCTTGATTAGCTAAATCTTTCAAGTGACGGCGCACGGCTTGCTGGCTAATTTCTAGCTTTATTGCCAATTCTTGGGCGGTAGCTGAAGGATGCTGCCCTAAATATTGCAGAATGTCTTGCTTGGTGGAAGGCTGCTGTGCGATCGCCATCTTTTTCCCAAAAAAATTTCACTTTGACAACATACCTGTTGTTAATGTAGCTTAAAATGGAGATACATTAAACAACAATTGTGTTACTTTAATCGTACTATATAGTGGAAGCCATTTACAAAAGTGGCGACTTCCTATCTGCTATCCAAAGAGAGAAAAGTTAGAGGTTTAGCCGCTAACAACCAAGATTCACAAGAGAACGCGAGAGAACACTACTGATGAGTGCAACTGTCAAAACGTTAGTTAATCAACCCTACAAATACGGTTTTATCACCGACATTGAGGCAGACACGATTCCTCGTGGTCTCAGTGAAGATGTAGTTCGCTTGATTTCGGCGAAAAAAGAAGAACCAGAATTTATGTTAGAGTTTCGGCTCAAAGCCTATCGTCAATGGCTGAAAATGACCGAACCTAATTGGCAAAATGTCAAGTACCCAACTATTGACTATCAAAATATTATTTACTACTCGGCGCCCAAGCAGAAAGCAAAGCTCAACAGTTTAGAGGAAGTAGACCCTACACTTTTAGAAACCTTTGAAAAGTTAGGAATCTCGTTATCCGAGCAAAAACGTCTATCCAACGTTGCGGTAGATGCAATTTTTGATAGCGTATCTGTAGCTACAACCTTCAAAGAAAAACTAGCTAAAGATGGCGTAATTTTCTGCTCTATTTCCGAAGCTTTAAAAGAACATCCCGAATTAGTTAAAAAATACTTAGGTAGTGTTGTCCCCGCCGCCGATAACTATTATGCCGCCTTAAATGGCGCTGTATTTAGCGATGGCTCTTTTGTCTACATTCCCAAAAACACCAAATGCCCAATGGAACTATCCACCTATTTCCGTATTAATAGCGGCGATACTGGGCAGTTTGAGCGGACTTTGATTGTCGCTGAAGAAGGTAGCTCTGTTTCGTATTTAGAAGGCTGTACCGCTCCCATGTACGACACAAACCAGCTACACGCGGCGGTTGTAGAATTAGTTGCTTTGGACAATGCAGAGATGAAATACTCTACGGTTCAAAACTGGTACGCTGGCGACGAAAACGGTAAAGGTGGAATTTACAACTTTGTTACTAAGCGCGGGTTGTGTCAGGGAGTCAATTCTAAAATTTCTTGGACGCAAGTAGAAACAGGTTCGGCGATTACTTGGAAGTATCCTAGTTGCGTACTTGTAGGCGATAATTCTGTAGGCGAGTTTTATTCTGTAGCGCTTACCAATCATAAACAGCAAGCGGATACCGGGACGAAAATGATCCATGTGGGCAAAAATACCCGCAGTACGATTATTTCTAAAGGAATTTCCGCAGGTAACTCCTCCAACAGTTATCGCGGTTTGGTAAAAATAAACCCGAAAGCTGAAGGAGCGCGGAATTATTCGCAGTGCGACTCGATGCTCATTGGCGATAATGCTAGTGCGAATACTTTTCCCTATATTCAAGTGCAAAATCCGGCGGCGAAGGTAGAACATGAAGCTTCTACTTCCAAAATTGGCGAAGACCAATTATTTTACTTTTCGCAACGAGGTATTTCTTCAGAAGATGCAATCTCAATGATGATTAGCGGATTTTGTAAGGATGTATTCAATCAATTACCAATGGAATTTGCTGTAGAAGCAGATAGGTTGTTGAGTCTGAAGTTAGAAGGAAGTGTAGGTTAATTTAAAAGGCGGGTGAAAATCCTGCCTTTTAAACGAAAGGTAACAGGGAAGAATATAAAGAATGATTGTTGAAAATAGCGATGTGTTGCTGTCAGTAAGAGATTTGACGGCGGAAGTGGATGGTAATTCGATTTTAAAAGGTGTGAATCTTGAAGTAAAAGCTGGAGAGATTCATGCAATTATGGGTCCTAACGGTTCGGGTAAAAGCACTTTTTCTAAGGTAATAGCGGGACATCCAGCTTATGATGTGACTGCGGGAGAAGTAACCTTTCAAGGGGAGAAGTTACTAGAAATGGAAGCCGAAGAACGCGCTAGAGCGGGTATATTTTTGGCGTTTCAGTATCCTTTAGAGATTCCAGGCGTAAGCAATTTAGACTTTTTGCGAGTGGCTTACAATTCTCGCCGCAAACAGCAAGGTTTAGAGGAATTAGATTCTTTTGATTTTGATGAATTGGTGCAAGAGAAGCTAGAGATTGTCAAAATGAATCCAGCTTTTTTAAGTCGTAGCGTCAATGAAGGTTTCTCTGGTGGAGAGAAAAAGCGCAACGAAATTTTGCAAATGGCAGTATTAGAGCCGAAAGTAGCAATTTTGGATGAGACAGATTCGGGATTGGATATTGATGCGCTAAAAATTGTTGCTAATGGAGTTAATCAGTTAGCAAATCCCGATAACGCCACGATTTTAATTACACACTACCAGCGTTTGCTAAATTATATTGTCCCGGATTACGTTCATGTAATGGCAGAAGGACGGATTATAAAAAGCGGCGGTAAAGAGTTGGCGCTGGAATTAGAAGCTCGCGGTTACGACTGGGTGCTACAAGCGGTAACGGAGGTAGGGTAAGTATGCAGTTACTTAGCAATCTTGAGCTAAAAGATAGAGATGCAGCACTTAGCAACTTATTAGAACTGTGTCAGGCACAAAAAATCGCGGTACTAGAGCCAGCATTAGTATTATTGTTGCAGGAATTGCGCGATCGCACATCTTCCATAATCAGTCTTGCAACTTTACCCACAACCCGCGATGAAGAATGGCGTTTTACTGATTTATCTGCTTTGCGCCAAGTAGAGTTTGGCGAGAATTCTTTACAGCAAACAGACATAACATCACTAATTCTACCGGAAGCCAAAAATAGCCGTTTAGTTTTTGTTAATGGCGTTTATGCGTCTGAACTATCGACGGTTGCAGATTTACCTGATGGAATTACAGTCAGTAATTTAGCTGGTTTACCAATAACTTATCGCTCCCGCATCGAAAAATATTTGGCGCAGCAACAAGGCGCTACAGAAGTTTTTACAGCCTTAAATACTTCTGGTATAAGTGATGTGGCGATTGTATGGGTAGGCAAAAATGTTGTAGTTGATACGCCTATTCATCTATTATTTGTTTCTACAAGCGAACAACCAATCATTTCTCAACCGCGCTGCTTACTGGTGGCGGAATCTGGTAGCAAAGTAACAGTGATTGAAGAATACAAAAACGCTACAAACGCCGACAAATCGGTTTACTTTACCAATTCCGTTACGGAAATTTGGGTAGAGGAGAATGCCGAAGTTAGCCATACTAGAATTGAGCAGGAAAGTTTAGAGGCTTTTCATATCGGTAAAACGGCAGTTTCTCAGGCGCGCGCGAGTCGGTATACTTGCTATGCGGTGAGTCTTGGCGGTAAGGTGTCACGTCATAACTTAGAAGTATTCCAAGCTGGCGAGCAAACGGATACTAATCTATTTGGCTTGACTGCACTTTCAGGCAATCAAGTAGGCGATACTCATAGTGCGATCGCACTTAATTATCCTCATGGTACGACAAATCAATTACATAAGTGTATTGTCTCCGATAAGTCCCATGGTGTTTTTAACGGCAAAGTTTTTGTACCGAAACCCGCGCAACTAACTAATGCAGCGCAGTTAAATCGCAACTTATTACTGTCTTCTAGAGCGAGAATTGATACTAAGCCTCAGTTAGAAATTACAGCAGATAATGTCAAATGTTCTCACGGTGCAACGGTAAGTCAATTAGAAGATGATGAGATTTTCTACTTACAAAGTCGTGGTATAAATGCCAGCGACGCGCGAAATCTTTTAGTTAATGCTTTTGCGGCAGAAATTATTAATCAGTTGCCAATAAAATCGTTACGCGAAAGTTTGAATGCTTCCATTAAACGCTTTTCAACAGTTAGTTAAATAAGTAAATTCATTATTTATCCAAAATGACAGTTACTAAAGAAAAAACCCTTGCTGATTTAGTCCGTGCTGACTTTCCAATATTGCACCAAGAAGTTAACGAACATCCTTTGGTGTATTTGGATAATGCGGCTACTTCGCAAAAACCAGTACAAGTTTTAAATGCGTTAAGCAATTATTACGAACAGTATAATTCTAACGTTCATCGCGGCGTACATACTCTTAGCGCCAAAGCTACCGATGCTTACGAAAGTTCCCGCGATAAAATTGCAGCTTTTATAAACGCTGATTCTCGTCAAGAAATTGTCTTTACTCGCAATGCAACCGAGGCAATTAATTTAGTTGCTTATAGTTGGGGTACTAGGAATTTAAACGCTGGGGATGAGATTATTCTATCGGTGATGGAACACCACAGTAATTTAATTCCTTGGCAATTGTTGGCGCAAAAAACTGGAGCAGTGCTAAAGTTTGTTGAATTAACTGAAACCGAAGAATTTAACTTAGAACAGTTTAAAACGCTGATTTCTGATAAAACAAAGTTAGTCTCAGTTGTTCATGTTTCTAATACTTTAGGCTGTATTAATCCCGTCCAAGAAATTATTGCGATCGCTCATAAGTATGGTGCTAAAGTATTGATTGATGCTTGCCAAAGTGTCCCTCATATGCCTATAGACGTGCAAAAGCTAGATTGCGATTGGTTAGTCGCCTCTGGTCACAAAATGTGCGCCCCTACAGGTATTGGCTTTTTGTATGGAAAGTTGAAATTGCTGCGCTCTATGCCTCCATTTTTGGGCGGTGGTGAAATGATTGCCGATGTATACCTAGACAAGGCAACCTATGCAGATTTGCCGCACAAATTTGAAGCAGGTACGCCAGCTATAGCAGAAGCGATTGCATTGGGAGCCGCCGTAGATTATCTTAGTAATATTGGTATGGACAAAATCTATACTTATGAAGCCGAATTAACTGGATATTTGTTTGAACAATTAGCAAAAATTCCCGAAATTCGTACCTATGGTCCTTTACCAAAGGTAGCAGGTTTTGGGAGAGCAGCTTTAGCTGCTTTTACGGCGGGAGATGTCCATCCTCACGACTTATCTACTATGTTAGACGAAGCTGGGGTTGCTATTCGCGCCGGACACCATTGTACACAACCTTTGCATCGTTATTTAAAAGCGCAATCAACTGCACGAGCTAGTTTATCCTTTTACAATACTCGTGCCGAAATTGATGTGTTTATTACTGCTTTGAAAGAAGCTATAGAGTTTTTTGGTAGCATTTTTTAGATAAGCTTGCAGGGTGAGCAATGCTTACCCTAATTCTCTCACTTTGTAAGATGATTGCTACTTCAATTTCTGCCGAACAACGTACAATTTTACAAAATATTAGCTGGGAAACTTTTGAAACCCTGTTGACAGAAACAGGTGAGGATAGGAGTTTGAGGTTTGCTTATGAGTGTGGGATTTTAGAAATTATGTCTCCACCAATTGAGCATGAAGGCTATAAAAGTAATTTTGGTAATTTAGTTGTTATATTAGCAGAAGAATTAGGAATTGAGATTAAAAGTGCTGGTTCTACAACTTTAAAGCTCAAGTCAGCTAATCGTGGAATAGAGCCAGATAATTGTTATTATATTCAAAATGAATTAGCTTTTAGAGGTAAAAAAACCTTAGATTTAACTACGGATTTACCTCCAGATTTAGCAATTGAAATTGATATTACTAGCAGTTCCGTAAATAAACTAGAGATTTATTCAGCCTTGGGTGTGCCGGAAATTTGGCGATGCAACGGACACATTTTACATTTTTATCAGTTAGTAGAAAAGCAATATATTGAACGCGAATTTAGTTGCGCTTTTCCGCTCGTATCAGCAATAGAAATAAGTCAATTTATAGAACAAAGTAAAACTATTGGAGAAATCGCTTTAATAAAGTTATTTCGTGCTTGGGTAAGAAATAAGCTGCTAGTCTAGGTGGTAACGAGCTTACAATAATTTTTCATTACTATTGACAGAAAACTAATTGTGTGCCATAAGTTAAGTAGCCAAGCTAAGAAGCAAATTTCGCGTTACAAAATGCGATCGCGTCAACCTTGAGCAAAACCAACATTTGTTGGATGTGTGCTGCAATTTCATGTCTTTGAGGCTTTTCTAAGTCTTGTAAAACGTGAGATTGCAATACAAATTCAGCAATAACAGGCGGTTATTTGCTAGATAATTGATGCTATCCCTAATTCAAGGTTTCTATCAACATAAACTATCCCGTTAGTTAGGGAGCAGTGTCTTTGTTGTAGCAGCTTAGAGTAGCGCAAAATCTGCTTTGTGTATGGTGCGTTTAACCATAGCAAAAAGATATGTAACTATGAATCCTAAGAGTAAGCTCAACAAGATTGAACAACTAATTGAACTCTATGGCTCTATATGCTGCTGGTGCTGTAAACAGCTTAAACGTGATGAGATAACTGTAGAACATTTACTTCCTAAAAGTTACAACGGTTCGGACGCTTTGGATAATCTATGTTTAGCTTGTAAATCTTGCAATAATTCTCGTGGAAACCGTCTTGTCCCGCCAAAATATTCTCCTCAGTCAATCGGTAATCAAAAAATTTTAGAGTGTTTAAAAACTATAAAACACTTACCTTGTAAGAAATTGAAAGAATAATGTTCAACTTGCCAAAATTTAAAAATCTTTCATTATTACATCGCGCCTTCGTCCATCGCTCTTATATGAACGAACATCCTGAAGAAACAGAAAATAACGAGCGCCTAGAATTTTTGGGTGATGCTTTACTCGGTTTTCTAATTGCTTCATTACTTTACGAGCATTATCCACAAATGGACGAAGGTAAACTTACTAAATTACGTTCTGCTTTAGTAGATGAGCAACAATTAGCTAAATTCGCTAAAAAGTTGAACATAGGAGGAAAAATGTTGCTAGGTAAAGGAGCAAAATTAGGTGGAGGCTGTACTAATCTCAACTTGCTCAGTAGCACTTTTGAAGCTGTTATTGGTGCTTACTATCTTGATTCTGGGGTTGAGGAAGTTCGTAAGTTTTTAAAACCAATTTTTCTTGAAGCGGCTAAACATATGGTAGACTTTCAATCAAATAAAAATTATAAAAGTATGCTTCAAGAATGGTTATTATCTAAATCTGCTGAATTACCCGAATATGAGATAGTGAAGGAGTCAGGAGCAGACCACGATAAAGAATTTACGGCAAAAGTAAGTGTAAAAGGCAAAGAATATGGGAGAGGAAAAGGTCATAGCAAAAAAGAAGCGGAAAAATGTGCGGCGGAAGATGCGTTGAAAAGATTAAAGCTTTTGTGATCTGTAAAACTGGAAATGCGAAGCTCTGCAAGCGCGCTGGCGCTGTCGCATTTCTCCAACTTTAGCTTAAAGCCAAGTAGTTGATAGTAATAAGCAAACCATAACTAATGTAAATACAAGAGTATTTTTTATTTCGCCAACTTCTTTTGAAAAAGAGCTATTTTTCATATTTTTAAGAATTAAGTTTAAAAGCTATAACTCAACTATATTACCGATAGGCTAGGGGAGAAACAGAAAATATACTGAATAAATTAACCATTACGAGATAAGTTATTATTTTGCAAATGCTGTAAACAAAATCTTTATTAAAAGCTTGTCGAGAATTAATAAAGATTTAATATAAAAAACTAATTCAAACTTAAGGAAGATTAATCTTGCTTTTATCCATTGGCATTATAAATGTGTAAGGTTAAGACAATAAAGCTAATATGGTTAAATCTTGGATGGCGATCGCATTGGTAACTTTCCTAGTTGCTTTCGGCGGCGTGTTATTTAAACCCCGCGATCTCAAATGGGCTATTCAATTGCGTCGCCCAAAATGGTTGACATTTGAGCCTTTGATCCCGGTAATTTGGACGGTTGTTTTTATCTGTGGTGCTTGGTCGGCTAATATAGTTTGGCAACAAGAACCAAATAGCACCAAAACCTGGCTGTTAATGGGCTTGTATTTACTTTTAGAAATTATTACCGTTTCTTATACTTCCGTAACTCTGAGACTTCGCAGTCTACTTGTAGGGACGATTTTAGGCGGATCGGGAGCGGTATTAAGTGTGATTTTAGCGATCGCAGTTTTCCCCATTTCTCATTTAGCCGCCGGGTTATTGCTTCCTTATATTATTTGGAGCCCTGTAGGTACTTATACTACCGAAGAAATGATCCAACTCAATCCGGGTGCAGAATAATTCAAAGGACTGATTGCTCTTAAGCCGTCACACAGACCATGATTGGATTAGAACAACAACAAAAATATGATTAAATCTTGGCTGGTTATTGGGGGGGTAACGCTACTTGTAGCAATGGCGGCGAATTTTTTTACACCAAGCGATCGCAAATGGTTCAAACGCTTGCGTCGCCCTCAATGGTTAACCTTTGAATTTGCAATTCCCTTTATTTGGATTACTATTTTTATTTGTGGTGCATGGTCAGCTTACATAGCCTGGGAAAATAGTAAAAATTGGTTATTAATGGGACTGTATTTGCTGCTAGAAATTGTTACTATTGCCTACACTCCAGTTATGTTTAGACTCCGCAGTTTAAAAATTGGGACAATTATCGGCGGTACTGGTGCAGTTATCGGGATTGTATTAACACTCATAGTATTGCCAATTTCTGGATGGGCAGCATTGTTACTTGTCCCTTATATACTTTGGAGCCCTATCGGCACTTATACTACTTGGGAGATGATGAAACGAAACCCTCAAGACGCATAAATGAATTATGCTACCGTTGAATCAAGAATAATCATTTTTAGCACTACAGTTGTAGATAGAATGAGGGGTAAGAGTGAACATCAAGGGTACTGATGCAGGAAGAGTTCAACCTATTTGCGAGCGGGCAAGCTTTGGAAACTCTGTGTGCATGGAGTGATAAT
>JAHHGY010000008.1 GCA_019359635.1 Chroococcus sp. CMT-3BRIN-NPC107
GCCTGTTTGAGCGTTTTCTCTAACCTTTCTTGGCTTTGGGCTATCTCTACTTGGAATGGACGACCCATACTTTTACCTTCTGCTCACCTCTATCTTAATTTATCGCGTCCTCATCCAGAATTGGTATCAGGTGGTGGTTACGAATACGAATATAAAGGATTTAAGTCTCTTTGGCGTGTTCCAGAAGAAACAATGAGAAAGCTAGATGCGGAAGGAACACTGCATTTCACAAAGACCGGAGGAATTCGTATAAAGCGGTACTTGGATGAAAATAAGGGAACTCCCATACAATCTCTTTGGGAAGACATACCTCCACTTAATTCTCAAGCGAAAGAAAGGCTAGGCTACCCTACTCAAAAACCTGAAGCTTTGTTAGAACGAATAATTCAGGCAAGCACTAATGAGGGTGATGTGGTATTAGATGCCTACTGTGGTTGTGGTACTACTGTGTCAGTATCGCAAAAATTAAATCGTCAATGGATAGGTATAGATATCACATATCAAAGCATTAGTTTAATTATGAAACGCCTTGAAGATGCTTTTGGCAAAAATATAATTGAGCAAATTAAAATTAATGGCATTCCTAAAGATATAGCATCGGCTGAAAAGCTGGCACTTAGACAAGACGATCGCACTCGTAAAGAGTTTGAGAAATAGGCAGTTCTTACTTATTCTAATAACCGTGCTGCTATTAATCAAAAAAAAGGTTCAGACAAAGGCATAGACGGAATTGTTCGTTTTGAAAGCGAAAAGAATGAGGTAGAGAAAATTATCATCCAAGTCAAGTCAGGCAATATTAAATCAGGTGATATTCGAGAGTTGCAAGGTACAATGACCCTTGAGCAAGCAGTAATGGGTGTATTTATAACCCTCAAAGAACCAACTAAGGAAATGAGCAAAACTGCCAAAGCGGCTGGTATATATCAAAACAGATATATGAGCAGAAGTTGCGATCGCATTCAAATTGTCACTATTAAAGAGATATTAGAAGATAATAAACGCCTTGATGTTCGCCTCAGCTTTGAAGTAATCAGGTCGGCTGAGAAGCATACGGAGGTTAAGCAAATGGAATTAGATATTTAGGAGTTGTTAGAGTAGCTCCTTGGTATATTGCTCTATTTTGTAACACCTAAACGAAAAGCCCGCCTAGGCGGGCTTTGTTTGTGTAGCTTCAATTTAAAACTTATGGGCTACTATCTCGCTATTGCTATTTGCACCGTTATTTTCTAGCTAGCTTTTTACTTACTTTCCGCAGACGGATAGATTTAGGAGTTACTTCCACTAATTCCTCTGGGCCAATGTACTCTAAAGCTCGCTCTAGGCTCATGTCCAAAGGTGTTTGCAACTGTACCAATTCATCGCCACCCGCCGCACGATGGTTAGTTAACTGTTTGGTTTTGCAGATGTTTAATTCCAAGTCTTGGGGGCGGTTGTGTTCGCCGACAATCATTCCCTTGTAGACTTTTGTAGTGGGGTGAATGAAAAATATGCCTCGATCTTCAGCATTTTTCATGGCGTAGAAAGTAGCAACACCTTCTTCAAAAGAAATTAGTACGCCATTACGCCTGGCTTCAATATCGCCAGACAAAGGACGATAATCTAAAAAGCTGTGGTTCATAATTCCGTCGCCGCGAGTTAGGCGCATAAATTCGCCCCTAAAACCAACCAAACCACGCGCGGGAATCACAAATTCTAGTTGCGTGCGTCCGTTACCGCCTACTTGCATATCTTGCATTTCGCCTTTACGCTGTCCTAGACGTTCGATGCAGCTACCCACGCCATCCTCTGGTACGTCTAATACCAAGCATTCGTAAGGTTCGCAAGGTTGCCCGTTAACTTCGCGGTAAATAACTTGTGGCTGGGATACTTGAAACTCGTAACCTTCGCGGCGCATAGTTTCAATTAAAATCCCTAGGTGCAATTCTCCTCTACCGCAAACAGAAAATTTATCCGCAGAATCGGTTTCTTCTACGCGCAAAGCAACGTTTGTTTCTAATTCTCTAAATAAGCGATCGCGCACTTGCCTTGATGTTACAAGTTTACCTTCTTGTCCTGCAAAGGGCGAATCGTTAACAGAAAACGTCATTTGCAACGTTGGTTCGTCTACCTTAATCAGTGGTAAAGCCAAAGGTTCGTTGGGACAAGTAATTGTTTCACCAATATTTGCTTCTGCAAAACCTGCTACAGCAACAATATTTCCGGCGCTGGCTTCTTCTAAATCGATGCGCTTTAAACCTTCAAAGCCCATTAGTTTACTAATTTTGCCTTTAACAATTGCTCCAGATTCAACAATTAATGCTGCTTGCTGTCCAGAGCGAATTATTCCATTATGAATTTTGCCGATGACAATACGCCCTAAATAGTCAGAATAATCTAGAGTTGTTACTTGCAACTGCAAAGGCTTATTTACATCGCCCACAGGTGGCGGTACGTGACGCAAAATTGCATTGAATAATGGCTGCATATCCGTAGACTCATGCTCTAAATCGTCTTTGGCGTAGCCTGCAAGTCCCGACGCGAATAAGTAAGGAAAATCGCATTGGTCATCATCTGCGCCTAGTTCCAAGAATAAATCTAATACTTTATCAACGGAGCCGTGGGGGTTAGCTTGGGGTCTATCGATTTTATTGACTACTACAATCGGGCGCAATCCTTTCTCTAGAGCTTTTTTCAGTACAAAGCGAGTTTGAGGCATGGGACCTTCGTTGGCATCTACAATCAAGATGCAACCGTCTACCATACCCAACACGCGCTCAACTTCTCCGCCAAAATCAGCGTGTCCGGGAGTATCAACAATATTAACTAAAGTTTCTTTGTAGCGAACGGCGGTATTTTTAGACAAGATTGTAATGCCCCGCTCTTTTTCTAGGGCGTTGGAGTCCATGACGCAATCAGGGACTTCTTCCCCTTCTCGAAATATGCCAGACTGTCGTAGCAAAGCATCAACGAGTGTCGTTTTGCCGTGATCGACGTGAGCGATAATAGCAACGTTACGAATGGGGATCGTCATAAATAAGGACTAAGAACTTAGTTTTTATAAGGGCTGGTGTTCTTCAACAGAGTTCTTACCAAAATCATCTATCTGTAAAGAATCCTTAACGATTGTAGCTTGTTTGCTACTAAAACGACTATTTTATTTAGCTGCTTTACAACTTAAGCTGCCATCAGTAACGAACTTTTTAGTAGTGCTTTGTTACAGTAAAGACTTCAACGGTAAAGTAAAGCCAGGTACAACATCTTCGCCACTCAATATTGCTGTAGCTGGATATTGGGTAATAGACAAATCACTACGATAGACAAATGCTTGTTGATTTTGACGATCTATTAACCAGGCAAGTTTTACACCATTTGCAATATATTCCTGCATTTTGGCTTGAAGCTGGGACAAGCTATCAGTTTTGGAACGAATTTCAATGGCTAAATCGGGAGCTAAGTCCAAAAAGCGATCTTCTCCTTCATCCCAACCTTTAGGTAAACGATCTTTGGCAACAAAAGCAGCATCGGGCGATCGCAGGGCACTATTTGCTAATCTAAAACCCGCACTAGAACTAAAAACTTCACCTAAATTATTACTTTCTACCCAAGTCAGTAGATAAGCTCCCGCCTTTAATTCTCTGTTACTAGAAATTCCACCAGTTGGGGGCATAATTACGAGCGTACCATCAGCATTACGTTCAAATTGTAGTTCTGGATTTGCTGAACTTATCAGCATCAGTTCGTCATCAGAGAGCGCTGATATTGGTTGTAACCCTACTTGTGCAGTGTTCACGGGCGGTGCTGTGGTTAAGACATCTTTATTATATATCTGTCTGCTATGTTGAATTTATTTAGTAACATTGCTAACAATGCTTTCAGAACGCTTTACCGAAGCTTTAACTTATGCAACTTGCTTACACGCCAAGCAAATTCGCAAAGGTTCGGGAGTTCCTTATATTGCTCACTTATTGGGGGTTGCTAGTATTGCCTTAGAATATGGAGCCAAAGAAGATGAAGCGATCGCAGCTTTGCTTCATGATGCCATAGAAGACCAAGGGGGAGACGTTACGCGCCAAGAAATTCGCCGCCGTTTTGGAGCTACTGTTACAGAAATTGTTAATGGTTGCACAGATAGCGAAACTATCCCAAAACCGCCTTGGAGAGAAAGGAAAGAAGCTTATATAGCTCATATTTTTAGCGTCTCTCCATCGGTATTATTAGTTTCATCCGCCGATAAGTTGTACAACGCGCGTTCAATTTTGCAAGATTACCGCGTGGTCGGCGAAGAAATTTGGCAACGATTTACAGGGGGAAAAATAGGTACGCTTTGGTATTATCGAGCGCTAGTTGAGGCATTTCGCCAAGTACAATTAACACCATTAGTGGCAGAGTTAGAAAGGGTGGTGGTAGAGCTAGAACAGTTGGTAGCCGTAGCAAACCAGGTAAAATCTTGATAAACTAGGATATTGCAAAATGGCAAACGTGCGGCTAGAAGGAATTAAGCGCAGATTTAACAATGTTACTGCAATTGAAGATATTACATTTACCGTCCCCGATGGGCAATTTTGGGTATTAGTCGGGCCATCAGGTTGCGGCAAATCTACAGTATTAAGAACGATCGCGGGTTTAGAATCGGCAACCGAAGGAAATCTCTATATTGGGGATACTTTGGTTAATAATATTCCAGCAAGAGCGCGAGATGTAGCAATGGTTTTTCAAAACTACGCCTTGTATCCGCACATGACCGTAGCCGAAAATATTGGCTTTGGCTTGCAAATGCGAAAAGCCGATCCTAAAACTATTCGAGAACGAGTGAGTGTAGTAGCAAAAAGTCTTTCATTAGAACACTTATTAGAGCGCAAGCCAAAACAACTTTCTGGCGGGCAACAACAAAGAGTAGCATTAGGGAGAGCGATCGCGCGTCAACCCCAAGTATTTTTACTAGATGAACCTTTATCTAACTTAGATGCTCAGTTAAGAGACGATACCAGAGTAGAACTAAAGCAATTGCATCAACAGTTAGGAATTACAACGATTTATGTGACTCACGATCAAACCGAAGCGATGACTTTAGGCGATCGCATTGTGGTACTAAACGGCGGTAAAATTCAGCAAATTGGCGCTCCTCAAAGCATTTATGCTAAACCTGCTAATCGAATGGTGGCAACATTTTTAGGTAATCCACCCATGAATATTATTCCGGCTACTTATACAGATAATAGTTTTAAAGTTGGCAATCAATTTTTAGCTTGTCCAGCGAGTGTTAGAGAGAAATTACACCCCACTCAGGGACAAAGTTTTGATTTGGGGATTCGTCCAGAAAATATATACATCGATAAAACACCTCTAACAAATACAACCTCTTTACAAGTTGAAGTTAAGGTAATTGAACCTTTAGGGAGAGAAACCTTAATTCGTGGGGAAGTAGTAGGAGTACAGGTAAACGTTCAAGGGGGTAAAGATGTGACTTTGCATCCGGGGGAAGTTTTATCTTTACTATTAGACTTAGACCAATTATTTATATTCGAGCCAACAACAGGTAACACTCTATACCCCTAAAAAAGCTGGTGGATAAACAACTTTTCCTTTTTGAGAATCCCGATAATTATTTAGGGTTTTAACCATAAAAAAATCTTCCGGTACTGGAAAAGGAGATTCAATCTTGTAGCAAACCGATGGTTTAAAGCCAAAGCGGTTGTAAAACTGAGGCTCTCCCAAAACGATTGCTATAGCTTCTTTCATTGATCTGCTCTTATTAAACCTTCTCGTACCAAAGCGCTACCAATACCTTGCTTTTGAAAATGCGATCGCACAGCTAAAGGCGCTAAACCCAAAACTTTATAAGTTACATCATCTACTAAATCTATATGGCTAAATAAAATGTGACCGACAATCACGCCGTCAACTTCAGCAACTAGGGAAAGATTAGGGATATAGCCAGCACTTTGACGAATTTTTTGTACTAGCCTTCCTTCATTATCTTGCCCAAATGCCTGCAAAATTATTTCATAAATCTCTTGATAATCGGCTGGTTGTTCGGAGCGGATTTGCATCTGTAGCGCTTCTTTTCATCAATTATGAACTTATAGGGGTGCAACGCACTGCACCCCTACGGTTAATGTTTATGAACCATATAAAAAATCGCTCTAAGTCAATTGCTTTTCATGTAATTGTGTGTGTAATTGGCTGGGAGCAAAAGCGCCGTGTTCGGTAATAATGGCGGTAATTAAGTCCGCAGGAGTAACATCAAAAGCGGGATTGTAAAAGTCTGCGCCTTCAGGAGTGATAATTGTCTGGCCGATTTGATAAATTTCTACAAGGTCGCGTTCTTCAATGGGAATTTCGCTACCTGTAGCTAACTGAAAATCAATCGTCGAAAGCGGTGCAGCTACAAAAAAGGGTACATTGTGAGCTTTGGCAATTAAAGCCAGACTATAAGTACCAATTTTGTTTGCTGTGTCTCCATTAGCTGCAATGCGATCGGCTCCTACAACTACTGCATCAATCATTTTACGCTGCATACAGTGCGCTGCCATGCCGTCAGTTATTACAGTTACAGGTATCCCCTCCGTTACGCACTCCCAAGCAGTGAGTTTTGCACCCTGGAGGCGCGGACGGGTTTCGTCGGCGTATAATCTTGTCAAACGTCCTTGACTCCAAGCAGAACGTACTACACCCAAAGCCGTACCGTAGCCAGCCGTTGCCAAAGCGCCAGCATTGCAGTGAGTCAGCAAGTTTAGTTTATCGGGGTCTGTGGGTAAAGCTGCTAAACCATGTTTGCCGATTTCTTTACAAGTTTGCAAGTCTTCTGAATTAATTATCTGAGCCGTTTTGAGGAGAATTTCTTTAATTTCTTGAACATTACCAATGCTTTCGTAGGCGGTCTTTAGCATTCGCGCGATCGCCCAAAATAAGTTTACCGCCGTCGGACGAGTGGAACGTAATAATTGAGCAACTTTTTCTAACCGCGTCAAAAAGTAATCTCGATCTTGGGTGTCAATTTCCCTTGCTCCCAAATACATCCCATAAGCCGCCGCTACTCCAATTGCTGGCGCACCACGCACAATCATAGTTTTAATCGCCTGCGCCATATCATCGCAGCGATGAATCTCTACTAAAGAGTATTCGCTAGGTAAGCGAGTTTGATCGATTAGCCATACCGCGTTTTCAGACCAAATCACCGGATAAACTTGTGTATTTTGAGCCATCATAAAAGTATTTGTAATTAGTGTTATTTACACTTCACGCAAATTGAATTATCAGGGTGAGTATAGCCCACCCTGTAACTATTAAGAATTAAACAACCGATGGCTGCTTGCTAAAAAAAGCATTTAATATTTGTTCTGCCATTTGGGGAGTTGTTAAACCTAAAGCTGCTTTAGATTCGTTTGGCTCGGCATGATCGACTAATATATCGGGTACGCCTAACCGTTTGACAGGAACAACTACATCCGCATCTAGTAATGCCTCAGCTACCGCCGTACCAAAACCGCCAATTAGACAGCCTTCTTCTAAGGTAACTACGCGCCCAATTTGTTTAGCCAAAGGTACAATCAACTCGGTGTCTAAAGGTTTAGCAAATCTAGCATTTACTACCGTTGCCTCAATCCCATGTTCGCTCAAGATTTCTGCTACCTGCATTGCGGGGTAAACCATTGAGCCAAAACCAACTAGCAAAACATCATCGCCATGACGCAGAAGTTCGCCTTTACCAATAGGTAGAGTTTCCCAGCCTTCTTCCATCAAAGGTACGCCGTAGCCGTTACCTCTGGGATAACGCATAGCAATGGGCCCAGAGGTATGTTCTACCCCTGTAACAATCATTTGCTGAAGCTCTGCTTCGTCTTTAGGAGCCATCAAAACCATGTTAGGCAAGCAACGCAAGTATGCAATATCGTACATTCCTTGATGAGTTGGGCCATCTGCGCCGACAATTCCGGCTCTATCTAAGCAGAAAAATACGGGTAAGTTTTGAACGCAAACATCGTGAACAATTTGGTCGTAACCTCGTTGTAAGAAAGTAGAATATATTGCTACAACTGGGCGCATTCCTTCGCAAGCCATACCCGCCGCTAAAGTAACGGCGTGTTGTTCGGCAATGCCAACATCAATATACTGATTGGGTAGTTTAGCCTGCAACTTATCTAACCCCGTCCCTGTAGCCATTGCTGCCGTAATCCCGATAATTTTCGGATTATTTTCTGCTAGTTTGACTAAGGCGTGAGCAAATACTTTTGAGTAGCCAGGGGGTTTGGGTTTGCTAGAAGGGTTAGCTTTACCACTGGTAAGATTAAACGGCGATTGAGCGTGGTAGCCTACTTGATCTTGCTCGGCGATCGCATATCCTTTACCTTTCACTGTAGATACATGAACTATAACCGGCCCTGTATGCTGGTGCGCTTGCTGGAATGTAGCGATTAGTTCTTCTAAATTGTGACCGTCTACCGGCCCCATATAAGTAAAACCAAGTTCTTCAAATACTGCGCCTACTTTTGGTACAGCTAGGCGCTTCATACCTTCTCTAATTCTGCCCAGTTCTGGAGAAAGGGAATCGCCAACAAAAGGTAATTGCTTAACTTGCTCTTTGATATTGTCAGAAATAAACTGCACTGGAGGGCTGAGGCGCATTTTATTTAGGTGACGTGAAATTGCCCCAACGTTGGGAGAAATTGACATTTCATTGTCATTTAGCACTACTAGCAAATTAGTTTTAGGCAAGTGTCCCGCGTGGTTGATTGCTTCTAAAGCCATACCGCCTGTCAAAGCGCCATCGCCAATCACGGCAACAGTTTTAAACTTTTCACCCTTCGCATCTCGCGCTAGTGCCATCCCTAAAGCGGCGGAGATGCTGGTAGAGGCGTGTCCGGCTCCAAAATGGTCAAACTTGCTTTCACAGCGTTTGAGGTAGCCTGCAACTCCGTCTTTTTGCCGCAGTGTGTCAAAGCGATCGTAGCGTCCGGTAATTAGTTTATGTGGATAGGCTTGATGACCCACATCCCAAATGACTTTATCGCAATCTAAATCTAAAGTCTGGTAAAGCGCCAGCGTCAGTTCTACCACACCCAAACCTGGGCCGAGATGTCCACCGCTTGTTGCCACAGTTTGCAGATGCTTTTCGCGTATTTCGCTGGCAATTTGCTGCAATTGGCGGATGGATAAACCGTGCAACTGGTTTGGATGGGTGATGTCACTCAGGTGCATAGGGGGGGTACTCTCGCTGATTTTATCTATGGCGATCGCCATTGAGACTTTATCTTGATAAATTTGGATAAAGTCGCACTTGGCGATTGTATTTCCATCTTTCACTTTAGGACTTTTTTGAGGGCTTTAACAAAAAGCCGAACCTTTTTAGTAATTCGACATTCAAAGCGATGGAAGCTCGTTACTGCTATTAGTTATTACTGGTCGAGTAGTTTCTTCACTAATTCTTGAAATAGCCAAATAATAGTGCGGTTGGAAACCCGACTGCGGACAAGGCAAAATTTGGCGCTGTTGTTGCTTTTGTAAGACGAATTTGGCGGCTGATGTCGAGGATATCAGCCATGACCGCATACATTGCTAATTATTCGACCGATCGCGTAGCCACCGATGAAGATAATGCTGTAACGTATCAACGATAAATTTCACGCGGTAATGTTTGTAAATTCTTCCCTAATTCACCAACAAACCCTCTAAACCAAATATTATGGAAAATTTTTCCGACTCTCCAACATGAAAATTATCTGGCTACAAACTCAAGTCAAAACCTAGTTCATAAAGGGATATTGAAGAGATTTATGCAGTAGTTTGTCCGCTCAACCAAGCAACCAAATCAGAAGCATCAGCAAAATCTAATAAAGCCTCACCCAAATTCTCTAACTGTGCGATCGCCAAACTGCGAATCTGGGTTTCTAATTCAGGAGCAATGCTACCAAAACGACGGTTAAGTTGACGTAAAATTAGGGCAACTTCTCCTTGCTTAATTCCTTGCTCCATCCAGCTTGTCACAATTTCCATAACTTCCTCTCGCTGATTATTTAGTTCGATTGTTCTAATTTGGGCTTGAAACTGCTGCTCCTCTTCTGCACTCAATCGTAAATAAGTGTCAATGAATCCCGAAATTAACTGCATTCGGGCTGCATCTAATCTTAAAGTTGTCATTAAACGCAAGCATTCAACTTTTACTTGCACGCGTTCTTGTGGTGTCATTTTCATTTTAGACATTAATGCACTAGCTACTGGATTTGGCTGATGTAAAAAATCTCGCCAATTTAGACGATTTAGCTGGATAACTCGGTAATTAAACTTTAAAACCTCAAAATCGGGGAAACTTACTTGATGAAAGTTTGGCTCTAAACGCTGGGGTGCATTGTAGGAGAATATGGCGATGGGATAAACTGAGAGGTCGAATTTTTCGTATAATCGGGCAAAATAACGAAACATTCTTTGACTAAAATCACCTTGAGGGTTTGCTTGATTTTCAACGTGAATTAAAAAAAATGATTCTTGAGTGCGAAACTGAACTTTAACAACTAAATCGGCTTCATACTGCTCCCCGGAGGTAACATCGGTAAAGAGTTCTTTATCTAAAAACGTCAGCGAATCGGGTTCTAAGTAAGCAGTGAGATTGGGGAAAAATAAATCTATAAATTCCCAAAGGAATGTTGTGAGTAACTCTTTGAACAGACGGTCATGGTCAATCATTGTTTGGATCTATTATTACAAGAGAGAGATTGGAGATCGCAGTTCATCAAGATATCTGCTCGAATAACTGCCAAAGCTAATTGCTTCCAAAAAATCAGTGAGGGGAAATTTTTATTTTGATACAAAATCTTGCTGCACATACTGTGAATATACTTTTATTTCCATGTGCTTAATACCCTTGTCTTTATTAATTTGGGCTATTTGTTGTCTCTTATACTTAATTTCCACAGTTATTTTTTCATAATTAAGATCGCTAAAATGAACAATTTCAAAACTAGAATCTAAATTAATAGCTACTTTTTACCGCCTAATCTGCGAATCCAGAAAAGCTTCCATCTGTGTTAAACTTTATTCCACGTTGCTCTGGAATTCTCACTTCAAACCCTCCTCTACCGAGTGGTACAAAAGCAGCATCTGGA
The DNA here is from genome assembly GCA_019359635.1 of Chroococcus sp. CMT-3BRIN-NPC107. GTDB lineage: Bacteria > Cyanobacteriota > Cyanobacteriia > Cyanobacteriales > Chroococcidiopsidaceae > Aliterella. The sequence goes on from JAHHGY010000008.1 coordinate 11,079, forward strand.
TTAGTCAGAATTCCTTCAACTTGTTATTGAGCAATCAATGTTTTATAGGCATTTATATCTAAACTCAATACTATAACAACCAATATTTAGTCAGATTTACTCAATCCTCATCTACAAAACCGCGTGCCTTGACAACTTTTCTCGATCGCGATATTTACAGCCGATTTATTATTAGTAAGTACGTTGCAATTATCCAAAGCGCGATCGCTCTTTACCAAAAAGCTAACAACTAAAATCTGTCAACCGTAACACACAGGTTGTAAAATATGCCCTAATTAAGTTTCTTTTATGATTTCTACACCTCAACTTCCTAGCAGCCAGCAAATTAAGCTTAAAGCTTTAGAAATTGGATTCCATAGGGTCGGAATTGCCAAGGTAGAGGATACGCAAGCAGAAGTACAGCACTTGCAAGATTGGCTAAACAAAGGTTATCAAGCAGATATGGCGTGGATGAATGATCCCAAACGTCAAGATATTCGCACGGTAATGCCAGAAGTGCAAAGTATTATTTGTGTAGCGCTAAACTATTACACCCCTCACCAACGCCCAAATAGTCCCGGATACGCCAAAATTTCTCGCTATGGTTGGGGACGAGATTATCATAAGGTGATGGATAAAAAGCTCAAGGCTTTAAATAATTGGTTGCAAGCATATCCTAATGTGCGATCGCGTTATAGTTGCGATACTGCCCCAATTCAAGATAAAGTTTGGGCGCAAAAAGCTGGGATTGGCTGGATTGCCAAAAATGGCAATATTATTACTAGAAACTATGGATCTTGGTTGTTTTTGGGGGAAATTCTCACAAACCTAGACTTAACGCCCGATATCCCTCATACTGAACACTGTGGGAGTTGTACTCGTTGCTTGGATGCTTGTCCAACAAGTGCGATCGCCGAGCCTTTTGTTGTTGATGCCAATCGCTGCATTGCTTATCATACGATTGAAAACCGTGCCGAAAAGTTACCTGATGCGATTTCTGCTAATCTCCAAGGATGGGTTGGCGGCTGCGATATCTGCCAAGATGTTTGTCCTTGGAATCAGCGTTTTGCGAAAGAAACTGATATAGTCGAGTTTCAACCTTACCCGGAAAATGTTGCGCCGAAGTTGACCGATTTAGCAGAGATTTCTAATCAGGAGTGGGATAGACGTTTTACAGCTTCTGCATTGCGACGAATTAAACCCCAAATGTTAAGACGAAATGCTAGGGCAAATTTATCAACAGCAACTCAAAACAACGATTAACACCTTTTTCAACAACCATGAATCCAAAAGTAATTATTTTTGATTTTGATGGTACTATTGCTGATTCTCTAGGTGTATTAGTTGATATTAGCAATCGGTTAGCTGTACAATTTGGCTATAAACAAACTAGCCTAGCTGAACTTGCTCAAATTCAAAACTTAACTTCTAGAGAAATTATTAAGCAGTCTGGTATTTCTATTTTTAAAGTTCCGTTTTTAGTTAAAAAAGTTAAAGCCGAACTAAGTTCCGAAATTGAAACTCTAGACTTATTTCCGGGGATGAAAGAGGCTTTAATTGAGCTACATAGGCTAGGTAATAAGTTAGTAATTATTAGCTCTAATTCAAAAAGTAATATCGTAGCTTTTTTAGAACACAATAACTTAGCAGATATTTTTTATTATATTTACTCTGGCTCTACTATTTTTGGTAAAGATAAAGTAATTAATAGGTTTCTTAAACAAGAAAATATTGATATTACTGATGCAATTTATGTAGGAGATGAGACGAGAGATATAGAATCGGCTAAAAAAAGTAATGTAATGGCGATCGCTGTTAGCTGGGGCTTTAATACTAAACAAGTATTAGCAAAGCAAAATCCAGATTTTTTAATTGAGGAACCATCTGAATTGGTAGATATTCTTAAACAGAATAAAGTCAGTGCTAGGTAATAATTGCGCTTAATTTCAACAATATCAAGCGCAATTATTTAGTAAAAGCTTACTTACCAGGTTGACCTTTTTCTATAGCTTTTTGCATCATATCGTCATCAACATTACCCGTCGCACCAGTACTAGCGCCAACATTTTTTGCCATTTCCATATAATCGTTAGGATCGGCTGTAGACACGGCTTCGGCTTTGGTTTCTGATGGAGTTGTAGTTGCGAATTTATTAGCAGTTACTTTATCCGCAGCTTCTGCGCCCTCAGAAGTGCGATCGATATCGCTAACGCTAAATTGTTGCGCGGCGGCGTAATCTGCATCAACATCAACTTTAGGCGTTTTTTCTTTACCTTCGGTCATACTTTCAGCAGCTAATTGAGCATCCTGAGTTGGCGCTTGGGAAGCATTGGGTTTGATTTCATCAGCCATAGTAGCAACTCCGAGAATTATTTTATTGGTGAAGTTATCCTATCAGAGCGATCGCTACTCCTTATAACCCCACTAAGATAGATTTTTTGATTAAAGACAAATTGAAGACTTAAACAACAAAATCTCTCTCTTGGAGGGCGATTAAAAGTATTAATCTCTGTTAATCCTAAGCTTGAGGAATTTTATTTAAAGTAGAGATAAATTATGGCTTCAAATCATGCAGCAAAGCAACCTCAAGCACAAACTGCTGAAACCCAAGATGCGGTTAAAGCTTTTGAAAGCTTAGAAACCGATCCTAAACTAGCATTGTTTTATTTTATTTATGAAAAGATGGGCGATTCAATTACTCCGGCGGCTCCGGCGGCTACAGAACCAGAATTAGCGCCTAAATTGATGGGTGATTATTACAATTTATCGAAAGACGAACAGTTGGCAATTATGCGGCAAATTGTCAACTGCGAGGATACAGAATATTCTCGTGCTTATGGAGCTTTAAAAGAAAATAATCAATTGATGGTTTGGTATGCTTGGGCGCAAGCTATGGGAGATAGCGTAGTAGGAATGCCCCAAAATTATGAAAAAACCCAAGCTATTAGTGACGTACTGTCGCAGATAGAATCATTGAGTTTTGACGATCAAATTTCTATATTGCGAACAATTGCTGGAGACATGGGTTGTAGCGATGTTAAACCAATTGAAACTCAAGCACAGACAGGTAAAACTTCAAGCTTTTAGTTAAATTCTTCCTCCCCCATCGGGGGAGGAGTGCAAAAAAATGGTTTTCTTAAAGTGCGGGTATAGCTTCAAACTGCAATTCAAACGCACATTTTGAATAGTAATTATTTGGGTAAAATAAATTGCGCTAACTGTTTTGAAAATACTTCCCCATCCCCCTTATGAGCTTCAACGCGAGGCAGTTGAAAAGTGTCCGTTGTCAAACGAACGCGATCGCCCCTAGTTGTGCAAGCACAGTTAAACCCAACAGCTTGAGCGATCGCAGGTGTTTGAGAGCTATAATTGCCGTGAGGATAGGCAAAGCTTATTACCGGACGTTCAAGGAGGGCTTCTAATTGAGCTTTGTTTTGCTGAAGTTCTTGTTGTTGCTCAGTTGCCGACAAAACAGAAAGAAAAGGGTGATGGACGGTGTGAGCGCCAATTTCAATTAGAGCTTCAGGAGCAAGATGATGAAGTTCTTGAGCAGAGAGCGATCGATGGGTTGCTCGGACTTGATTTTTAGCTCCAGACCAGTCTAAAAGCCGATCCATAATATTTTGACGGTCGGTAACGTTTTGCTGGCTGAGTAAAAGATAAAGATTGCGGTAAAGTTGTTGGCGCGAACTTGGATCGGAGCTTTCGCGATCGTACCAAGTCCAGTGGCGATCGCGCAGGTAATTTGATTGCGAATAGCAAGCCGCTCGATCTAAATTCCACTCATAAGTTCGATCTTTCAATTTGAGAGATAGCACGGGTGGCAAAGTTCCGGGTTGCAATAACAACCGCTCTAATTCATCCCACCAAAATTCCCGTTTATTTTCCAAATCTCCCGTAGTGATAAAAAAAGTTGCGGGAATATTGTAACGCTCTAATAAAGGCTTAACAGTATATAAATTGTCAGCATAGCCATCGTCAAAGGTAAGCGCCACCCAGCGATCGATAGATTTTTTTTCTCGGACTGCTTGAACTAATTGTGGCAAAGAGACGAGATGAGTATAGCGTTTCAACACTTCTAAGTGTTCGGCAAAATGTTGAGGTGCAACCCCAATGTGAAATGGATCGGGCGAAAGGTCTGCAACGCGGTGATACATTAAAATTAATCCACCGGGCATAAATCGCCGCCCAAACCAATTTATGCCTCGCTGAAATTTGTGATGTCCGGGAATCATAACTTTTACTCAGGTTTTGTAGCAATAACTGTAATTATTAATAGGTAGTTTGGATCTTGGTAATCTAATTCTGGTACTTGTAATTCTTCGGCAGCCATTCCTTGCAAAAAGGCGGTTGTACTCAACACATTTCCATAGGATTCTATTTGCAGATTCTTTTGAGGAAAAACCTCTTCAAACAGCTTTGCCGTCGATAAAGTTGTAAAAGCCCAATGCCAATAATCTTTCCATCGATCGACGCTGACATAACTTACACCAGGAAGCGTAACTAGCGCCACGCCACCGGGTTTTAGAATGCGATAAACTGTTTGTACCGCCGCCCGTACGTCATAAATCATTTGCATCGTTTGAGTTAAGACAATGCAATCAAACGCATCGGAGGGAATAGAGGTGGGATTTGCCGCTAGATCGGCGACAATCGTTGCTTGGGGATTATCATCAGTAATATGAAGCACATCGCTATGAGTAACCCGGTCGCCGCCAAATTTGAGGGTATAGTGGCGATCGCCAACTTCTAATACCCTTCCTTGAATATGCGCTGCTTGCAAGGTCAAAAAGCGTTCAATGTAGTAGCGATCGACAGGAGAACCCCGATCGTAGCCAAAATTTCGACTAATAGGTGTAGTGCGCCGCAGATTACCAAATTGCACCTCTCCTGGCGGCGGACAATACTGCGATCCTTGCCATTGGGCGCGGAGCTTGTTTTGAAACGCAGCAGGGAGTATTTGTTTAACAATCGACTTAAGGGTTTGGTTCACTTGTTTTCCTTGATTGAGAAACGGGTTGGATATTTCAGACAAATTCGGCTGCTGATATGCAGCTAAAGCCGCCTTAAGTGCATCCCAAACTTCTTGTTCTTGAATATTTTGTGTTACTAGATACTGTTCTAGCCACTTTAAAAATGCTAAATGAGATGAATTCGGCTGCCCTAGAGGATTATATTCCCCCATTGCTGCTGCTACGTGGCAGGTACTGGCAGGGTGTTGTCGATAGCGATCCCAGTACCCACTCTCAACGAACACCGATGCTTTGAGCCAAATCTTAGCCAAAAAAACTTGATCGTCATACATCCCCCGAAACGAGTCTTCAAAGCCGCCAACTTCGTTGACAATTTCCCGTCTAACTAAAATGCTACAAGTGCCTGGGGTTTCTGCTTCATTTTTGAGCAGAAGTGTTAGCAGCGTTGGTGGTTCGATTAGCGAATCAGGTCTTACGCCTAGTTTGCGTTGGCGATCGTATTGAATATCTTGGGGGTTGCCTGTCCAGCTATACCACATCAAAGTTGAGTTATAGACCATTGCCACTTCTGGGAGAGCATTTAAAATGGCAACTTGCTTTGCTAATTTTGGTGCTAGCCAAATATCATCAGCATCCAGTAACGCTATATATTCTCCCTGAGCCTTAGATATACCTAAGTTTCGTGTCGCACTCGTACCTCGATTTTGATGTCCTTCGTGTTCTAGATAGCGAATTTGATTTGGATAACGTTCCGCACAGTCTAGGGCAATCTGAGTGCTAATATCGGTGGAGCCGTCATCAATTAGCAATAGCTCCCAGTTGTCATAGGTTTGGGCAAAGACACTCTCAACTGCCGCTTTAATATACTTGCCTGGATTGAGAAAAGGCATAATTACAGATACAAGTGGCAAATAACTCGTGTCATCAAAAATTACCTGCCCTTCTGGTTGTTTTCTGCTAATGACTGGTTCGGGTAAAGCTGAGTCGTGAGTCATATTTTCTTAAGTTGCCATAAAAGCCGTACTTATTTCAGTACAAATTATTACCCCAGTTTACTTTGCTTATTTTAGATTTAGATTAAAAATCGTTTATTACGCCAAATTTTTACACATCGAGGTGCAATACCAATCCTATTGGTGCAAAGAACTATTTGTACCAAATATTTAATTTGCGTCTGTAGGTTGGCAGGCTGGAGTTGTGTTTGTTTCTATTGAAATGCGATCGCACTTCAATTTTCATATCCAAGCGATCGCTATTTGTCTATTAGCTTCTAAGCCATTGGTGTAAAAGCTACTAATTGCCAAAGGTTTTAGTAACAGATAATTATCAAATCGGCGCAGATGCTAGGCGGCGGCAACTTGTCCAATTTCTGCGGGGGTAAGGTGGGAATGCACAACTTGCCCATCACGAAACCAAACAATGCGCCGTGTTTGCCTAGCGACATCGGCTTCGTGAGTCACCATAACGATAGTAATTCCCGTAGCGTTGAGTTCGCTAAAAATGTCCATAACTTCAGTAGTAGTGCGAGAATCGAGAGCGCCTGTAGGTTCATCAGCAAGCAGTAGCACGGGACGATTGACGATCGCGCGCGCGATCGCAACTCGTTGTTGTTGACCGCCAGACAGTTGATTAGGGCGATTATTGAGGCGATTTTCCAAACCCACACGCTGGAGAGCAACCGTTGCGCGATCGCGTCTTTCTTTAGCACTAACACCTGCATAAACCATCGGTAGCATGACATTTTCTAGGGCGCTAAGTTGGGATAGAAGGTGAAATTGTTGAAAAACGAAGCCAATTTTAAGGTTGCGAATACTAGCCAAATCGCCATCATCTAAAGCCGCAACATCAACAGTATCGAGGTAGTAGTGACCGCTTGTCGGGCGATCGAGGCAGCCAATTACATTCATGGCGGTAGATTTACCCGAACCCGAAGCGCCCATAATTGCACAATATTCGCCAGCTTCCACAATTAAATTGACATTTGCCAGCGCTCGTACTTCTGTTTCTCCAGCACCGTAAACCTTAGAAATATCTTCGAGGCGGATAATCGTTGTTGAAGCAGAAGTAACCTGTCCTATTTGGGGCGTAATTTTATTGTCTAACATGGATTTAAATAATTTTATTTACTAATATTTTGGCTATATCCACTTCACCCGAATGCAGCTAAGACACAAAGACGCTTTTGCAGGGGGCTGACCGCCCAAGTCTTGGTTTTTCTTAAACCAAACATCAACTCTAAGCACTCCGCAAAGCCACAATTGGGTCGAGTTGAGCCGCACGCCGAGCGGGAATAACGCCAAAAAACAAACCAATACCGCCAGAAACTCCCACCGCAAGAGCGATCGCTACCGGGGAAATGCCCGCTTGCAACGGAGTTAACGCCCCAACTAACAAAATACCGCCAACACCCAAACCCGTACCAAGTAGACCCCCGGCGGCTGAAAGAATTACCGCTTCAATCATAAACTGCACCAAAATATCTTGTTGAGTAGCGCCAATAGCTTTACGCAATCCAATTTCTTGAGTACGTTCGGTTACGGAAACTAGCATAATATTCATGATGCCAATACCGCCGACAAATAACGAAATAGAGGCGATCGCACCGAGCATAATAGTTAAAGCTCCAGTGACTTTACCCACCGTTTCTAGAGCATCTTTTTGGGAACGAATGGTAAAATCATCCTCGCCATTGAGCTTATGACGCAGCCTAAGTAAATTACGCAACTGAAACTCTGCCGCTTCCACGCTTTCGGTATTTTTGGCAGAAGCCACCAGATAAGTTAAAGGGATGCCATAGGGAGAAGTGCGCCCTACAATGCGATTTGCCATTGTTGTCACCGGGACAAAAGCCGCATCGTCGTAATCTGTCCCAAACCCCGATCCTTTAGATTCAAGTACGCCCACTATTTGATAGGTAGCACCTTTAAGGCGTATTTGCTGACCGATGGGAGGTGTATTTGCAAATAATCTAGCGGCTAAATCGGAACCTAGGACGGCAACTTGATTGCTGCGGTTGATATCTATTTGAGTGAGAAACCGCCCTACTTTACTTTCAAAGTCGCGTACCGTTAAAAAGCTGGGGGTAGTGCCAATTACATTAACATCAGTGTTTTTGTTACGGTAAGTAACGATAGCTCTACTATTAACTTCCGGGGCGACACCTACCACGGTTGGAACTTGTGTTGCGATCGCTTCTGCGTCATCTAATACCAAAGTTTTTGGCAAATCGAAGGTAATGCGCTGGGTTTCACGATTTCCAGGAATCACAAATAGTACATTAGGTCCCAACGATTCTAGTTCTCCAGCAATGTACTTTTGCGCTCCCTCACCAATGCCAATCATGGCAATGACTGAAGCATTACCGATAATAATACCTAGCATTGTTAAACTGCTACGCAATTTATTGGCAAGCAGCGTAGTCACCGCCATTTTGAAGCTTTCTACAGGATTCATTTATTCGTTGCTCTCTAATTTATAGTTGGGGGGAGGAGAAAGAAAAATGCGATCGCCATTTTTAACTCCCGATATAATTTGAGTTTTATTTTGAATCGCTGAACCAATTTCTACCGAACGAAACTGAGCTTGGTTTTTCTCACCGGGAATTAGTACCCCAGTTTGTCCTTGTTTGTTGGTAACAATAGCGGCAGTAGGCACTACTAACGCATCTTCTACAGCAGCGCCCACAATAGTTAAATCGACATTCATGCCCGATTTTAGTTGCTCTTGACCTGTAGTTAAAGCAATTCGTACTTGAAAAGAAGTTACATTTTGCTCTACCACCGCCTCCGGGGAGATTAACCTTACTTTTCCCTTAAATATTTGATTTGGATAGGCATCGGCAACAACTTCTACTGTTCGCCCTTGCTTAACTTGTCCGATATCAATTTCAGGTACTTGAGCGAGAACTTCTAAGCCGCGAGATACTGCCACAATTGAGGTGGAAGTTGCCGAAGCTGTACTAGAAGCGGAAGTTGTTGGAGTCACAAAAGCGCCAACAGTGGCATATTTTTGGGTAATTATGCCAGCGAAAGGAGCGCGGATAATAGTATCATCTAACTGCACTTGCACGGCTTTGACTTCGCTTTGAGCGGCGGCTACCGATGCCTCAAGTTGGTCGATTTGTTCGGGACGCGAACCATTTTGTAATTGTTGCAAGGCTTGTTGCGCTTCGGTTACGGCGGCAAGTCTTTGATCGATTTCTTCACTGCGGCTGCCGCTTTTTAGGTCTGCAAGTCGTCTTTGGGCTTCAAGCAAGTTGGCTTTGGCACTGCGGTCGTCGGCAATTACTTCGTCTAGGGTGTCTTGAGAAATCGCACCAGAAGTAGCTAAGTTGCGGTTGCGTTGAACTCGGCTAGAAGTCAGGTTTACTCTCGCTCTAGCAGCATCCAATTGGGCTTGTGCCTGGGCAATTTCTTCAGGACGGTTGCCTGTACGAGCTTGGTTTAGTTGCGCCCGCGCCCCCTCTAGACGCGCTCTAGATTGAGCAATTTCTTCGGGGCGCGTTCCGGCACGGGCTTCGGCTAGTTGAGCTTGTACTTGGGCTTGATTAGCACGAGCTTTGCTGAGTTGCGCTTGCAAGTTGGAGTCATCCATCCGGGCGATAATTTGTCCTTGCTCTACAGTGTCTCCTTGCTCTACTAGCAATTGTGCTAAAACGCCGGAGTTTTTGGGGCTGAGGTTAACCGTTTGGACAGGTACAACTTTGCCACTAGCACTAATGCGGAGGGTAATATCGGTGGAGGTTACAGGGACAGTTAAAGACGCAATATCTATTTTGGGTGTTGCTTGCCTAGTTATTGCTCCGTAGGTCAGTGCGCTCGCGAGTACGCCCGCACTTAATAGTCCAATTAACCACCTAGAAGGATGTTTGACTTTGCCAATTAAGGGAATCTGTATCGGGGTGGTCATGCAATAACTCACTGAAAAATGAGCAAGCGGTAAGGAATTTATAATTCCCCAAACTTCTCCAAAAGCTTTCTATCCATATAGAGTTGAGCAGTGTTTGGGGTAATTCTTGAATAAATGTTTTGTATATTAATTTTAACAAGTTGCGAAGCCTTGCGTGCGTACTAATACACATCATAGGAGTGATAATTACCCTACTTTTGAGTAATTCTCAATCTGTTAGCATCTGATGAGGTGACGAGCGAAACTGCACTAAGTTCCTGTAACTAAATAGGCTGTTTGCCAAGAAACAAAGCCGCAAAGAGCAAATTTTATACAAATGCAGAATTTTAGCTGCGTCCTGTGATGTTGCCTGCTTGATATTAATGGTAGTACTATCAATTATTTAATTTCTCTTAGCAGACTTAAACGTGCAAGTCACACATCGTTAAGAAAGTGCCTTACGGAAAACAATTTTATCAACCCCTGCGCTGTAGAAGTCTCGGATTCTTGCTTCCTCATCATAGCCGCTCTTGCTATAAAACGATCGCACGTAGTCAAAACTCTCTGTTCCCGAAGTTTCCACCAGCAACAAACGTTCGCCGCGCTCTGTCAATATCTGTTCGACTTGGGCTAGTAGTGCTGCACCGCGTCCTTGTCTTTGACAGTCAGGGTGGACGGCAATTAGATATAAATTCCACGTTCCTTCGGTCATTCGCTCTGGCGCAACATAGGCGACTCCCACCAGCCCATCGTCATCATCGGCGAGCCAGAAGTCAAGACTTTCGGTAGCGCTGGCGAAGTAATCGGATAACATTTGGCTGAGTGATTCGGTTTCGTGCGGCTGAAATAAACCACTCGCTTTTGCCAAGGCAATCAATGCAGTTTTATCATCGAGCGCGATCGGTCTAATCATAGAGCAGTCTGCTTACTTGTAACCAGGAAGACCGTTAGAAATAATCATACAGCAGTTATTATCAGTCTTAGTTAGATAACAAATGTTACGAGTAGTTAAAATAAGAATAAAGTAGTACAAAGAAAAAGTGACTATTTCCGAGCATTGGCAACAAAAAGTTGGTTCGCAACGAGATTGGGTATGGCGCGGCTGGCAAACTCGTTATACTTATGTGCGATCGCCTCAAAAAACAAATACGCCGCTAATTTTATTGCACGGGTTTGGAACTTCGATTGGACACTGGCGCAACAATTTAACTGTATTGGGGGAGTTTCATACAGTTTATGCTCTAGATATGCTGGGTTTTGGCGCTTCAGAAAAACCTGCAATTAATTACAATGTCGAGCTTTGGGTAGAGCAAGTTTACGATTTTTGGCGGACTTTTATTAATACACCAGTAGTATTAGTTGGTAATTCTACGGGTTCCTTGGTAACTTTGGCGATCGCCCAGGTTCATCCGGAAATGGTCGCAGGTATCTCTATGCTGAGTTTACCGGATTTGTCGGTGCGCGAAGATGCTGTACCTAAGTTACTCCGTCCGGTGGTTTCTAGTATTGAAAGTTTGGTAGCTTCAAAGCTATTACTTAAAACTATATTTCGCGTCGTAAATCGACCGGGAATAGTAAAAAAATGGGCGGCTATGGCTTACTCTAACCCGGAAGTGGTGACGGATGAATTGGTAGATATTTTACTTGGCCCAGCGCAAGATCGAGGTAGTGCGAATGCTTTTGCGGGAATTTTAAAAGCCATGGTTGGGGCGGGGTTTGCGCCCAGAGTAAAAAATGTGTTGCCGAGCTTAAAAGTACCGATATTATTAATTTGGGGACAGCAAGACCGGATGGTTCCTCATAGTTTTGCGCGTCAATTTGCTGATTACAATCCCCAGTATGCCCAGCTAGTCAGTCTAGAAAATGTCGGGCATTGTCCCCATGATGAATGTCCAGATATTGTTAATCAGGCTCTTTTAGACTGGATTAATGGTTTTAGTAATAAAGGTGATGTTGGCGCATTGGTGCAAAGCGTACCCCAAGGAAGTTAAATATTAGGCGTGGGTGAAAGTGTGATGATTTTCAATGGTTGGTTGACGAAAAAGACAGAATTTCTAGTTTCACCTTCTTTATCCCATTACCCATTACCCATTACCCATTACCAATTGGGCAACGCCAAATATTAAGGGATATTGGATCTTTGAGTTTCGGCGACTTGTGCCGCAAGTAAAAGGCTGAGGCTGTCGATAATGTGGTTGCTTTCGGCGACGGCTTGATTTGCTCCTTGGGCGAAGGTGCCAGCAGTGGCTTCAAATTCGCGCTTTAAGCCTGCCCCGTCTTTGTTTTCTACTAATTGCGCTAGACGAGTATAGGTTTCTACTAATCTAGAAATGGCTTGACGGCGTTCCTCGGCTGTCAGCATGATATCGACATACAAAGCCGAATCTTGAGCAAATAGACGGCTAACCATATCAATTTCTAAGCGGTAAAGCGGGCTAGAAAAGTCTAAGCTGCGATTAATATCAATGCCTTCTTCGGCTAGAAATACGCCCAAGCTAAAGGTTGTAAAGTGTCGAATTGCCTGAATTGCCACCATCATGCGATCGTGTTCTTCAGGGGTACAAGCGATTAGTTTGCCGCCATTGCTTTCAATTAAGTCTAAAAGCCACTTAAAAGCTTGCTCTTGACGACCGGGACAAACTATAACATTTTGCGATAAAAATGATTGTATTCCTGGCCCAAACATAGGATGCAGGCTTAAAACTGGCCCCGTATGTTGCTTAAGTAATTCTTGAACTATGGGGGTTTTGACGCTGGTAATATCTGCTAAAGCTGTATCTGCTTTGAGGTAAGGGGCGGCTTTTTGAATTACGGTTAAAGTGTGTTCGATGGGGACGCAAACTAATACTAATTGAGCTTCGCCTAATAATTGTGGGGCTTTGTCCCAATCATTATGTTCGAGGATACTAACATCATGCCCACCATTAGCTAGTTGTTGGCTAAAAAACCGTCCTAGCTTGCCATAACCACCAATTACAGTTACTTTTCGGGGTTTGATAGGGGTAGAGGAACAGGAGGAAGCGATCGCAGCCGCGCAGCTAATTGTAATGCTTTTCCAAACAAATTCTGGTACGCCTTGTTGCGCTAAAAGCTTAGTAATATCGCCCGATTCTGCTTGTACAGATAGGTTAGAATCGTTTAAGATGGCAATTCTTTTGCTAAGTAAGTTGATTATTTCCCGATCGATTTCTTTGAGAATCACAGGCAACATGACTAAACTCCGGGGGTGCGTTTGACATAGCTAGGGAAAATAAATCCTCCAGCTATGTCATTTATCGATGAAGCTACGGTTTTACTTCATAAACTGGACTAATTGTTCTAATTTTGACCAGGCTGCACCACTACGCAGAATGTCTTTGGCGATCGCAATTCCCTTAATATACTCCTCAGAAGTAATTGCTTTTCCTACACACAGCGCTAAGGCGGTGTTTAAAGCTACTACATCTTGTTGGGCTTCTGTTCCTTTACCCTGCAATACGTCCTTAAGAATTTGAGCGTTTTCGGCTACATCTCCGCCTTTAATTTCGGCGGTGGCAGCTTTTTTTAAACCAAGTTCTTCAGCGTTTAATGTCATTAGGCGGACTTGATTGTTTTCTAGTACCCCTAAATCGTTAATGTCTGCGAGTCCAGCTTCGTCTAGCTTTTCTCTACCGCGAACAACGATCGCTCTTTCTGTTCCTAGTTGGGATAAGGCACGGGCGATCGTTTCTACTAAGTTAGGATCGCAAACGCCGATGATCTGCCCAGTGGGTTGCATCGGGTTGACTAATGGTCCTAGTAGGTTAAACACTGTCCGCACTTTTAAGGTTTTACGCAACCCTGCTACACTTTTTAACGCTGGATGCCACCCCGGTGCGAATAAAAATGTAATTCCAACTTCTTCCACGGCGGCGGTTACTTTTTCAAGTTCGGCGTTGAGGTTGATTCCCAGCGCTTCTAATACATCGGCGGAACCCGTTTTGCTAGAGGCGGAACGATTGCCGTGCTTGGCAACTTTTACTCCGGCGGCGGCGGCGACAAAGGCTACGGCTGTAGAAATATTGAAGGTAGATGCCCCATCGCCCCCTGTCCCACAGGTGTCAATTAAGGGTGTGGAACTAGGGATGCTTTTCTTAATTGCTGATTGGGCGTGTAAAACTTGCGCCATACCTACCAATTCGGCGGCGGTTACTCCTTTAGCTTGAATAGCTGCCAAAATTGCCCCCGATAATACGGGCGGTATTGCCTCGGTTAGCCAGCCTTGCATCAAATCGGCGGCGGTGGGAATGCTCAAGCTTTGCCCTTCTAGCAGTTGTTGCAATAACTCAGAATAATTAACATCGCTAGTTATTGCAGTTATAGAGTCGACGGGTGTTTGGGTTACAGCTATCATGGCGATTTTGTTTTTATTTAATTAACCGTCTTTGTGCAAAGCTTTGGCTACGGTCTGTACGTCTTTGTCACCGCGTCCCGAACAGTTAATCACAATTCTCGGGCTACCTGTTAGCTGTGGGCAAAGAGTATCTAAGTAAGCGATCGCATGAGCGGTTTCTAAGGCGGGGATAATTCCTTCTAGTTGCGATAGTAGTTGTAATGCATCTAGTGCCTGCTGGTCGGTAACGCTGTAGTATTCTGCCCGTTTTACTTCTTTCAAGAAACTATGCTCTGGCCCCACTCCTGGATAATCTAAGCCTGCACTAATTGAATGAGCTTCTATTACTTGTCCGTCTTCGTCTTGCAATAAGTAACTCATTGCTCCATGCAGCACCCCAACTCGTCCTTTTGTCAAGGTGGCGGCGTGTTTGTCTGTTTCTACTCCTTCTCCGGCAGCTTCTACACCAATCATTCTGACATTGGGTTCGCGGACAAATTCGTGAAATAGTCCCATTGCATTAGAACCACCGCCTACGCAAGCAAGCAGAATATCCGGCAATCCGCCCCATTTTTCTTCAGCTTGAGTGCGAGTTTCTTGTCCAATTACGGCATGAAAGTCGCGTACTAGCATCGGGTAAGGGTGAGGACCAGCTACAGAACCTAAGATGTAGTGAGTATCTTCTACGTTTGTTACCCAATCTCGAATCGCCTCAGATGTAGCATCTTTAAGGGTTCCCGTTCCGGCCGATACGGGGCGAACTTCTGCGCCCATTAATCGCATCCGAAAAACGTTAAGAGATTGACGTTCCATATCTTGAACGCCCATGTAAATTACGCAACCAAAACCGAATCGAGCGCATACGGTGGCTGTAGCTACTCCGTGTTGTCCTGCTCCTGTTTCGGCAATGATCCGCTTTTTGCCCATCCGCTTTGCTAGTAATACTTGCGCTAAAGCATTATTAATTTTATGCGCGCCTGTGTGATTTAGGTCTTCGCGCTTGAGGTAAATTAAGGGGTTGCTGTTGGCGCTAGCGTAATGGGCTGTGAGACGTTCGGCAAAGTATAACGGTGTAGGACGACCGACATAATCTTTGAGCAAACCTTGCAATTCTTCCTGAAATCCCGGATCGTTGCAATACTTGTTAAAAGCTACTTCTAGTTCCTCTAGTGCAGGCATTAGGGTTTCGGGAACGTACTTTCCACCAAATTTACCAAAGCGACCGAGAGCGTCAGGTCTTTTAGGGTCAGAGGCGGTGATATCGTAGATTTCTTGAATGCTGACCATTAGTTGAATCCTCTATATTTTTACTTAATCTGTCCGAACGTAAGGCTTTACACCTCTACAGGTTGTTTAACAGTAGAAATCGCACTCTTTAATTCTTTGCACAATGTTTCTACTGCTTGCAATCCTTGAGTGGGCGTTCCGGTTTCTAAAGCTCTAACAAAGGCGCTACCCACAATTACCGCGTCTGCACCCCATTCCATTACTTGCTTTGCTTGTTCGGGCTTGGAGATGCCAAAACCCACGCCAATGGGTTTATCGGTAACTTGGCGCATTTCTATCAGTAAGTCTTTGACTCTACTTTGAATTTGACTTCGCATTCCGGTTACGCCTGTAACGCTAACTAAATAAATAAATCCTTGGGATTTAGCCGAAATTGCTTCTATTCTGGCTTGCGAACTTGTAGGCGCAACTAATAAAATTAGCTCTATTCCCAAACTAGCCGCCGCTTCTAACAATTCGTCTGCTTCTTCTAAAGGTAAATCTGGTACTACTAAGCCTTTGACCCCAACAATTGCTATCTGCTCTAAAAAGGTTCTAATTCCCCGGTTCAAAATGGGGTTGTAGTAAGTAAATAGAATTATTGGCGCTTTAATTTCGTGGCTCACTTTTGCGACTATTTCTAGTACCTGTTCTAACTTTGTGCCTTTTTGCAAGGCGCGAGTGGCGGCGGCTTGAATTACCGGGCCATCGGCTAAAGGATCGGAATAGGGAACTCCTAATTCAATTAAGTCTGCGCCGTTGCGATCTAATAATTTTATTGCTTCGGCGGTAGTCTCTAAATCGGGATCTCCCGCCGTAATAAAGGGAATTAGAGCGCATTTAGATTCTTGGCGTAAAGCTTTGAGGCGTTGAGAAATAGCATTCATGGTCATAATTTACCTAAAAAGTCAGCACTAATCGGCAGTTAGTAGTTAGCTTGTTTTATTGTCCAATAAACTTCGCACTGCTTGTTCAACATCGGGTTGTTTAATTAAAGATTCACCTACTAATACACTTCGTACCCCAGCTTCGGCGACGAAAGACAAGTCTTTTGGCGAATACAAACCCGATTCGCTGACAACAGTTACGCCTAAACTTGTCAAAGGTTGGGAGCGCTCTTGCATTAGTTGGCTAGTTGTTGCCAAATCGACGTTAAAAGTTTCCAAGTTTCGGTTGTTAATTCCAACTATTCGCAAATCGGAAAGCTTTAAAACGCGATCGCATTCTGCTAGTGTATGTACTTCTACTAAAGCATTCATGCCTAATGAATGGATTAAGTACAAAAATTCTTGCAGCTTTTGGTCTGGTAAAATAGCCGCAATTAAAAGCACCGCATCCGCCCCCGCAACTCGCGCTTTATAAATTTGGTAGGGATCAATAATAAATTCTTTACATAATAGCGGTATTTCTACTGTGGGGCGAATTTTTTGCAGATTTTCAAAGCTACCTTGAAAAAATTTCCTATCGGTGAGGACAGATAGACAAGATGCACCACCACGCACGTAAGCCTTGGCAATTTCTACCGGATCGAAATCTTGGCGAATTACTCCCTTGCTTGGAGATGCTTTTTTTACTTCTGCTATTAGGCTTGGGTAGTTAGAACTATTTTGCAACGCTTTGAGAAAGTCACAGATAGGGGGAGCAGCTTTTAGTTGACGTTGCAAATCTCCTAGCGTTAACTGCTGGCGCAATTGGGCTATTTCTTGCTCTTTATGTTGAACAATTTGGGCGAGAATATGGCGGGGATTTATCTGCGTCGCAGTCACTTCATAACTCCTGTTGGGTTGGCGAATAAAGAAAATAAACGGTGTGTTTCTAGAAGAATTTTTTATTTGAGTAGGGGTACAATACTTTACGCCCCTACCCGTATCTTCTAAGAGTTGGAAAATACTACACCATTAAATATTTTCTGTTGTTCAGGTTTATCTTTGGCGTAGGCACAAACAACGTTGGCAATTATTGCTAATCCAACTTCTCCAGCTAAACTCATAATTGATTCTGGATGAAACTGTACCGCCGCGATCGGTAAAGTTTGATGTTCGATGCCCATAATTACATCATCGTCAGAAATTGCCGTTACTTTTAATTCTGGTGGGAGTTTTTGCGGTAGGGCGAATAATGAATGATATCTACCTACTTCAAAAGATTCTGGCAAACCCTCAAAAGTCCCAGAGTTTTCATCGGTGACAAAAATCCGCGATGATTTGCCGTGCTGAGGATAGTCTAAAACTCCAAGTTCTCCGCCGAAAGCTTCGACAATTCCTTGCAAACCCAAACAAACTCCAAAAATTGGCAATTGACGGCTCACGCAAGCTTTTACGGTGTCTGGTACGCCAAAATCATGAGGTCTACCAGGGCCGGGAGATAGTACAACTAAGTCAGGATCTTCGTCATCTAAGACTGATTCAGCAAAACCATGACGTAAAGTAGTAACTGTTGCTCCAGTTTGTCGCAAATAGTTAGCTAAAGTGTGAACGAAAGAATCTTCGTAGTCGATTAGTAAAATGCGCTTGCTTTTGTCTTTAACCTCAGCTTCGCTAATACCTGCATATTCATTTTTCGGTAAGCTGTTGGTTGCAGTAATTTTGGCACGGCTAATTGTCTCAAATAAAGCGGCGGCTTTGGTTCTAGTTTCCTGTTCCTCAGCTTCTGCTACAGAATCATAAAGCACCGTGGCCCCTGCTCTAACTTCAGCTATGGAGTCTTTTAGTCTAATTGTGCGTAAGATTAAACCTGTATTTAAGTCGCCGTTAAACGTCAAACAGCCTACTGCTCCACCATACCAGCGTCGGACGCTATGCTCGTGCTGTTCTAAAAATTGGATTGCTGCTCGTTTTGGAGCGCCTGTAACGGTCACTGCCCAAGTATGGGTCAAGAAAGCATCTAAAGCATCAAATTCTGGTCTTAGTAAGCCTTCTACGTGGTCTACGGTGTGAATTAAGTGGCTGTACAATTCAATTTGTCGCCGTCCAATTACTCTTACCGATCCTGGTTCGCAAATTCTCGATTTATCGTTGCGATCCACATCGGTACACATGGTTAATTCGGCTGCATCTTTGCCAGAATTGAGCAGTAGCAAAATTTGGTCTGCATCATCGATCGCATTCTGTCCTCGGCTAATTGTGCCACTAATCGGACAAGTTTCAATTCTTTTACCTTCTACCCTGACAAACATCTCTGGCGATGCGCCAATTAAATACTCTCCGCCCAAGTTGAATATAAAACCGTAAGGGCTAGGATTGATTTGTTGCAAGGTTTGAAATAACTTACTTGGTACTTCTTCGCAAGCAGTATAAAAGTTTTGACTAGGGACGACTTCAAACAAATCGCCCCGGCGGAAGTATTCTAAAGCTGTATGTACTTTGCTAGCATATTCGCCGGGTGCGTGGTCAACGTTTCGCTCTACAACGGCGCGATCGCCTCTATAATCGATTGCTTCCCCTAGTCTGGGTAATCCGCTTGTAGTTCCGTATTGGCTTTCAAACTCGTACTGCAATAGAAACGCACTTTGCAAGTAGTAATCAACTATAACTAATTCGTCGGGCAAATATAAAACTAAATCGCGCTGATCTTCTGGTCTAATTTGGGTTTTGGGGACAGATTCAAACTGATAAACTAAGTCGTAGCCATAAGCGCCGTACAGCCCTAAATGTTCGTCTTCGATGCTATAAAAAGCCTGGAGTATTTCGCGGACGATGCTAAATGCCGATGGTTGTTTGCTGCGTTCTTCTTCGGCAAATAAGCGATCGCTCTGTGCAATTGAACCAATAATATAAGTTGCTTCTACTGTAACTCTTTCGATTTGGGATTTTTTGGTTAAACGTGCTGCTAGAAATGGAATTAATACAGCACCGCGTTTGTTTAATGCTTTGATTGTAAAATTGCGATCGCACGTGCTTAATTCCAAAGGTGGGTTTACAAATCCCATCGCCCATCTTTTATATCTTCCCGGATATTCGTAACTGCTGCCTAACAATCCTCCCCTTTGAGAGTTTAGACTCCATAAAATATCCTCTAAAGCTGTTTCTAGCTCTACCTCAGTAACAGTTCTCGATACATTTATTCCGCTTTTTGTTGTATAGCAGTGGGAGTCAAACATCATAGAAATTTTCTCACAGTTTTACTGCTTAAGTTGTTGGCGATTGTGTTTTTACAAAGACTGATCTAATTACACATTTTTTGCTCAATTTAGTGCTTAAAATGCCTATACTTAGTACTTAAAAATAATTACTCTTAATCTAGATTATTATTTGGGCTAACAGTCTTGAAACTTTCTTATAGCAACGAATCTATTTAGCAATCTTTTTGATATTAGAGTGTCTATAAAATCGCTGCTCTCTTTGTTAGAGTAATTGATGTTGACAAGCATTCACAATGAATTTTCTTTTGATTGACTAATCAATTATTTTGATGTTGAAAAAACCATCGTTTGTTTGGGCTTTTTCAATCTATTTCTTGAGTTAGATTCAATTTAAAAAATAGCTATAAATTTAACGATATATACTTCTACATCTCTCTCTAGTAAGATTTTATTTATTAGGTTAAGCTTGCTCTAACAATAGTTTCAAGCTTTATCTGTAAATTGTTTGTCTTAATTTATACGAGTAATTATAATTGAATTATAAGAAACAGATAATTTTCTGCAATACCAATTACTAATTATTTTGTAAGATGTTGAAGAATCAAGTTGCAAACATCGGTAGCTGCAATAGTATTTACCTTTAGCAAATTAGTTTTTTGAGTAATAAATATTGGTTCTTCTTGAGGAGAAACATTAATTGCCCCATGAGAGCCACGTACTAAAGTAGCATCCATTGGTATAACATCCATTAAGTAGCGAAAACCTAGCTTTTTCTGTAACAGTTTTAACCCAACTTTAACTTTAGGTAATTTGATTTGTGGATTGATAAATAGTTCCACCGGATCGTAGCCTGGCTTGCGGTGAATATCCACAGTAGAGGCAAAATCCGGTGCTAAAGAATCGTTTAACCAATAATAATAAGTAAACCAACTATTCGGTGCAGCGATCGCTACCAATTCTCCAGAACGCGAATGATTGAGATGGTAAGCTGTTTTATCATCTTCTAAAACCTGTGCCACACCTGGAGTTGATTCTAAGATATCTTTGACTTTAGGTATATAAGTGCGATCGCTTACGTATATGTGAGCAACTTGGTGATCTGCAACCGCAAAAGCCGAACTTGCACCAGGATCGAGCAATTCGCGCCCCAATTCTTCCCTGATGGCTAATAAACCATTTTCCCGCAACACGCGGTTTAAGTGGACTGGTTGCGAAACATCAGTAATACCGTACTCTGATAAGACAATAACCTCAGCATTTCGATCTTCGTAGTAAGCAATCAAATCGCCACAAATAGCGTCAATTTCTTGCAAATCTTTGTGGATTTGGCTGTTTTTAGTGCCAAGACGTTGTAAGCAGTAATCTAGGTGAGGTAAATAAACCAAAGTTAGTGTCGGATTGTAGCGTTCTTCCGTCCATTTAGCACTATCTGCAATCCATTTACTAGAGGCGATAGTAGTGTTAGGGCCCCAAAAATTGAATAAAGGAAATTGACCTAAATCTTTGGTAAGATGCGATCGCATTTCCCCAGGTTGAGTATAGATATCGGGAATTTTTTGACCATCGGCGGGATACATAGGACGCGGCGTAACAGCGTAATCCACCGAGGAGTACATATTGTACCACCAGAACAAGTTAGCACAGGTAAAGGATGAATCGAGCGATCGCGCCAGATCCCAGATTTTAGGCGCTTGGACTAATTTGTTAGACTGTCGCCAAAACTTTACTTCACACTCATCGCGGAAATACCAGCCATTTGCTACAATTCCGTGTTCGTCGGGTAATTTACCAGTTAAATAAGTTGCTTGCGCTGTACAAGTAACTGCTGGGAGGACGGGTTTGATGTTGGCTAATTGTCCATTTTTTGCCCAACGGGATAAATGAGGGGTGTGTTCTCCGAGTAAGCTAGGTGTTAAACCGACTACGTTTAAAACAACTGTCTTTTTCATAGAGTTTTAGTTAGAGGTAGTTTGAGGGGGTATTGGTTGTGTTGCGATGTGGGGAAACTCCCCTAAAAAAGGGGAAAATATTTTTCGTTAACAAAAAGGCGAAAGTAGGTTTTTAAGCAGCGATTGTAGACTACGGTTGAATTGCTAAACCTTTTTCTAATACCCACTCATATTCTCTTTGGATAGATGCTAGTAAATCGATTTTCATTTCTTGGGGTAAAACATCCCAAGTATAGGTTTCAATTTCTAGATGCTGACAAACAGGATTTGCTTGAAGTAGTTGCAAAACTCCCACAATATCGTCTTGGGTAGACTGTAAAACTTGATAATCATGGATGAAAATGGGAACGTGAAAATGAGTTCGCCACTCTTTAGCTTTTGACTGTTCTAGATGCGGTAAAGCCGTAACTAAATCAGGGTAATGATGTAATGAACCATCAAAGTTGCGTTCAATTACTTGATGTAGGTAAGTAGATTCAGCAAAAGGACGCAACCGTTCTAGTAAAACACTTCTATCTAGAGGTAAAGCCGTTTGGATGGCTGCACTTAGTTGAATTTTGCCGATTTTAATGCCAGAGTCTTGAAAACGAGCAAAAACGGTAGCGGGGTTTTCGTATTCTACTGCAAAATGACAAGTATCGTAGCAAATACGGATATGTTCGAGGAGTTGTGCTTCCGCCAATTCTGTAGAGATATTTAATAATTGGGCTAGATGTGCGCCGCCAATGGGGAGTAACCATTTAGTAAAAAAATCGATTACTTCTAGCGAATTTTCAATTAAACCATCGGGTTCGGGTTCGATGTCTAGATGTATGAGTTTCCCAGTTTGCTGACGAATTGTAACTAATTCGGCGGTGAGAGAAACAAGATAAAGGCAGCTAGAATTAAAGATGTGATTTTCAGCAGTGCGATCGCCTTTCCACCAAGGTTTGTAAGATAAAGGTAAAGTAGAAATTCCGCCTTCAACGCCTTGGGGTAATAAAGCAGCGAGAATTTTGGTTAAGTTTAGAGTGTAAGTTAATCTTTCAGGTTTAGACCAATCGGGCGCATAGACTCCATCTTTGACAACCTGGTGATGAAACCCGCCGTAAGGAAAGCCATTAAGAGTAAAGACATACAAATCTTGTTTTGTTAACCAGGATTGAAATTGAGTTAAATTATCTCCCTCTAATAGTTCTTTTGCAGCAATATTTGCTAAACGCAGTCCAATACCAAAAGAGTTGTCTGGAGATAAGCGCGACTTGAGAACAGGAATATATTGTTTTAAGTTGGCAAAAACTTCGTGCCAATCTTCACCAGGATGAATATTAGTACAGTAAGTTAAATGGATATTGTCTTTACCAATTTGCATAAGTTTTATTGAAATCGTAAATAAAGATGTTCAATCATGCACGTGATGTGGGTTCGATACTAGGAGCGTAATTTTTTGCGTCCATACCGACCAATTTTTATTAAAAATTCAAAAAAAGCAGATTAAACTGTCAACAATTCTCCAACAGCATCCCAATATATTAAAAGACTAGGCTACAACACCGAGAACTAGGTCTATTGCTAAAACCTACCGAGCTTAAAGACAAGACCTTTTGCAGGGGGTTTGGGGGGCAGACCCCCCAATTCTTGGTTTTTCTTCAAAATTTAGCAAAGCAGATCAAACTGCCAACAATTCCCTGATAGCATCCCAATATATAGACACATCAACCTCATGCACCTCAACCCCTTGCCCAATACCTTGCAACAACATCAAAGTAAGTTCACCGCCTAAGTGTTCTCTAAACTCCGTCAACCCTGCAAGCAAACATCGAGAAGAAGGAGGAGAATTGAGTTGTTCGGCAAGTTCTGGAACAGATAGAGTAAAACCAACAGCCTTAAGGGTATTAATAATTTGTTTCCACTCAGTTTTTGATAGCAGCCCAGACAAGTAAGAATAAGTGCTATCTAAAGCAATCCCAATAGCTACGGCCTCCCCATGTCGCAAGCGAAAATCAGTTAATTGCTCTAACTTATGGGCTGCCCAGTGACCAAAATCGAGAGGACGAGAAGAACCAGATTCAAAAGCATCGCCGCTAGTAGCAATATGTTCTAAATGCAACTGAGCGCAACGGTAAATCAATTGCTGCATAGATTCCATATCTCGCTGCGCCAAGTTTTTCGCATTAGACAAGATAAATTCAAAGAAATCCAAGTCTTTAATTAAAGCTACCTTAATTCCTTCAGCAATGCCCGATCGCCAATCGCGATCGCTCAATGTAGTCAAAAAGTCAAAATCATTTAAAACAGAGTAAGGCGGGGCAAAACTGCCTAAAAAGTTCTTTTTACCAAAAGCATTAATCCCATTTTTTACCCCTACGGCCGAATCATTTTGCGCCAATACCGTTGTGGGAATGCGAATTAGTCGTATACCCCGATGTGCTGTAGCGGCGGCGTAACCTACCATATCTAACACCGCGCCACCACCAATTGCTAAAACGTAGGAATGACGACACAACCCGACTTTACTAATAACTTCGTGAATATCAGTTAATAATTGCGGATCGTTCTTAGCAGCCTCTCCCCCAGGAACTACAATCGGTTCGGTAGCTAAAGTTAGTACCTCACTATAAAAATTAGTGTAGTCGGCGATTTGGGCAAGTAGGTGGGGATGATGTTCAATTAAACCAGAATCGACAATTGCGATCGCTCTTTTTGTTTCGCCACCATCGGCAACAATCGTTTGCGCTAGTAAAGGATTTCCTATTTGAAATAAACCGTTTGTAAACAGCACATCATAACGAAAACTAACCGGAACACATTGCTGAATTGGTTTTAGAGTGTAAGAGATTTTTGATTTAGTGTTAGTTACCATAGTTATTAAATAATTTCTATAAAGATGCGGAAAATTCTGGCTGCATTGCTTGGACAAATACATCTACCGACTGCGAACCACTGATGCTAACTTTGTTGTTGATGACAAAAAACGGCACGCTGCTTATACCTCGCTCTCTTGCCGCTTTTGCTTCTTCCCTAACTTCAGCTAATGCCGCATCGCTAGTTAATTGCTGCTTTAGTTTACTTTCATCAAAGCCAAAACCTTTACCCAGACGAACTAAAACATCAATATCGCCAATATTTAACCCATCTTCAAAGTAAGCTTTATAGACGGCTTCGACAATGACGTTTTTATGGGTTTTTGGTGTTAGGGCAATAAGTCGATGAGAAAGCGTTGTATTTACAGCTAATAAAACCTTGTCAAAATCTAGCTTTACGCCAGCCTTTGCGCCAGATTGAGTTGCATAGTCAAATAGTTGCGTTAATTGATTTGCACCTATACCTTTTCGCAGCTTCATAAATGAGCGAAACCCAACACCTTCAGCAGGAATCGTGTCGTCTAAAAGAAAAGGATGCCAACGTATATCTATTGTCTCTCCTATTAGCGCGATCGCATCAAACAGTTGTTTTTTGCCAATCCGACACCAAGGACAAGCCGTATCGTGAAAAATGTCAATTAACATGATTTAAGTTACAGCAAATACTTTTGCTAAAGCTATAGAAACAATAGACAAACCCAGCACCACTAAACCGTAGAAAAAGCCAGCAAAACCCGCCGCCATACTCGCATCTAAGATAATTAGCGACAAAACCCCAGCTTTTACAGCTTTACGGATAATATCGGCACTAGGAACTTGCATGGCAGCAATAAAAGGTGGAAATACTCGCCAACTTAATAATGCTAGAAATGGTAAAACTGCAAAAATATAGTAATTGGGCAGAAATACTAAAGCTAAAACTCCACCGAGAGCGATCGCAAGTAATACTAAAGCTAGTTTCCCCGTGCTACTTTTGCCGCCATGTACTTCGCCGCGACTAATGGCTGTAACTGCGGCAATATAAAAAATAGGAATGAGTGCTAAAAACCATAGTTTCCCAACCATTGTAGGAATTGCACTCACGCCCAAAAGTAAATTGCCACCACGACAAAGACCCATATTTATAGGACTTGCGATCGCATTGTGTTTGTTCCAGGCATCGTAAATTATTGCCCCGATTGCCACAAATACCGCAATTTCCGCACTTAGTAAGGAAACTTGAGCCGCCGCCAATACGCCTACAGTTAGTAGTAAAATCCCTAAAATAGTTGCGCCAAGTATAGATGCTTTACCTGTCGGAATCGGTCTTTCCGGGCGTTCTACGGCATCTAACTTAGCATCAAAAACATCGTTAAATACTACACCGCCGCCATAAAGCCCTGTTGTAGCCAGGATTAACCAAGCTAAGGGAATATCTATTATTGCACCAGAAGCCGCAAAACCTGTAAGAATATCTGCCCAAGCTGTAACAATATTTGCTGGGCGCATTGTTTGCAAATATGCCCAAATACGAGTATTTAGACGGTAATTTGGCTTTAATAAAGTAGTCATTTGTTACCTTTACTCAATTAAGGCGTAATTATTCACCGTTTCTACTAATGGCTCTTGTCCGCGCAATACAGAATTGTCATTAAAAGATTGACGTTGGTCGATAGGCTGAGGGGTTAACCAGTCAGATTCTTTCATTTGTCCGCTTTGGCTGTAAGCAGTTAAAGCATTTTTGTAGCAAACAGTGTTGACATAATCGGCAGAGATGCCTCGATCTAACATTAATTGAGCCGTTTTTGGTACTGCCAGAGGGTCGCTAATGCCCCAATCAGCGCTGCTATCAACAATAATGTGATCGCACCCGTACTGACGCACAACTTCCACCATCCGCGCGTTACCCATCTTTGTATGAGGATAAATTGTAAAGGCTGCCCAAAAACCTCTATCTAAAACTTCTTTGACTGTTTCCTCGTTATTGTGGTCAATAATTACCTTAGTAGGATCTACCCCATGCTCGACTACAACATCCATACTCCGGCTAGTTCCAGCTTTTTTATTGCGATGGGGGGTGTGAATTAACACCACCATATCTAATTCTTTAGCTAGTTCTAGCTGCGCTCGAAAACATTTATCTTCAGCCTCTGTCATGTCATCGTAGCCAATCTCGCCAATGGCAACAACACCCTCTTTACAAGCAAATAAGGGCAGCAATTCTAATACTTCTGTCGCCAAAGCTTCGTTATTTGCTTCTTTAGGATTTAAACCAATAGTGCAGTAATGTTGAATCCCAAATTGCGCCGAACGAAAACGTTCCCAACCTACCAAGCTACTAAAATAGTCTTGAAAAGATCCGGCATTAGTGCGGGGTTGTCCTAGCCAAAAAGCAGGCTCAATTACCGCCACAATGCCTGATTCGCGCATAATCAAATAATCGTAAGTTGTCCGCGCGGTCATGTGAATATGAGGATCGATAAACATAGTTATTATTTTTTTGCTTTTATAACTTCTACTAATTGCCAAAGTTCTGGCGATACAGTGCGATTAGCCGCCAATCTTTCGTTGGCATAATCGGTTAACATTTGAGCTAGAGTTAGATTAGCGCGGAGTTCCAAGCCTTGAATATGCCGCAAAGAACTACCCACAAATAGCGCTTTAAGTACCATTTGATTCCAGGCCAATTCGTCAAAATAATCTTGGGGATAGGGGTTGTATGATGCGATCGCATTAAATACCGGAATCATGTTACTCCGCACCCCTTCTGTTGCCCGAAACCGATACTGTTCTGGGTATGGTAATAAAGGCAATGCTTGATAAAGGGCGACTAATTCCCCCATATCGGCGGTAGTAAAAAGCTGCTCTAAAACTTGTAAATATTCTTGAGCGTTATTGTGAGGCAGCGCCAGTAATAGTAAAGTTCGGGCGGTTTGTTCGCTATTCCAGAGTTGAGGATGCCAATACGATCGCATTTCTTGGGCGGCTTGCAATTGTTCCGTTGTTAGCGATAACTTTTCTTTGCCCACGTAGCGAGGTACGGCGCTAAAAGATGTAAAAAATACTCTTTTGGCTGCACCCTCAGCAATAAGTTGACATTTGCTATCCAGCCAAGCCAAACCTTCATTGGTTGTATGCTGTGCAACCCAACTACGGAGTAAATCGGACTTATTGGCGATCGCAATTTTCATTGAATTACCTTAAATTACTAAAGCGGTCACTGTTTCAGCGCGTCCAAGCTAAAGCACTAATTTTTATTCGCAGAAAAATTAGTGTTTTATTGACTAAAGCTCAATTTTTAGTTTTTCCAATTAAGCTTGCTTTTTGCCTTAAATTTTTTTGACCAACAGAAATAAACCAATCCCAACGCCAACACTGGTAGCACAGAATGTGGTTCGGGGACGGGTTCGCTAGATACAGGGCCATTTTCGACACAGCTAAAAAAGCAGTGATTAGGATTGCCTGTTCCGTCGTTACCACGAGAAAGGATAAGTTCCTCAAAAGTTTGGCTACCGTCAGCATCAAGATTGCCAGTTAATACGGTAAATTCTCCGCCAAAATTGCCTGTTAACGAATCAATCAAATTGTCAACGTTTGACTTCAATTCTGGAAACAATGTTTCTAGGGTGGTGAAGTTTTGACTTGCGCCACTAGCAACATCATCGCCGAGAAACCAGTTGCCATTACCAATAACTATGTTGTTGTCAGTAAATACCCAATTGCCATTACCGATGACTACATTATTGTTGCCAAAATCCCAGTTGCCATTGCCAATGGTTGAATTATCGCTACTAAAACTCCAATTGCCATTGCCAAGAGTAGAATTATCACTACTGGTTTTCAAATACCAGTTACCGTTACCAATGGTGGTGTTATAACTTGACTCATCTCGAAACCAGTTGCCATTACCAATAGTGGCGTTATAACTTGACTCATCTCGAAGCCAATTGCCATTACCAATAGTGGCATTGTTGCTACTCAAGTTCCAATTGCCAGTTCCAATAGCAGCGTTGTTGCTACCTAAATCGTGGTTGGCTATAAAGGGATTTTTGCCACCCGCAAAGGGGTTTTCGCCAGTAGTTAAAGGACTACCACCAGCAAAAGGGTTGCTACTACCGCCATCAGTAGAGGAATTACCGTCACCATTACCAATAACTACGTTGTCGATACTAGGTTCATTAGCTGCCATAAGTAATAGTTCTCTAGTTTCTAGTACAAAGTTCTCGAAAAGCCAGAATTAAAAGTACAAATTAATAGAGCATTGAGGGTCTACTATTTGCCTTTTAATCTTGTAAGTGCGATCGCTCTTATTTGTTAAAAACTTTTGCTGCCTTTCGTTGTTGCCGAAATTTAGTGGCGGCAATTCCCATACCAATTACTACTAAACCTAGTATCGACGAAGGTTCGGGTACTGGAGTACTACCACCATGACCGGGCAATCCTGGGAAGTCGCGATCGCCCAGAAAAGGAGGTATGCTACCACCACCAGGTAACTCTACAGGAAAAGGATTATTAGCTCCGGTTGGCAACTCTACAGGAAAAGGATTATTAGTCCCAATTGGTAAGCTACCACCAGTACCGGAGTTACTACCTATGGGGTTAGAAGGGTTCATACCACCAGCAAATAGGTTCCAGAAGTTGTCACCCGCAAAAGGATTCCCACCATAAGGCGAATTTTCATTAAGAGGAGAGCCACCACTAGCAAAGGGATTGCTGCCACCAAAGCCGCCAACATTACCAAAAATATCTTCTACAGTCAGATTATTACCATCCGCTCCTTGAATATCTAACAACGGACCGAAGGGAGATTGCCTAAGCAATTCGTTTAAGTCTTGGGTGGTATTATCAGCCATTTGTTTTACTCCTGTTGGTTTTAATCTCAATACTTAGAGAAATCTGTTCAAAAAAGGCTTTCCGTTTGTACTCAATGCCAAGGAGCAGAAACATTGTGAAGTTATCTCGCCTCTGCTCCTGTGATTAAATGGTGCTTACACTTTTACTGCTTTTTGCTTGCGGCGTTGCTTCAATTTTCCAGCTAATGCCCCACCACCCAAAACAGCTAAACCTAACATTGAAGAAGGTTCTGGTATGGGTTCGGCTCGATTGACATCCAATACTTGAACGCGACCTTGAAAGAAATCACCTACATAGAGCTTGTCATCTACTAGGTCTGAACCCGCCGTCCAGTTAAATACTCCTGGTTCGAGGTCTAGGGGATCGCCATAGGGGGAGGGTGCGCCCAACGCTAAAGGTGGTACGACATTTCCTTCTGCATCACGGGCAGGTTCGCCAAATGCACTCAGAAAGTTACCATTTTCATCGAATACCTGAACGCGGCTATTGATAGAATCCGTCACGTAGATGTTGCCTTCCTCGTCCACTTCAGCATCAATCGGCTGATTGAACTCTCCCTCTCCAGTTCCTTGTGTGCCGAAAGTTTGAAGCGCATTGCCTTCTGGATCGATCACTTGAACGCGATTGTTGAACTGGTCAGTCACAACTAAATTTCCCTCTGGCGTGATTCCTATGCCTGATGGTCCTTGAAACTGTCCAGGTGCAGTGCCGCTGCTGCCAATAGAATCAACTATTTCGCCATCTGAATTAAACTTCAAGATGCGATCGCCGCTATAATCACCCACGTATCCATAGCCACTATCATCAAATACAATACTCGTTGGTCCAGAGAAAACTCTGCCTTCAATTGGTGAGCTAAATTGACCTTCAGCAATGGAGTCGAGATAGTTACCTTGGGGATCGAATATGTTAATCCGGTTGTTGTTGACATCACCCGCATAAAAATTTCCAGTAGTCGGTTCAAATGCGATCGCTGATTGCCCGTCAAATTGCCCAGGTCCGCTACCGTTACCGCCAAAGGCTTGAAGAAAATCACCCTCAGAACTGAACACCTGGATTTGATCGGTTACGTCATTAGCCACGAAGACATTTCCTGTTCCTTCCTGTACCGCAATGCCTTGGGGAATGGCAATCGTACCTGGAGTAAACGGATTTTCTCCTGCGGCGAAGTTAGCTGGTCTACCGATGGAACTGTCGTAAGATAAAGTTATTGACGCAGCATCAGCTTGAGTTGCGGCTAGGAACATTAAGCCAGAACTTGCGATCGCAAATGAGAGATTTTTGAGCAATCCCATGATGTTCGACTCCTAATAGTGTATGATTTACGCGGACTAAACAAAGCGATCGCCCTAATGCCAGTAAGAGCGATCGCATTTATCGATTAAGCTTTAAATTTTTGTAGTTGCTGCTTCAACTTGCCCTTAAATTTAGAGCCAATACCTGTAGCGCCCAAAGCTAATATTCCTAGAACTGAAGCAGGTTCTGGTACGGGTTCCGAGCCTGTATTTACCCGCACTACGCTTCCCGCTTCTGGACCAACACCCCGCGTGGTTACGTAAATTTGGTTGTCAGGACCGATGGTTACACCATCGGCAGACTCCAAGCCTTCACCCGCCGCAACTAAAGTTGTCCGAGTTCCATCAGGCGCTACTTGAATTAAAGAACCGGGTAAAGCTGTCAAGTCACCCGTAAGCTGAGAGGTATCGCCAAATTGTAAAACTAGCAAATTGCCCTCTGCATCGAACGTCAAATCACTGATGTGGGTAAATCCCTCAGCATAAACGACAGGTTCGCCATCTTCACCAATCCTAAAGATCCTGGCTTCATTTTCTGGGTAAGGAAAGCCAACGTATTCGCCAACATAAAATGCACCATCAGGCCCAATTGCGCCGCCTGTTGGTACAGATTGCAAGGCAACACCGCCTTCAACTTCTTCTATTAATCCTGGTGGTAGTCCTAAATCTGGAGGAATTAACGCCGGGTCGACAATGTTATCGGGAATGGCTGTGGCGGTGAAGCTACTACCATCGAGTTTGATGCTGTAGGCTGCGTTGCCACCACCATCAACTACATAAGCCGTGTCGCCACTAATAGCCAAGTCGTAAGGATTGGTAACTACATCCCCACCGTCGGGATTGTTGGTGATTTCATATTCAGCAAAGTCAAAAATCTCTGTTAGCTCCCCAGTTTCTAGGTCAACGGCAAATAGTTTTGCCAAATCAGGGGTATTCAAAACCGAATCCGGCGTGGACGGCGGAAAAGTTACAAGTTGCACTTCTGGTATTGAATATTGCGAACCTAAAGCTAAGGTTTCGGCATCGCGGTTTCCTGGGTAGCCAGCAAATCCGGTTAGCAAATAAGCATTACCTTGAGAATCAAATTCCAAAGCTTGGGGTCCTGCTCCTTGGTTGCCTGAAGGTTGTTCGGCTAAGGAATCAAAGTTTGTCAAGATTCGCTCTTGCTGACCATCGGGTGAAACTTTGACAATCGAGCCAGAATTACCCGCGCAAATTGGCTGAAACAAGGTGCTTGGGGAAGGCTGACAGTTGCCGTCGCCGCCAATACCAGGTTCGCCGACGTAGAGGCTACCATCGGGTCCAAAGCTCACCGCCCGTGCATTGCTAATTCCAGAAACAATTGTAGTTAGCGATGCCGCTTGAGCAACAGGTACTCCAGCCACAGCAGCGAAACAAAAAGAGAGAATTGTCAAAGCAGATAACTTGAACTTCATATTTTTCAACGATTTACTGATATTTGATTGGGAAACTTGGTTAACAAGATGGCTAAGATGATGGAAAGATTTTTCCAAAGCTATATGCGCCACTGGCGATTAATTGAGCGTTTCGTGTACCACTTTTTAAGCCCCAAAGCACTAAAAGTTAGTACGCCAAGGACGGAAGTAGGTTCGGGAACAGGCTCTGTATTGCCAATTCTCAGCACTTGACTTGCGCCTGGGCGATCGCTTTGGTTGGTGACATAAACATCGCCATCAGGGCTAACTGCCAAACTAGAAGGGGCAGTTAGTCCATCACCACTAAGGAGAGTGGTTTGCGTCCCATCGGGGGATATTTGAATGACAGAGCCATCAAAATTTCCCTTCCAGGCTGACTCGTTGGCATACTGCAAGGCATACAAGTTGCCTTCAGCATCAAATTCCAAGTCGGTCAGTTGAGTAAATCCGTCAGCATATACACTGGTTTCCCCATCAGGATCGATACGATAGATCCTGGCTCCACCTTCTGGAAAAGGAAAACCAGTAAACTGACTGACATAGTAAGCACCATCAGGACCTACCGCTACACCTGTCGGGGTAGCTTGGATGCTAAATTCGGTCGGTACTCCGTCCGTTGATGGAACTTGGGTAGGGTCAAAGGGAACGGAATTAGAAGGTGGAAAGACTGGATTAGTTAAAACTTCTTGAGGAAAAATTGCGACTTGTTGTAGGTTGCTACCATCGGTTCCTACGCTTAGTAAAGCGTTTGCGCCCGCGTCTACAGCGATCGCTTTATCTCCATCAAGCACAAAAGCTGTGGGGTTGCTGCCAATATCTCCATTGTCAGGATTATTAGCTAATTCGTAGTTAGAAAAGTCAGCAACGACTTCCCACGAATTAGTAGCAAAGTCTGCTACTACTAGCTTGCCCAAGTCGGGACTATTTAAAGCGGTGTCGCGCAAGGCTGGGTCGGCAGCGTAGCCAATTAGTACGTAAGGATTGCCTACACTGTCAAACTTGATATCTTGAGCGCCAAAGGAGCTAGTACCATCGGCTAGAGCAATAGAAGGTAAGTCGGTGAGGACGCGCTCTGTTGTACCATTGGCAATTTTTGTGACTGCGCCGCTAGTTCCGTAACACAAGTCACCCCCTGTGGGCGAGGGAATGCAAGCCCCCGTACCGCCCGACCCAGCTTCGGTAACATAAAGAGTGCCATCAGGAGCAAAACTTAGTCCTCTAGCATTATCCAAGCCGTCTGCGACTACAGTAAATGATGCCGCGATCGCGTTTTGCGGGTTTAAAAGCGCTGTAGTTGCGATCGCACAACCTGTAGTTAGTCCAATAAGTAGCTTTAATCGCATAGGACGACTACTTAGCACCGACTAAAGAGCGAGGAATGTAGCTCATACCGCGCGCAAAGGTTTCGGTATTACCTGCTTTTGCTTCTAGAGTGCGCTTGATATTCATGCTCTCCGCACCGTAGTCTTCAATTTGCAGCTTGCCGTGAGGTAGAGTTTCGCCTACTTTCCAAAAACTAATTCGGTGTTGAATAAATCCCGATGCTGAGGGATCGTTAAAAGCGTAAGCACAAGGAATCAAAATTGCTGGAGAACGCTGGTAATAGTTGTATTCAGGATAAAAATATTCCTGTTCGAGCAAGTAATACTTACTCAAATTATTGAGACGGAATGTCGCTTGGACTTTTTGCCCGTACTCGTCTACAAATTCTCCAGATTCAGGAGTAATTTCGCCACTGGGATGCAATAAGTGCGCCCATTCGTCTAAATTGCGGACATCTTTTAAATATTCTGCCCCCATTTCTACGGGTGCATCGATGTACATAGTGTCTACATCAATGTAATAACGCCCCTTAGCTGCTTGAGTTAGCCCGGCTTTGCGCTCTAAGTTGCCTTTTAAAGAACGGCACTCAGAACTATGCACCGTATGAATCCCCTCCATAATCATCGGCGGGCGGCGAATAGGATCGATGAAGCTCAACCAGTGAAAGTAAACTCCTTGCTCGTCAGTTCCCGGTTCTATATAGTCGGGAGGAAATAGCAGTACGGGATAAACTTGAAAGTATTGGTTGTACTCCACTCCGCAATGCCACTCAATGCCGTAAAAAAGCGGGTGTTGGAGCTTTTTAATGTGATAGTACAAATTGTTTTGATAGCCCGAAGCCGTACCCAGCCAGGTATCGTCATCAATTTGTTCGATCATGCGGCTAAACAGCGTCCATTCGTCTAAATTCTCTAATTTAGAGAGATAGTCAAAGGCGGTTTCCGGCGTTGTGGCGATAAAAGCAGAGGTAGCAAATGTATTTTTTTCCACCGGTTACTCCTTGGTTTTCAGACTTTTAGCTTTAGCAATTCGCTCCTGGGCTATGCGCCGAGAAGCCTCGTAAGTAGTGATTTCTGCTTTTTGAGCGGATGCAAAAATCTCTGACAAAGTGTCATAGATATTGTTTAGTTGTTGAAAAGCTTTGGTTTCGTCATAACCAATCATTTCGTTGTAAACATTGATTAGTCCGCCGCCATTAATCACGTAATCTGGGCAATACAAAATGTCCTTAGATTTCAATGCTTGGCTGTGCAGCTTCTCGTTTTCTAGCTGGTTATTTGCTGCTCCGGCGACAATGGGTGCAATAATTTGCGGGATAGTTTTGCTATTTAAAATTCCCCCCAAAGCACAGGGTGCAAACACATCAACGTCTTGGGCATAAATTTCGTCGGGGGCGACAACTTTAGCTCCGTACAATGAGGCTGCTTGCTCTGCTTTTTCCTGGCTGACATCAGTAACGTATAGACTAGCCCCGTGTTCGTACAGGTATTTGCAAAGATTTCCTCCCACATTTCCCAAGCCCTGAACGGCAACTTTTAGTCCGTCAAGACTGCGGTTTTGCAAGCGAAAATTGACGGCGGCTTTAATACCCAAAAGCACCCCTCTAGCGGTAATTGGCGCAGGTCCGCCAGATTTTTCGGAAGTACCAACTACGTAGCTAGTTTGGCGGCGAATTGTACAGACATCCTGGGGGGTAATATTGACATCTTGTCCGGTGATAAAACGCCCGTTAAGATTTTCAATAAACCGCCCGTAAGCCTCGAATAACGCGTCAGATTTTTCGGCGGGATTGGCAATAATTACCGCTTTACCGCCGCCAACGGGAATATTGGCACAAGCAGCTTTGTAAGTCATCCCCCGACTGAGACGCAAAACGTCTTTGAGGGCGGCTTCTTCGTCAACGTAAGGCAGCATCCGGGTTGCTCCCATTGCTGGCCCCAAACCTGTATCGTGGATAGC
The DNA here is from genome assembly GCA_019359635.1 of Chroococcus sp. CMT-3BRIN-NPC107. Taxonomy (GTDB): domain Bacteria; phylum Cyanobacteriota; class Cyanobacteriia; order Cyanobacteriales; family Chroococcidiopsidaceae; genus Aliterella. The sequence continues at coordinate 46,254 of JAHHGY010000008.1, forward strand.
AATAATTGCTTTGATATTTGGGTTTTGTCCGTGACAAAAGAGAACTTGCTCGTGACCCATTTCTTCTACAGTTTCAAAAAGCTTCACGTTAGCGCTCCAATTAAAAGCAAAACGAACTATTAAACCAAGGGAAAGGAAACTTGTTTAGCGCTATTAGTTGCCTTAACGCCTTGGGATGCGAGTCCTTGATTGCGACCTTTAGAAGGTGCGGGACGACTGGGATCGATGAGAACATCAATCACAAAAGGACCGTTATGGGCGATCGCTTTTTCTAAGGCGGCGGTTAAATCTGCTTCGGTGGTAACGCGGATTCCATCAGCGCCCATACCGCGAGCTACGGTGACAAAATTTGTTTCGGGAATTAAAGCGTCAGCTCCGGTAAGTCCCAGTAGTTTCATGCCTTGGAAGCACATATTGTACCGAGCGTCGTTGAGGACAATCCAAATTGCCGGAACTTGGTACTTTACGGCGGTACTAATTTCGTTATTCATTAGCATTGCACCATCGCCAACAATTGCTACTGCTAAACCATCTCGAGCGATCGCTGCCCCCACTACGCCCGTCACCGCATGACCCATTGCGCCCACTCCGGTACTTACCCGATAACGCCCTGTTTGATTGAATCGCAGCAGGTTTGTTGACCAAGTAAAAGAGTTGCCAGATTCTGCCATAACTACAGCGTCTGTGCCTTCAACTATGGTTTTTTGAATAGCTGACATCAACACTTCGGGGCGAACTAAGTTGTCTGTACCCGGTGGTATCGCTTCTATTTCGGGATTCGGTAGAGAATTATTTGTTGGCTCTAATTCTGGCATTTGCGCTAACAACTCTTGCACAAATGCTTGAATATCTGACTGTACGGGCAAAGTTTCAACTTGGGGATAAGCTACCCCTGGAACTTGAGGGTCAATATCTACATGGATAAATCCACCCCTAGGAACCATTGATTGACTCCAAAAAGAAGTAGGTTCTCCTAAGCGCGTCCCTAGTACCAATATCCACAAAGGCTTTTGGGTTTGCATATAAGTCATTACTGACGAATGACCGCCTAAGCCTGTCACTCCAACAAATTGCGGATGATCTTCAGGAAATATCCCTTTACCGCGCGGCGAACACATTACTGCTGCTCCCGTTTTTTCGGCAAGGCTTAAAATCTCTTTAGCAGCATTTCTAGCTCCAAAACCCAGCCAAAGGGCAAAGTTTCCCTCTGTTAGCAAGCTGACACACTTAGAAATTGTGTTGACACTTGGGATAAAGCGATCGCTCTCTAAATCTAATCTTGGTAATTCTTGCTCGAATTCACTTGTTTGCACGGCGGTAGGAATGCTCAAATGAGCGACAAAACCCCCTGGTTGCGATAATCCTAAAGCAAGTCGCTTAAAAATTTGCGGTAATTGCGCCGCACATTCTACGATAGTTGCGTAGTTAAACAACGCTCCTGACGTAAATATGCCCTCTGTTGGCAAGGTATAAGCTGTAGTTTCTTGAATTGCCCATTTACCTCGTTGGGGTGCGGAGGTACAAGCTGATAAAAATATCACCTTTGCTCCTTCCCCACGAGCCGCAAATAGCCCTGTTAGAGCGTTAGTAATGCCCGGCCCGGCGGTGGTAAAAACTACTGTGGGACGATTGGTAGCAAAATAAGCTTCAACGGCTGCAAAGGCTGCGCCTCCTTCATGGCGAAAATTTAATACTTGCATGAGTTGGCTGTTGGACAAAGAACCCCAGATCGTTGCCATTGCTCCGCCAGCAACCCCGAACGCGCAGCTTACTCCCAATTCTTCTAGCATGGCAACTACTGCCGCCGCAACGGTAAGAGGAGCTTTTAATGGTACGTCTATGCTTACTTCTTCTGGAGGAATGTAAGCATAATCGGGTTCAGATTGTGGCAATTCTTCAAAGCTGTTTGGTTCAAAGTCTTTGTAAGATACGCTCTCGATTGATGTTGCGTGAGTATAATTTTCAGTCATTGCTTTTAATTACTCATAAAATTTGCAGCCGGACTTGGCTTTGAAGCTAGTAACATTTGCTAAAATCGAAAATAAGTAATATCAAATTCTCGGCTCGAAATTAAATCTGCTGATTAGATGCAAAATAGTCCACAGATGTCAACTGCTTTGGTGAAATTTTTTACGATAGATGCAGACCTAACGTGGGGCTTCAGGTAACAAATGTACGGGATGTCTACTTGTAGCTGCAATGAATATTTTATCGATCGCTATGTCAATTCTTTTGATGATGCTAACGCTAAAAACCTTACGTTTACTTGGATCTAAGATTTATTCCCTTTGGTAGATACTCGGCAAAGGTCGTCGATTTTAGAGTTTGAACAATTTGTATGTTTTGTTACTTAAAGGTGTTAATAACTACAAATATTAAGCTTTGTAAGGCAATCTGCGTAACTTGCTTAACGGTATTGATAGATACTAAGACAATTAATATGACTTGTATCTTTTGAGAGAAGATATCTTCACTTTGGCAGAGTTAGGTTTATGAGGATTTTAATAACAGTTAAGTTATTTCTGTGTAGTAATCTCTACTAAAAACTATAAATAGTTTTTAGAAAAAAATAGCTGACAGATGCAAATATTAGTAGTAATAAAGTTTTTAGGTATTAAATTTAACCTATTAAACCCCTTACTATGCCGGAGATACGTAACTTTTATAAAGAAGCGCGCTCGCATCATAATTAAGCTAAGTTGTTCTTTTTATACTGATTGACAAGTCATTTATATTTTGTTAGCTTAGTACGCTTTTTTCAGCAAATCAAATAAAAATTTAAGTTGTACATATCTTAGACACATCTTTTACAAAAATAAAGTATTTACTAGATAAAGTTTTGTTAAGCTGCTTTATATAGTTGGGCGAATAAAGAACAAATCTAAGTTTGCTAAAAAGTGGAGGAGACTGCATCGCTTGCCCATTGAAGTTATAGAAAGGAGTGTAGAGAACTGTGAGCAACAAGTATATTTCAGTTCGAGCTAACTTAAACGAACTAACCCAATTGCAGCTTACAAAAGCTCTAATAGAGGGCGCGCCAGATGCTACTTTTTGTGTAGGAGCCGAAGGACAATTTCTTTATGTAAATGATGCCCTGTGCAAGCTTACAGAATATTCTCGTCAAGAGTTGCTATCAAAGACTTTAGCAGCCATCGAACCAAATTTTGCGATCGCTCAATGGTCAACATATTGGCAAATTAGTCGGCAAGAAAGTACCCTAAGTTTAAATTCTGAATATAAAGCAAAAAGCGGGCGGATAATTCCTGTAGAAGTAGTTATCAATTATGCCCAAGATGGTGGAGAATTTTGCTGTGTATTTGCAAAACAAAACTCGCACAACTTAGGCTTAAAAGTTCAAGAATGCACGACTAAATTACTAGAGACAAACCAGCATTTGCGGCAAGAAGTTTCACAACTAAAGCAAACAGAAAATCAATTAGCTAGTTCTTTATCTTTGCTGCAATCTACTCTAGAATCAACAGCAAACGGTATTGTTGCGCTAAGTTTTGCCGGAGAAATTCTTAGCTACAACCAAAAATTTATAGATATGTGGCAAGTCCCCCAAGGGGTAATTGTTTCTAAAAAATGCTGCTACAGCTTAAAGTTTTTTGAAAACCAAGTTAAAGATCCAGAGGCGTTTCGCAAAGCTGTATGGGAAGCGCCAATTCAGTCAGATAGTGAGAGTTACTACATTATAGAATTAATTGATGGTAGAACTTTTGCTCACCACTCCAAGCCGCAACTATTAGACGGAGAAATTATCGGCAGAGTATGGAGTATTTGGGATATTAGCGAATTTAAGTTGACAAAAGAAGCCTTAAAACATGACGAAATTGGCTTTGCAGCTTTAGCAGAGAATACCGAAACAATTATTTTTATAATTAAAGATTCGCGCCTATGTTACGTCAATTCGGCAACAGAAGTAATCGCAGGTTATACGAAAGCCGAACTACTCAGTGAAGAATTTGGCTTATCGCAACTAATTGTGCGACTTGCACCCACACAGCAAAGCGCTAACCTGCAATACCAGGAAATGAAGCTTGTAACTAAAAATGGCGACGAGCGCTGGTTAGCTGGCTCTAGTGACATACTGAGCTTTGGTGGCAAACCAGCCGAACTAATAACAGCAATTGATATCACCGAACATAAAAAAGCAGAAGTAGAAGTAAAACAAGCTTTAGAGCAAGCCAAGCAACTAAGCGAACTAAAAGAGCGCTTTGTATCGATGTTGTGCCATCAGTTTCGCACACCGCTAAATGTTGTTTCCTTCTCTGCAGACTTGCTAAAACGTCACGTCCACCAATGGACGGAAGATAAACAATTACCTTATCTAGCGCACATTCAAGTAGCTGTAGAGCAGATTGGGCAATTGTTAGAAGAAATTATGACCTTTAGCAAGTTAGAGGCAGGAAAATTAATATTTGAGCCTAAAAAGTTAGATTTAAAGCAATTTTGCCAGCATTTAGTTTTGCAGATGCAATTAGCTAACAACAATCAAACGCAGATTGCTTTAGTAAATAATTGCGATCGCCAAGTTTACTTAGACGAGAAATTGTTGGAGCCAATTTTAAGTAATTTACTCTCAAACGCTATTAAGTATTCACCAGCTAATAGCACCGTCAAGTTAGAAGTGGCAGAAACGGACGCAGAGATCGTTTTTCAAATTAGCGATCGCGGTATCGGCATCCCAGAACGCGATCGCGCCCAACTATTCGAGCCATTCTATCGGTGTAGCAATGTCGGCGATTTCCCTGGTACGGGCTTAGGGCTATCGATGACAAAAATGCTTGTAGAAGTGCATGGCGGGAGTATTTCTGTAGTTAGCGAAGTAGGTAGAGGTAGTACATTTACCGTCGTTTTACCTTCAACAAAAAAAAACCTAAATAACTTGAGTAATTAAACATGAACCAACAATCGCCAGCAAAAATATTAGTAATTGAAGATGATGCCCGTACCCGCAACATCTATATAGACTGCTTAAACTCTGAAGGTTACTGTACTATGGGTGCAGAAAATGGCATAGAAGGAATTACTAAAGTTCAAAAACACCTACCCGACTTAGTAATTTGCGATGTGATTATGCCTAAACTTGACGGTTATGACGTGCTGACAACCCTGCGTCAAAACCCGCTTACAGCCATTACTTCGTTTATTTTTTTAACAGCCAGTGCTAGTAAAACTGAACTGCGTAGGGGGATGGAATTAGGTGCAGATGACTATTTAACTAAGCCCACTACCGTAGAGGAATTATTAAAAGCGATCGCCATTCGACTAGAAAAACGAGCAAGTCTGCGTTCGTGGTATACAAATACCCCAGTAGCACAAAAGCCAACCACCGACAAAGCAAACCAGTCAATTTTTCCTTCAGCAACCGAATTGCAAGAAGTTTTTAAATTTATTGAAGCCAACTACAACCAACCGATTACTTTATGCGATGTTGCTCAAGCGGTTGGTTATTCCCCAGCTTACCTAACCAACCGAGTAGGTAGCCAAACAGGTTACACCGTAAATCGATGGATTGTCGAGCGGCGGATGGTAGAGGCGCGGACTTTGCTTCAAAATACCGACCAATCGGTAGAACAAATTGCCAACGCCTTGGGTTATCAAAATACTTGTCATTTTTCCCGTCAATTTCGCCAACATCACGGCGCACCCCCCCAAGCATGGCGCAAAGTACAGCAAAATCGTCCTCTAACCCTAGCGAGCATTGCTTGAGTGGTTATTTTCGTAGCGGTTAACCAACCGCTACTTAGGTTTTAGTCAACTTCTACTGAATCTGTATTTACTTCTGTTGCACCATTAACTCTTTGAGCAACCGAAACCATTTTATTGAGAAGTTGTTGACTTGGGGCTTTACCTTTCAAAACTACAACGCTACCAGTTTGAGCAACGTAAATAGTCTCAATATCATCCAAGTCTGGCTCCTCGTCAAATTCTAAAGCTACGCGCTTGGCTAATCCGCTTTGATCGTATTCGCCGCTTAGTCCCCTACGTTCGGGGGGAATAGATTCGCCCGCAGGTGCAGCTTGAGCTTGAGGTGCAGATTGCTGTTGTGGAGCGTAGGAAGGAGCATTTTGAGGTTTTTCCATCCCAAACAAACGTTTTAACCAACCCATAGTTATTTTTCTCCCTGATATAGACAACTTTAACTAAGCATAATTTATTCTGTTTATACATCCATTAAGAGAGAGAAGCTTTATTTTTTCTCTGCTGATTGTGGCGCAATCGAGCTAGAATAAAGTGCTAAAACGGTGCTGCTTGAACTGAAGTTGGCGGTACGCGATCGCATAAAATCAAGCCTGAATAGCCGTGAAACATACATTGTCAGTTTTAGTAGAAGATGAAGCCGGGGTTTTGTCCCGCATTGCTGGTTTATTTGCCCGTCGCGGCTTTAATATTGAAAGCCTCGCCGTAGGAGCCGCCGAGCAAGGGGGAGTATCTCGAATTACAATGGTTGTACCTGGAGACGAGCAGATTATTGAGCAGTTGACAAAGCAGTTGTACAAGCTCGTAAACGTGCTAAAAGTTCAAGATATTACCGAGATTCCCTGTGTAGAGCGAGAATTGATGCTACTAAAGGTAAACGCCAGTAGCGCCAATCGTTCGGAAATTATTGGGTTAGCGCAAATATTTCGGGCGCGAGTCGTGGATGTAGCGGAAGATTCGCTAACTTTAGAAGTAGTAGGCGATCCCGGTAAAATGGTAGCGATCGTGCAAGTATTAGAAAAGTTTGGGTTGAAAGAAATTGCCCGTACGGGCAAAATTGCTCTTACCCGCGAATCGGGAGTTAATACAGAGTTGCTGAAGTCTTTACAAGCTAGGGTTTAATGACTGCTTTGAGGCGAACAAACTGTTCGCCTACTTAAGATAAATCAGCAAATTCAACCCTGGAATCGTGCGCGATAAAGTCTATAACCCAAAGTAAAACATTATTTAGGTTGAATTGTTTGAGGAGAAATCGCTACAATTTCTGAAAAACGGGTAAAATCATCAACGTTAAAAGTTAATAAGTGAGAGATTTTATAAGTAATCATTGCCGCTACCAATCGGGCATCATGTCCTTGTTTGCCTTTGACTTGATACTTAATTACTAAATCTTCCCAGACTGTCAAAACTGAAGGGCTACTAGCCTTAATTGCGAACAGTTGCTTCAAAAGAGTCATTTCATGAGTTGCTTCTTCTACGGTCAATCCTAGCCCATTGACATTGGCTGGACGGGTAGCAACAACCCAAAACTCAAATAAATTTTGTGGCACTATGTTTAGCTCAATACCTTGCTGTAGCAGCCTATTAATAGCATTCTGAGCTTGAGGATATTGCGAGTCACGAGAGTTGATTAATCGTAACAAAACATTTGTGTCCACCAGATAACTCATAACTGAGCATCTTCTCTTTCGCGGTAAATGCTTTCACGCCCAGTCGCATCTTCTGACAGTGACGGAGCTTGAGCCAACGAAGGGCTTTTTCCCAACGCCTTGAGTAAAGGTAGTCTATTTTTGGGAGCGGCTAGGCGATCGCTTTGTTGCTCTGGTTGCAACGAGAATACGCAGCCCTCAATCAGTATTTCTAGCAAATGTTCTACAGAAACGCTTTGAGCCTTTGCCTGAGCCAGCAATCGAGCCTCTATTTCTGGTTTTAACTCAATAGTAATACTCATCACTTCTCCTAAATTGGCATTGACACAACAACTTTGGTTTCTTCCTCTATTGTACTAAGGAGTCTACTTCAAATAAATCAGCAAATTCAACCCTGGAATCGTGCGCGATAAAGTCCACAATAGCAGCGTTAAATAAAGCAAACCAATCACCCACTCATACCAAGCAAGGGTAGTAACAATTCCTGGTAAATGTTCGTCCCGCAGCCGGATATCGTTAAAACCTAACTTCAGCAAATTATTTAAACTAAAATCGTAGTAATTTAGCCAATTCCAGCGATTTGACCATAATACAGGCATATAACGCTCTCTAAATAGCGGAAATCGCGGCATGACTGGCAATCTACCAATTAATAATCTTAGTTGCCGCATACTGCCATCTTCGACAAAATAGCTGCTATTCATCAAGTCGTGATAGCGTCCTTTTTGATAAAGTCTAGCTACTAAAACTAACGGAATTGGTAAAACGATCGCTTCTACACAGCCTAAAGTTAAAAATGGTTGGGTTGAGGTGCGAAAAATAGCAATTAATCCAAACAGTATCAATAAGCAAAAACTACTGAGTACGCAGCTAGTTTCGTAAACTGTGGGTAAAATCTTTTGCGGGTGCAATCGTCGCCAACGGTCGATTAGCCAAAATATTAACCCAAAATGGGCGATCGCAATTGTCCCGACTCCAAACACTAACCAAAAACTCGTACCGTAACGACTAAGCAAGAGCAACAAACCTAAAGCCAACCATTGCCAAGCTAATATTATCCATTCGGCGGCAGAAATAGGAGAAGTTGCTACCAGGCGATCGCGGACTTTAATATAAGTATTGAGATCGATTTGCTCTAAGCTCAAAACCTCGCTGAGATTACGAAAAGGTTGCTCTTGACGATAGGCAGCGATCGCCTTAACTTGAAGGGGTGAAAATCCTAGTTTTAGCAAAGTTGCAGAATTTGCTGTATTAATATTGATCCCCGACAACCTGCGAAGTAATTCATTGCGGCGCAGCTTTTGAGTAGTGTAATCTAACTGATTGGCATCGCCTATTTGCTGCAATTGTCGAAAGTTTTGAATCAGATTTCGCAAGACATTTTCATTGCCTTGCAGTATTGGTACTTGAATAACGCTGCCAATTTGTCCGGGATTGCCAAGAATTTTGGCTTCTTCCGCATCAAAACCCAGATCGGATACGTTTAAATAAGCTGAAGAATTTGCAAAAGCTGCATCGCTAAAATCTGCCTGATTTAAAATACTAGCACCGCGCAAATTTACCGGGCGATCGAATTGCGTTTCTCGAAACGTTACCGCTTGATTAAAAGTTGCTTCGGTGAGAAACAAAGATTTATAGAAGCGATTTTTTGCAAATAAGGCTCGATTTGCAAACTGTACTTGCGAAAAATCGGCATTTCCTCGCCATTGCATCCGGTTAAAGCTTGCCCGATCGTTAAACATTGCCTGATTGAAATTGCCCGTGTCTTCAAAAGTAGCGCCGCTAAAAGTCGCTGCTTCCAGAAATTGAGCTTGATTAAAACCCGCCGTAGAAAAGAAAATACTGCCCCGAAATATTCCTTGTTTGCGGAAACTCGCCCCCGCAAAGTTGACATTGCGACTAAATCTCGTCTCTGTCCAATTAGAGTTTTGGGTGAATATCGCCCCCGAAGCATCTACAGGCTGAAGAAAAAAAGTATTAGTAAAATTTGCTTCGCCACTAAAACGAGTCTGCACTAACTTTAAACCGCCGCGAAATACTGTAATTTGGGCAGGGGTAGCACTTTTTGAACCTAATAGAGACGTGGATAGTTGACTCAATTGAGCATAGCGACGGCGATCGCGTTGCAGTTGTGTTTGTTCTGTAGGCGTAAATATGGGTGCTAAAGCTTGTCCGTATAGGGGCGATCGCAATCCTAAATTATTCCCCACAAAATCCCCCTGAATCAGAGAATAACTCAAATCTAAGCCTAGAGGACTAGATCCCGCTCTTTGCAATCCTGCTTGCAGAATTTGCTCAAAATTGGCGCGAAAACCCGTATTTTCTGGGCGCAAGTCGATAATAAAATGCTGTAAATCTATGGTGAGGATACCGCCACTTAGTTTTGGCGATTTAACCCTCGATTGCAGCAATTCTAAAGTTAAAACTGTCCGCTCTGGCTGGGCTAAAGCTGCCCATACTGGTTGAGGTAAGATGAGCAACACAATTAATAGTGCGATCGCAAGTGTCTTGATTAATCGCATTGCAAAACAATTTTTCCCGTAATCGATCCCGCTTCTAATAATTGATGGGCTGCAACGGCAACAGATAACGGAAACACCTTATTTACATGAATTTTGAGCTTCCCGGAATCAATCAAATCTGCACACTGAGTCAAAATATCTGCTTGGTGTTGTTGCGCCGCTACTAATCCCTGTAGCATCGGTACTAGAATTAGTTCGTAGCTAATTCTCAGGTTGCGCGATCGCGCGGTTTTCCAATCGGTATTAGGATCGGCTTCTAATATTGTCACCACATCCCCATAAATTTTTGTAGCGCTAAAAGTAAGCCCAAAAGTTTCTTTTCCTACCGTATCAAAACCTATATTTACCCCTTCGCCCTCTGTCCAATCCAATGCAGCTTGCACAAAATCGGTTTCTTTGTACAAAATCGTTTGCTCTGCGCCTAATTGCCGCACAAAACTAGCTTTTTCATTATCTCCCACCGTTGTACATACTTTAGCTTGATGAAGAACGGCTAATTGAATGGCTACATGACCAACACCACCCGCGCCAGCATGGATTAAAACTTTTTGGTTCAGTTGCATAGAAGCGCGATCGCACAAAGCTTCCCAGGCTGTAATTAATACTAAAGGAGCCGCCGCCGCTTCTACAAAAGAAATTGAGCTAGGTTTACGCGCTGCAAACTTCTCATCTACCACCGTCATTTGAGCATAATTGCCTCTTTTACCGCCCAATCCACCATCGCAAAAATAAACTTCATCTCCTACCTTAAACTTACTAACATTTGTACCCACAGCTTCAATTATTCCCGCACCATCGCAACCTAAAATAGCTTGCTGATTTTCTGGGTAAAAAGTACCTCTATTCCGCAGTTTTGTATCAATGGGATTTACACCCGCAGCTTTAAGACGCACTAATATTTCTGTAGGTTTTTCTATTTGTGGTTCTGGTATTTCTCGAACTTCTAAAACTTCGAGTTTCCCGGCGGCGGTCATTAATATTGCTTTCATTATCTTTTGTTTCTGGTGCGTTTCGTTAGTTTAAATGCTTGGTTACAAAAGCTTCCACACAATTCATCATTTCGTTAAAAACTGGATTGCGCTTTTCTAAAATCTCCTCACCAACTTTAATATCTTCTTCTAATACAATACTTGGATGAGCAACATTCAAACTTTTCTCAATCCGGAAAAATTCTGTTTTCTCTTCGCAATGAGGATGATTTTTAAGTAATAGCTCAATTTCTCCTATACCTGCGGCTATATCTGCTTCAGAATGTGCTGCAAAAACAGGCTGGATGATGTCGCTGTATTTATCTCGCCCTTTATACAAATCTTCAGTTCGCTTAATTAAATTGGCTAATTGTCCTGCACCGTTTAAAGTCATTTCTACGTAACGATAGGGATTATTACCAATTGCCCAAACATCTTGAGATTTCTTTTGTAAATTGGCAGGAACTACAATTTTTTTAAGTCCTTTTTTAATAGAATCTTTTTTAATCAAAGCCTCTTTAACTAAATCAGCTACATCTTTATTTCTATTAACTTGAATATAAGAAGCAACTTTTAAAAAACTATCAATTCTTAAAACATTTTCAATCGGATCGTGAATATCTAAAGCAGCCGCAAACAAAAATAAAGCCCCATTTATACTTTGCTTATCAGTAATAGTTTTATAAGTAGCAAGATTTCCCCCCGCAGACAAACCACCAATAGAAACTTGTTCGCCTAAACTTTTAGCACAATTTACCGCAAAATTTACCTCCTCTAGCCATTCGGTAAATGTTACTGTATCTATTTGAGTATCGGGAATTTTTAAACCGTGTCCAGGTAGCAAAGGTAGTAAAACATTAAAACCCATAGCATGAAACCTTTTGGCGATCGCTTTCATAAAATAAGGCGAATCGGTTAAACCATGTACCAAAACGATCGCATTTTTCCTCGGTTTCCCATGATACATAATTTCAGGATAATTCCCGGCTCGAATCGCGTCATTATCAAATAAGTCTTGATAGTGGGTTGTCCAAGATTGTAAGGCTTGCATAAATCAAAGTAATGTATATGTGCAATAAAATAACATCTTGACGCAGCGTAAACTTTGCAATCCTAAAAACTTTGCAGTCTGTATACCTGCCATAGCGATTCCGTAGCGAGTACCAAAAGTACCTCAACTCCTTAAAAAGTTTTATTATAGGTTTTCCTCTTTTTAAGGGGATTAGAGAAAATTCCAGCGTGCAAGTCAAAATATCAATAAGCAAAGGTGTAAGTAGTGAGTAAAAAAATTAACCTGGTAGATAGGCTAACTCTAGCGCTTGCAGTATCTATAGCCAAAACCGTCACCTTTGGGGTGCGACTACTACGTTTAGGTGCAGCAAGTGTATTGCCAGGAGAAATCTCGCGGCGGATTCAACCCAACCTCTTACAGCTACTAAGTTGTCAGGTAAAACAGGGAGTAATTTTAGTTGCGGGGACAAATGGCAAAACTACCACATCTTTGCTGCTAAAAACCATGTTAGAACGCCAAGGCTGGAAAGTTACCCACAATACGGCGGGTGCAAATCTAGAAAATGGCTTAATGACAGCACTGCTAGAAGATACTAATCTAATCGGTACTCTAAACGCAGACTTCGCAATTTTAGAAGTAGACGAAAATATATTGCGCCGAGTATTGCAGCCAATTCAACCGCGGCTCATTATGTGCTTAAATCTCTTTCGAGATCAACTAGATAGGTACGGAGAGGTCGATACAATTAGCACTAGATGGAGAGAGGCGATCGCCCTATTACCAACCCAAACCGTAGTAGTTGCCAATGCAGACGATCCTACCCTTGCTTCTATGGGGCAACAATTGCCGCAGAAAGTGCGGTATTTTGGTTTAAATGAGTCAAAACTGTATTTAGATAAAATTCCCCACGCTGTAGACTCTATCTACTGCCCTAAATGCGGTCATTTGCTTAACTATGCTGGAGTTTATTTGTCGCACTTAGGCGATTATCAATGTCCTAGTTGCGACTTTACCAAACCCAAATTAGATATTGACAGCAGTCAATGGCAACAAATATTAATAGGCGTATATAACAAATACAACACCGTCGCCGCCATTCTCGCCGCCCAAGAATTAGGGGTAGATGAGGCAATTATCACGGGTAGTATAAATAACTTTCAAGCTGCTTTTGGACGCGCTGAGGTTTTAGAAGTTGGAGGTAAGCGCGTTTTAATATTGTTATCCAAAAACCCTGTAGGCATGAATGAAACTATTCGCGCGGTAATCCACGCTGGGGGAAACACTAAATTATTAGTTTTAAACGATCGCACGCCCGATGGCACCGATGTATCTTGGATTTGGGATGTAGACACCGAAACCTTGGTAGGAAAAGGCGGTACTTTGGTAATTAGTGGCGATCGCGTCTACGATCTGGCGCTGCGTTTGCGTTATAGTCAGCCCGAATTAAATAGCGATAATATGCAGTTAATTATTGAAGAAGATTTAAAAAAGGCGATCGCCGTTGCTTTAGAGCATACCCCCGCCGATGAAACTCTGCATATATTACCTACTTATTCCGCCATGCTAGAAGTGCGAGAAGTGTTGACAGGAAGAAAAATTCTTTAACACAGTGAGAGTTGTAATATCAAGTGCAACTCTCAGCAATTCCTCTCTTCTTATTCTGCTACAGGAGTTTTGGCTTTATTGGCGCGTTCTTCAGCAGTTGCCATTACTTCAGCCATTTTTTCAACCATTTCGCCGGGATAACTCTCTAATACTCTGGTAGATAAAGAAATTCGCCCTTTAACTTCATCTAAATCGATAATTACGGCTTTAATTATTTGTCCTGGTTGAAATAGAGTTGACAGCGATTCAATAAATTTTTGGCTAATTTGCTTAATATGCAATAAACCGCTTACACCTTGCAAGTCAACAAACATTCCAAAAGGTTTGATTCCAGTAATTTTTCCTTCTACCAATTGACCGACTTCTAACTGACTGAAACTAGCCGAACGAGTTGCTAAACGATTGGAAAGGACGAGTTTGTTGTTAGTAAGATCGACTTCTAAAAAACTAGCGCTCAAAGTTTGACCTTTTAAGCTGTCTAAATTATCCCGTTCTAAAAGATGCGATCGCGGTATAAACCCTCTTACTCCCTGCACGTCTACCGTCACGCCGCCTTTGTTGACACCCGTTACCCGCACTTGCAAAGTTTGGCTGCTTTCTTGCATCTCGGTGAGGCGTTGCCAAATTTGCTGAACTTCTAACTGGCGGCGAGAAACAGTAACTTGACCGTCTGCGTCTTGCTCTTTAATAATTACAAACTCTAATTCTTCCTGCAATGGCAACGCTTCTTTTAAATCTGTCACCGGACGCATAGATACTTCTTCAGTGGGAATAAAAGCCGCCGACTTGCCCCCAATATCTACGTATGCGCCATTATTTTCGTATTGAAACACTTTGCCCAAAACTTTTTGTCCTTGCTGAAATTGAAAGTCTTGTTGTTCCAAGGCTTTAGCAAAATCATCCATTGAAAAGGCTGATTCGGTGGCGGTCGTAGATTTTGATTTAGAATTCATAACATTAGCTAGTGGGGCAGTAAAAGCAGAAAATTATATTTATCTGCCAATTTTATATTTAAGCGCAAAAATCAGTTAGGCAAATGTTGTTGAAACAACTCTTTGACCTGCTGCCAAGCATCCGATGCAGCTAATTCATTATAACTAGCCCGCGCGTCGCAAAAAAAACCATGTTCCGCGCCGTCGTAACGAAATATACGATGAGGTGTCCTAGCTTTTTCTAATTCTGTTTTCATAGCTTCTACCTGTTCTACCGGAATACTCCCATCTTCCATCCCAAACAAAGCGTATAAAGTGCCTTTAATTTCCGGTGTCCGAGTTAGAGTAGGTGCGCCGCCTCCAGGGGTTTGCGTGGCAATACCCGCACCATAAAAAGATGCGGTCGCTTTGATATCGTCTAAAATAGCCGCCAGATACGCAACATGACCGCCAAAACAAAAACCAATGCAACCAAAAGCATCTTTTTTAACTTGGGGGCAATCTTTGAGATAATTGATTGTTGCTTGAATATCGAACTAAAGCTCCGAAGCTTTGGTTTGCTCTTTGTAGCTTCTGCCTGTAAGAATATTTTGGGGCGTATAGCCTGTTTCAAAATCGGGAGCGATGCGCTGAAAAATAGCGGGAGAAATCGCCGCATAACCAAGTCGAGCAATTCTTTCGGTTACATTTCTAATATGAGCGTTGACACCAAAAATTTCTTGGATGACTACAATCCCAGGGTAAGATCCTCCGCCGATAGGACAAGCCATATAAGCGTCAATCAGCAAATTGCTATTTGGAATACGAACAAAAGACGTAAAAATATCTTGGTTCATAACAATTTCCTCAATTGTGTAAGTTAAAAACAAGCTACCAAAATACGCGTCAGAAGTTAGAACAATAGAGAGAAGATGAGAGATTTAGTTATTTTTGCCTGATTTTAGTCACCCTTTTGCGTTATCCTCTACTCTCGTCCCAACATGATTCAATTCCACATTCAGCCCGATAGCGAAATTCCTTCCTCAACTCAATTGTTGAATCAAATTCGTTATGCGATCGCTTCCCGGCAATTTTCCCCTGGTCATCGCTTACCTAGCACTAGAGCTTTAGCAACGCAAACGGGCTTACACCGCAATACTATCAGCAAGGTTTATCGCCATCTTGAAGAAGATGGATTAGTAGAAAGCGTTGCAGGTTCGGGTATTTACGTCCGCGCTCAACCCATTCGGCGCAATCCGGCTTTAATTCCCTTACTTGAACAATATCCCCAAGCAGATAAAATTGTGCAACTCTGTTTAGATCAACTTTTGCAGCAAGGTTGTTCTTTAAACCAAGCGCGAGAACTATTTTCCGCCGAAATTGACTGGCGATTGCGATCGATCGCTCAAGTTATAGTTACAGTACCAGAAGATGATATTGGTGCAGGAAAATTAATTGTTGAGGAGTTAGAACAATCTTTAAAAATCCCCGTACAGCTAATATCTTTAGAAGAATTAAAAGAATTAGCCCAAATCACCGGGACGGTAGTCACTACTAGATATTTTATCGGTCAAGCGGAAGCGATCGCGGCGGTTAAATCTGTTCGTGCTATTCCTGTTGATATTTACGACTACGAACAAGAAATTAAACTGCTCAAAAAACTTGCCAAAGATAGTTGTGTCGGCGTTGTTAGCCTTAGTTCGGGGTTGTTGAGGTCAGCAGAAGTAATTATTCATAGTTTGCGAGGCAGCGAATTACTGGTACTTACAGCCCAAGTAGGAGATGCTTACAAACTCAATGCGATTGTCAAAAGCGCTCAAGTAATTATTTGCGATCGCCCAAGTCTTACTACACTCAAAACCGCAGTGCAAGCCGTGAGGGAAGATATTATTCGTCCCCCTCAGCTAATTTGTTGCGAAAACTTTGTCGGCACAAAATCTGTTGATTTGCTCAAACGAGAACTTGGTTTAGGATAGCTTTTTTAAATAAATGCAGTGGCGGATGCTTTGAGTTGTTGGTGTTGTAAAGCTATCTACCGAGTCAATAATTCCATTTAAGGGCGCGATCGCCCTAAGTAAAGCTTCTTGTTCTGCTTCCGCCCAATTTCCCCGATAAAGTACCGCCATTCCTCCCGGTTTAACTAAAGGTAATGCGTATTCCGCACAAATAACCGCCGAACCAACCGCGCGAATGGTAGCCAAGTCGTAAGCGTTGCAGTATTGAGGAATTTTACCCAAAGCTTCGGCTCGTGATGTTACGGTTAAAGCGTTTGAGATATTTAATTTTTCCAGCACCGAATCAAGAAAAGTAATTTTTTTGCGGGTTGAATCTACTAAAGTAACGGTACTTTCTGGTAAGGCGATCGCTATAGGCAATCCGGGAAACCCTGCACCCGTACCAATATCAATTATTTGGGGCCCCTCCAGCGTCAGCAACGGCAAAATTCCCCGCAAAGAATCCCATAAATGTTTTTCCCAAAACTCCCCAGGCTCAGTAATGCGAGTTAAATTAAATTGACTATTGCCTTGAAGTACCAAGTCGTAAAGCTGTTGAAACTGCGACTGTTGTAGAGCGTTGGGTTGCCAATGGAGGGTTTTGCGCCACAAATCAGTTTCTAGTAATAAATTAGACATTTTGATTTACAGCAACGGGTGACAGGGTACTCAATTCACCGTAATTTAAGTTCCAAGTGCGATCGCTTATTGCTAATAAATCTCCCGCATCGTGAGTTACTACTAACAGCGTCCAATCTTGTTTTAATTTTGCCAGCAAACTCACCAATTGCCGACGCATTGACCAATCTAAGCCTGCGGTTGGCTCATCTAACAGCAACAAAGGTGGCTGACGAATTAATTGTACCGCCAACGCCAAACGGCGCTGCTGACCGCCGCTCAGAGCTTGGGGTGAAGTATGAATTGATAATTGCTCTAACCCAACTTCTTGTAAAGCCTGCTTGACTCGGTTTGAGCCTAATTCTGGATGACCTAAACGCAATTCTTCTAAAATTGTGCCGCCGCAAAAATGGCGTTCGGGAAACTGAAATACTAAACCAGCTAACTGTTGCAATTGCTCGGATATTAGTTCTTGTTCGCGCCAAGAAATATTACCCGAAGTTGTTTCCACAAGCCCCGCTAAAATTTCTAGTAGGGTACTTTTACCCGAACCACTTGCCCCCACAATTAGCCCCAACTGTTTTGGTGCAAGTTCTAAGTTAATCTCTTTTAAAATAGCTATAGGGCTAGCAGGCGGGTGATAGGTGAGATTTTTGAGATAAAGCATTCAAGTAAAAAATTGGCTATAAATCAATTGTGGCTAACAAATGCTATTTCCGAGCAACAAGAGCGCAAATTTATCGTCACTACGAACACAATTTAGGTTTAATTTTTAAATATGAGCAATTATCGATTTTGGGGCGCGATTGCGCCAAGCACAGGGTTAAAAGTGATTGCGCCAGGCGCAGCGCTAAAAGCGATCGCCCTCAGCACTACTTTACTAATACTTACATCAATTAGCCCAACTTTAGCCGCCGATCCTTTTCGGACAACAAACCCACGCCCTATAGGCGATCGCACCGAAGCAGCTTTTAAAGCTATATTTCAAGACGGTAACTACAAAGCTGCCCAAGGTTATCTCAAACAAGCTCAAACAAGCGAACCACAGGAGCCTTTAGCCTATGCTATGCAAGCATCCTTGGCTTACGGTTTAGACAAAGACTTGGCAGCCTTCAATTTATACGGCAACAAAACTTTAGAAACCGCCAAACAATTAATAAGTACCGATGCCTTGCGGGGAAACTTGTATGCGGCGGTAGGTTATTTTTTACAAGGTGCGTCAGTTTTGGCGCGGGATGGTACAGTTAGAGGCACTCCCGAAGCATTATCTAAATTGCGCCTAGTATACGAACACTTAGACAAAGCTCAATCAGTTTCAGCAAACGATCCAGAAATCAACTTAATGCGCGGTTATATGGATTTACTGTTAGCGGTCAACTTGCCCTTTTCCAACCCCGAACAAGCGATCGCCCGACTAGAAAAATTTGCCGCCCCTCAATATTTAGCCGCTCGTGGTTTAGCTATTGGCTACCGCGATTTAGAGCAGTATAGCGAAGCATTAGCAGAGGTAAATAGGGCAATAAACCTGACACCCAACAACCCAGAATTGTTTTATCTCAAAGCCCAAATTCTTGCCGAATCCAGTAAAAAACTTGGCGATCGCTCTATGCTGCAAGAGTCGATTCAAAACTTTGATAAAGCGATTTCTAAAAAAGCCCAACTTCCCACTACTTTAGTCAAGCAAATGGAGCGCGAACGAAGTAAAGCTGCTAGTCGTTTAATAAACCTCAAGTAAAAAAGAGATATGGCTAAAATAACAGTACTTCCAAAAACTTGCATACCCAAGGATAAGACCCTGATGGGGAAGACAAAGTAATTCCCCTACTGGCTCCCCACTGATGGGGTTTGGGGGGCAGACTCCTCAATTCTTGGTTTTTCCTTATGCAAATACAGCTTCAAGAATTTAATCTTTTGGATCGACACACCTAACTTTTAGCCAAAATGCAAATACAGTTTCGAGAATTTAATCCTTTTGACCTGTGGATCTGGGTGGAATTTAGTACAGTTCCGTCAGAAATGGAGAAAAAGTATTTAGAAGAAGCCTTCAACTCTTGGTTCTACCTAGGAAAACTCGGAGCCTTTAACGCCGAAAACCTCCAAGTTCAAGACGAGGGATTAGACATTAGCTACATGAATTATGACGACTTCAGAGCCGATGATAGCTTGATGTCATTAATGCACAACATGGGAGCTTTTGAGTATCAAGGTACTTGGGCGCGTTGTTGGTTCGATTTGGGGACAAGCGATGCGATCGCTTTAGATATTTTAATTAATTGCCTGATTCAATTAGATAAAGAATACCTACCGATGGAGCAAATATATATTGGCGGCGAAAATGCCGATTGGACGGTAGAAGATAGCGAAAGCCGCCCCGAAGAATCTATTTACGATTACAACAACTAATAGTTTATGCGCGTTGAAGGTCAAATTCGAGTTTTAGCTTTGGGCTTAATTAAAAAAGGCGAACGAGTTTTTATCTCCCAAGGCTACGATCCAGTCAAACAGCAAACTTTTTATCGCGCAATGGGCGGTGGAGTTGATTTTGGCGAAACTAGCCTTGAAGCTCTACAAAGAGAGTTTCAAGAAGAAATTCAGGCAGAACTAACAAATATTTCTTACCTAGGGTGCTTAGAAAATCTATTTACTTTTAATGGCAAACAAGGACACGAAATTCTCCAAATTTATCAATGCGATTTCGCCCTACCTAAGTTTTATGAATTGGAAAGCCTAGTTTTTGCCGAAGGTAAGCGACAAAAAACCGCCCTGTGGGTAGATATTTCCCGTTTTAAGTCGGGGGAACTATTATTAGTTCCAGAGCCATTTTTAGAGTTTTTATAAAAATAAATGCGATCGCCGAGAAGTTAGAGCGATCGCATTTCTGGGCAAATATTCAGTTTTTACTAGCGAAACATACTGCTAACTGACGTATCTTCATGTACCCGCCAAATAGTTTCTCCTAGCAAATTGGCAACAGAAAGCACTGTTAATTGCTCGAATTGATGCTCAAAGGGAACAGGAATTGTATTTGTGACAATTACTTCTTCAAATAAGCCACTCGATAGCCGCTCTACTGCCGGAGGAGAAAATACAGCGTGAGTTGCACAAGCATACACCTGACGCGCCCCTTCTTCTCGCAATAATTTAGCCCCCGCCGCGATCGTTCCCCCCGTATCAATCATGTCGTCTACCAATACGGCAGTTTTACCCGCCACATCGCCAATTACGTTGAGTACCTCCGCAACATTATGAGCTTGACGACGCTTATCAATAATTGCTAGGGGCGCGTCATTTAACTTTTTAGCAAAAGCTCTTGCTCTTGCTACACCGCCGACATCGGGAGAAACCACCACAATATCTGACAACTGTTTGCTAGCTAAATAATCAATTATTACTGGCGAACCATAAACATGATCGAAAGGGATATCAAAATATCCCTGAATCTGGGCTGAGTGCAGATCCATGGCTATAACTCGGTGCGCGCCTCCTTGAACGATCAAGTTAGCCACCAATTTAGCTGTAATTGATTCTCGTCCGGCGGTTTTGCGATCTGCCCTAGCATAACCGTAATAAGGAATTACTGCGGTAATTTGTCGCGCCGACGCGCGCCGACAGGCATCAATCATAATCAGCAATTCCATCAAATGATCGTTTACTGGATTGCAAGTGGGCTGAATCAGATAAACATCACAGCCCCGAATTGATTCTTGAATTTGAATGTAAAGCTCTCCGTCAGCAAATCGCTTGCGGATCATTGGTCCCAAGTCCATACCCAAATAACGAGCAACTTCTTGAGAAAATGGTACGTTGGCAGAGCCAGAGAACAAACGTAGGCGGTTATTGTCAGTTATAACCGCGTTTTGAGTTGACGGAAGCGTCAAAGTAGTTGCAGATCGTAGCACAACAGACCCTCTAAGCGGCTTCATGGCAATCCTATCATCACAAATTTATCTACTTCCTCAGCAATTCTAGGGAGATTTAATTATAAGCTTGGATGAAGTTATTAATTAATATTAGTTTAAGAGTTTGATAAAAATTGCCAGTATAGGCACGCTTGTGACCTATATTTTAATTTTATTTTTTAGGCAAATATGTAAGCAAAATTACTTAACTATAAAATAGTAGGGGGAGTAACTAATAGTTAGCAGCAAGCTAAGAAATTTTAAAATGAGTGTAATGGTTCGTTTAGGCTACTTTAGTTGCTTGTTTGTTAGATTTTTGGCATGAATACACTTTTTAGCCCTCATCTCCCTCAAAATATTATGTCAGTCATGGGGCTACGGGGAGTCTATTTCTTAAATTTCTCTGTTTATTAGCAGAGGGTTTAGGGCGAAAACCCTTCAAAGCAAGGATATCTTGGCTAACACAAACGCTCGCTAAGTTTTAAAATTACTCAAAGTTCGTCGCAATGCAATTACCCATTCCCCTGCAAACAGTTCTTCAAGATCGCTATCGTTTGATCGACATTTTAGGTCAAGGGGGGTTTGGGCGTACCTATTTAGCAGAAGATATAGGGCGCTTTAACGAGCTTTGCGCCCTTAAAGAATTGATTCCCTTTCAACGTAAGCCAGATTCTTTAATCTCGGCAAAACAATTATTTCAAAAAGAAGCAAGCATTTTATACAAAATTCACCATCCCCAAATTCCCCAATTTAGAGCCACTTTCGAGCAAGATGAACGCTTATTTTTAGTTCAAGATTATGTGGAAGGTAAAACTTATTGGAAACTACTACAAGAAAAACAAGCCAAAGGTAAAACTTTCACTGAAATAGAAGCCATACAATTATTGCAGCAAATATTACCCGTACTTGCTCACCTACATATTAGAGGGATTATTCACCGTGATATTTCTCCAGATAATATTATTCGGCGCGAAATCGATTCTAAGCCTGTATTGATTGATTTTGGGGTAGTAAATGAAATAGCCACCCGAATTCAAGCAATTAACCCGGCGGTAAAAACAACGGTAGGAAAGTTAGGCTACGCCCCCATTGAACAAATGCAAACAGGCAGAGCTTACGCTAGTAGCGACTTATACTCGTTAGCAGTGAGTATTATAGTTTTACTTACAGGCAAGCAACCCCCAGAATTGTTTGATGACGAACAATTTATTTGGAATTGGCAAGGGTGGACAAAGGTAAGTCAAGAATTTGCCGCCTTGCTCGATCGGATGCTTAGTTACAAGCCAAGCGATCGCTATCAATCGGTTGCCGAAGTTGCTAAAGTGTTGCAATCTGTAGCAACTCCCCAAAGCCCTGAATTACAAACCCCTGATAGTCCACAGCCTCTAGGTGCATTGCCCACAGAACAAAATTTTTCTCTCCCAGCTACTGCCCCCTCGCAAGTCAATACAATAGCAATAGGTCGCCGTCCCGATGAACTTAAGCCAATTATTACCAAAAAACTGCAACCAACAGCTACCAAGCTTTCTATATGGGAACGTTGGTGGGCGATCGCTCTTACTTTTGTAGCAGTGGCTTTAATTGCTGGCGGTAGTTCTTTATTATTTGTAAGTTGGTTATTAAGCCAAAATAATCAAGTAGAACCGCAAACTTTTCCTTCACCGCTCATCTCCGAACCACCTACATCTAATTAACAGGATATTTTGAACGCATTACTAATTACTGGTACAGATACCGAAACGGGTAAAACCGTTTTAACTTGCGCCCTTGCAGCTTATTGGCAAAAGTTTGTTTCTGCTAATTTTGGAATTATGAAGCTAATTCAAGCCGGAATTGGCGATCGCGAACTGTACGCACAATTGTTTGTCCATCAATCTATTGATGAAATCAACCCGCTATATTTTGATGCCCCTTTAGCCCCACCTATAGCCGCCGTCAAGGAAGGGCGCAGCGTAGATTTAGGTTTAGTATGGCAAAAGTTGCAGCAATTGCAGGTGGCGCAAGATTGGGTGTTAGTAGAAGCGTTAGGGGGATTAGGCTCTCCTGTAACTTACGAATTTACCGTAGCCGACTTAGCTGCCGAATGGCGATTACCAACGGTTTTAGTCGTTCCCGTGAAATTAGGCGCAATTTCTCAAGCCGTGGCGAATGTGGCTTTAGCTAGACTTACAGGTGTTGCTCTTAAAGGCATTATTTTAAACTGCGTTCAGCCAATGTCTGAGGAGCAAATTAGCGATTTGACACCAATAAACTTAATTCAATCTCTAACTAATATACCTGTACTAGGTTGCTTGCCTTACTTAGATAACCCCAGAGATTTAGATAAATTAGCTCAAGCAGCAGCAAATTTAGACCTAGAAAGATTGATGCCGTCTTTGAAGGCAAGTGTCAAGATAAAGTAAATAGGCAGGAACTTTATGCAGGCTCTAATACATTTAATTAGTCCAACTTTAAGCCCAAAGGTTTTATCAATAATTCCGGCTGGAAAAAGCATCTTACTAAAAAATACTACTTGGCAAACTTTTGCAGCTTTGTTGGTTGCCATTAGTAAGCCTAATAAAGGAATTTTAGAAATTATTGCTTTTTTGCTAGAGCATGAATACTATATCGATTCGTCCCCTGACTTAGGATTAGAAGTTAATATTGCTCATACATCTCAAAATTGATTGTCGATTTTTGTTCAACTTAAAGTTCCCGAATGGCACTACGAGCAAGAACAAAGCGAAATCTATTAGTTGCAAAATAATATTTATGTTGAAACTCATATTAGTCGCCCCAATCCTCGCTTCCCCAGAACAAATAATTCCCTTTCTCTAGTCCAAGCGAGGATTGGGAACAAAAATATACGTCTAACTTGCCGCAATTAGGTAAAACAAATAAGCTTGCTTAAAATTGTTTAATTTAAAACTTACTAAACATGATTGCTACTTCAACAACTCCCCTTAATATCGACTTATCTAGCATTCGAGAAGAAATTAAAGCCTTACAGCCGCAAATTGTCCAATGGCGGCGACAAATTCATCAATACCCAGAATTAGGCTTTAAAGAACACTTAACGGCGCAATTTATTACTCACAAGCTCCAAGAATGGGGCATAGAACATCAAACAGAAATTGCCCATACGGGAATAGTTGCCACTATCGGCAGCCACAAAATCGGGAAAGTATTGGCAATTCGGGCAGATATGGATGCTTTGCCAATTCAAGAACAAAACGAAGTAGATTATTGCTCGAAACACGATGGGATCATGCACGCTTGCGGACATGATGGGCATACTGCGATCGCTCTTGCTACAGCCTACTACTTATCCCAACACCGCGATGATTTTACAGGAATTGTCAAAATTATCTTTCAACCCGCCGAAGAAGCCCCAGGGGGTGCTAAACCAATGATTGCTGCCGGGGTATTAACTAATCCTGATGTTGATGCGATTATTGGCTTGCACTTGTGGAACAATTTACCCCTGGGTACGGTAGGAGTGCGCGAAGGTGCTTTGATGGCGGCAGTGGAGTGTTTTCGCGCTCGAATTTTAGGCAAAGGCGGACATGGAGCGATGCCTCATCAAACCGTAGACTCAATTTTAGTTGGAGCGCAAATTGTCAACGCCTTGCAAACTATTGTGGCGCGAAATATCGATCCGATAGAATCGGCAGTAGTCACAGTAGGCGAATTCCATGCTGGTACGGCATTGAATATTATTGCCAATACCGCCCAGCTAAACGGCACAGTTCGTTACTTCAATCCCAAATTTGTTGGGTTCATACACCAAAAAATCGAACAAATTATTGCTGGAGTATGCAGTAGTTACGGCGCAAAGTACGATTTAGAATACTGGCAACTTTATCCGCCAGTCATAAATAACGCCGAAATTGCTCAATTGGTGAAAAAGCAAGCTATAGCAGTAGTAGAAACTCCAATGGGTATCGTACCAGAATGCCAAACTATGGGCGGCGAAGATATGTCGTTTTTCCTGCAAGAAGTACCAGGTTGTTATTTCTTTTTAGGTTCCGCCAATATTACTAAGGACTTGGCTTATCCTCATCATCATCCCCGCTTTGACTTTGATGAAACGGCTTTAATGACAGGGGTAGAAATATTTATCCGTTGCGTAGAAAACTTTTCTCCTAAATAAAATTGTCAAGTTATGCTTTAAGCAGGTAATTATCTTTTCCATTCTAGGAACAACTTAAGTTAAAAAATGAGTAGAAGCACTTACCAACAGACCATCACCAGCGCTAGGAGGCAAATTAATAATAGTAGCAAGGCGATTTCTGCTAGTAAAAAGCGAATTCATCAAGGTAACACCCTTGTTGTTAAAAGTTAAAGAGCCATTACTAACAGTAAATATCAATTTGTTTTGACTATAACTTTTTTAACAAACTGCTTTTTGAGCGATACTTTTCAAGAATTTGCAGATTTTATTGAGTTACAGTCTACTCCAATTTGCCACAAAAGCGATCGCAGTGGCTGTTGTTTGACTCCTCAAGAAAATTTGCAGCAAATCATGACTCACCCCTTTAAAACGGGCTTATGTCCCTGTTGCGGTCAGAGTTTTCCTAAAGTAAAACAATGGGTAATAAACTGGAATTGCCTAGCCTGTGGATGGTCGGATAATTTATTTAATTAATGCTAATAGCTAACTTGGCACTGCCATACCTTTTTGCACAGATGGACGTTGCTGCAAAGACTCAAACCAGCGCTGAAGATGGGGATGATTGACTAAAGTTAATCCTTGAAACTCATAGATAGCAACCCAAGGAAAAATGGAAATATCGGCAATGGAATAGTCTTGGCAAATAAACTCTCCTTTGGCTAATTGATTGTCTAGTACGCTATATAGCCTTAAAGTTTCTTTTTCGTAACGAGAAATTGCATAATCGATTTTTTCTGGGGCAAATTTTTTGAAGTGGTTCAACTGACCAAACATTGGCCCTATGCTACCCATCTGCAACATCAACCACTCTATGACCTGATAGCGCTCTTTTTGGTTAGTGGGTAGCAGTTTACCAGTTTTTTCAGCTAAGTACATTAAAATTGCTCCAGACTCAAAAACTGCCATCTCTGTCTCGTTATCGACAATGGCGGGAATTTTGCTATTGGGATTAATAGCGACAAATTCTGGAGTAAATTGGTCGCCTTTAGTAATATCTATTTTATGGACGTTGTATTCAATGCCTAGCTCTTCCAATGCAATCGAAGCTTTGCGCCCGTTAGGAGTAGTAAAGGTATATAAGTCAATCATGATAATTAGGGAAAAAGTTTTGCTGATGCTTGGAATTAACGTCAATAGTAGTGTAGTTTGAACTACTAAGTAACTAAAAACTCAATTAGTCCATTCTCAAGTAGGAAAAATTATGATAATTGCAGATTTAATTGCTTGGTTTGAAACGTGGGCAAATCCTGCTTGGCAGGAACCCTGGGACAATTGCGGCTGGCAAATTGAGCCTGGGGTGCTAAAAGAAGCTGCAAGAGTGCTAGTATGCTTAACGCCTACTTTAGCAGTAATCGATGAAGCGATCGCGTTTCAAAAAGCAGGTATAAAGGTTAATTTAATTTTCGCTCACCATCCGCTAATTTTCAACCCGCTTAAGTCTCTACGTACGGGAGACGCTTTAACAGAAATAACTCGATTGGCTTTTAGCCATCAAATAGGTATATATACGGCTCATACCAACTTTGACCAAGTGCAAGATGGTACAGCAGATATACTTGCAACTTTATTGAAATTAAAACAAGTTATGCCTATAGTACCAACTCAAGAGGGTCTAGGCTATGGGCGAGTTGGAGAACTCAGTCCGGCAGTAAGTTTGACAGATTTGCTAACACAAATTCAAACTAAATTAAATCCTCCAAATTTAATCGTTTCTCCTGCTACCAATTTAGAGCAGATTATTCAAAAAGTTGCAGTTCTAGGTGGAAGCGGTGCTAGTTACATTTCTGAAGTGGCAAAAACTGGGGCGCAAGCTTACTTAACTTCTGATTGCAAATTTCATCAATTTCAAGAAAGTCGCGGTCGCGGCTTGATTTTGATTGATGCTGGACATTATGCTACCGAACGCCCCGCTTGCGAGTTTTTAGTTACAAAACTTACGGCTTTAGGTTTAGAGTGGGCAAAAATAAGCCAAAAAGACGAGGATTTTCGCTGTTTCTTTCGCTCAAAATAATTTGACCTCTTAACTTTTTCTCATTGTTGAAAAACTCCTAATATCCTTTACTATTCACCTAATAGTAAACACAACTTTATTTGAAAAATTGCTAGTCCTAAAAAATATAATATCTTTACAGATTACAGCGATTTATAAAGTTTATTAGATTGCTTTTTAATAATCATTATCTAATAATTATAAGTAATATATCTACTGAACAATAAAACACCATAAATTAAAGTTCAAACAACGCGAACAAGGCTGAAAGTATGGCTTCAACTGAGAAATCAAGAATTTTAATTATGTCCATGCGCAACTTCGATTTTAATGCTGGTCGCACTTTATTATTTGAATTTGAACATACTATAAATGATTTTGAGCAAGTTGATATACTTGCACCTAGTTTGTCGCGTAACAAAATCAGCAGCATTACTAGAAATATTTCGCAGTTTTCTTTTGCAAATACAGGCAATGCACTTCCTATTAACCCAACTTTTAACCAATTTTCTTTAGAGCAAGAGTACGATTTATTTTTTTTCCTTTGCCAGTACCCTAAAGACCTACATTACTTAACTTCTATCAAAGATTGGCGAAAAAAATGTCGTAAAGCTGTTTGCTGGTGAGACGAGGTTTGGGCAAAAGATGTAGCCAAGTTTAAGCCTCAATTAACAGCATTAAAAGACTTTGATTGTATTTTTATGAATCTAAGTTCTAGTACCAAAAAAATTGCTGAAATTGCCCAGCAACCCTGTTACTACATGGCTCCAGGAATTGATGCTATAAAATTTTGTCCTTACCCTTTACAGCCACAAAAAAGTATTGATGTATGCGCTATCGCTCGCCGTCCAGCTTCAGTTCACAAATCATTGCTGAAATGCACTACAGTTGTAGATAGAATGAGGGGTAAGAGTGAACATCAAGGGTACTGATGCAGGAAGAGTTCAACCTATTTGCGAGCGGGCAAGCTTT
Source organism: Chroococcus sp. CMT-3BRIN-NPC107 (assembly GCA_019359635.1). Lineage (GTDB taxonomy): Bacteria > Cyanobacteriota > Cyanobacteriia > Cyanobacteriales > Chroococcidiopsidaceae > Aliterella. Next base: position 74,253 of record JAHHGY010000008.1, read on the forward strand.
GGAAACTCTGTGTGCATGGAGTGATAATCTCA
>JAHHGY010000010.1 GCA_019359635.1 Chroococcus sp. CMT-3BRIN-NPC107
CCTGTCAATTTTGCCGTTAACGTCCTGTGCGGTTTGATTGCCTACTGTTATCAGCCTAAAAAGCCTTCTCTTCATTTAGAATGGGCTTTACCTCCCTCTGCTTAACCCGAACTCAGGTTCTGTTAGTATCTTTTCGCCGCGCCGATAAATTTCCCGTGCGTAATCTGTCCACACTCCTTGTCCCCAATAACGAAAGCAACTGGTTTGCAGCAATAGATTGTGTAGTAATGCTTGACGGTAGTTAAAATCTTGCGTATTTGTTGGATCTACCTTTTCGTGAAACAAGGCGCTAAGTTGATTCATGGGGGTTAAAACATTTTCGTAACCTTTTACCCAACTTAAATTATTAGTCCAAGAAGCGCCATCTACATGAAAATTTGGGTTATCTTGTTTTAGTTGCGCGATCGCATCATTAACTTTTTCTGGTCTATCTTGTACTTTTTCCCAAATCTGATGTTGTCCTACAGCCTGACAAGTGGGAAAGTCATCTGGCGTACAGCCAATTGATTCAATTAATTCTAAATACTCTGTACCTGTAACACTAACAACATCGTTACCCATTTCTTCCCAAGCTCTCATAAATGCGCCGGGAAACTCATTCATCATTACGCCACCATTTTCACCATCGCCAATTTGAGTAACTATTGGCGGTACGGAGACATTGCCTAAGTTTTGCCGTGACAGAGTTTTTGCTTCATAATAAGGCTGCATTTGCGCCACTAATTTAGTATCCGAGCCTTGGGTTTTAATTAAGGCTGTAATGCTTAGAGTTTCGCCTTGAGAATTACGCGCTACTAAACGATGGGGTAAATGCTTGTGCTGTATTGGTTGTCCGGTTAAAGTTTCAATTGAATGCTCTTGCACCATTACCCAACGATAGCCGCAGTCTAGCAACGCTTTGACAAATTCAAATAAAGTATCTGGATGGTTAGGCAAATGCATCTCTGGCGGTGAAAAACCTTTAACTCTAGCTAACGCTTCCCAGCCAAAAATTGCCGCAAAATGATGTTGCCAAGCTCGAATATGCAGTTTAATATCGGGAATTGGGGTAGAAGGAACTACCGCATGACTCCACATTGTCCCCAGCCATTCTACATAAGGCTGATAAGTGCGATCGCACGTTATCCGTTTAAGATTGTCTATGACATCTCCCCGTCCCATTTTCCGCAATCCCCATAGCAAATTGCCGGAATAATCCAACATTACACGCGGGTTTTTGCCTCTACTGACAAGATCGCAAATCATATCCGCCATGCGGCTATAGCAATGAGCAAAAGGCGCAGCATTATGGTTGTCGCCTTCTTGGGGATGCTCGAACATATACTGTAAATTGCTAATAAGTGCGCCATCATTTCCCGCCGGAATTATGGGTTGCTGCATATGTAAAGCGATCGCAAAGGTAGCTTTTACCTCTTGAATATTTATATTACTTGTGGGTAAAAATACTGGGCGATCATTTTTAACTACCGCTTCAACTAAGGATTCCGATCCACAAATATTTGGCAATCCATCAATTATTTCTGGCAAAGTTGGTAAGGTTCGCGCTTCTGAGGATGCAACCATTTTTATTGATATTAGTAAGATAGGTTTATCTTACTAATATCTTCAGTTAACCTACTAAAAACTTATTGAAAGTATGGGTAACGTAACGATGGCAGTCAAGATAACTCAATGGAAAATTAGCACTGAATGAACAATATTGATCAAAATTACATCAAAGAATTGATGCTAGTGTGAAGTTAGCGAGCGCCGAAGCCATAGAAAAGCACCGCAAACTCGGGAAATCAATCAGTATTTGGCAAGATGGTCAAATTATTACTTTGACGGCGGAGCAAATTCCTCCCTACGATCCAGAGAAAAGCCAAATTCAAGAAACTTAATACTTAAGCGTTGCCATGACTATATATTTTTACAGCACCCGCGAACAATACGGCTGTTTTTCTAACTTTTCCCCGCACGGTTTCCAGTTAGATAGTGTTTGGTGGACAACAAGCGAGCATTATTTTCAAGCTCAAAAGTTTGCTGGTACGCCTTATGTAGAGATAATTAAACCCATAAAAACCTCCAGAGAAGCAACAAATAAAGGACGCGATCGCACTTTACTTTTGCGTTTGGACTGGGAATAAGTAAAGGACAATATCACGAGCCAAGCGGTGCTACAGAAGTTTAAAACCCATACCGATATTTGCGAAACATTACTTTCAACTGGCGACGAATTGATAGTTGAAAATACCCCAGGAGACTATTACTGGGGTTATGGTGCGGATGGTAGGGGAAAAATATGTTGGGTAAAATTTTGATGGAAGTACGAGAAATATTAGGCGACTTCTAACTAAAATTTGCTAAAGGTTGAGCATAAGCCAAAAATCTCGCCGCCTTAAGAGACTCTACCGCACTGTTGCAGTTTTGTACCCAATACTGACGACCAAAACGGACTAATTGACGGTTATTTAGTGCTGTAACGATCGCAAGTACGGGAGTATTAGCTTTTTCTTTGTCGCCAGATTGCTCTTGCAGAATGCTTCTTAGGTGGTTTTGTTGCTGGGAATCTATGGCTTGTTCGATAGTTAGTTCTACCATTACCATTTGCACTTTGTCGATCAGTTGAGCATTTTCAATAATTAACTGAAGCCCGTCGTCATCTTTGCGATCGATTTTACCCCAGACAATTAGCCGCGCGTCAGGAATGAACAACGAGCCAACTTGCTCAAAGGTTCTCGGAAATACTACAGCTTCCGTTTGTCCTGTCAAGTCTTCGAGTTTGACAATCGCCATGCGATCGCCTTTTTTGGTAGTAATTGGTTTAACACTACTAATCATTACTACCGCACACAGCAAGGCTTTTTTATTTTGCGCTTCTAATTCGCTTAGATTTATTGGTGCTAAAACTTGTGCGGCGGAACGAACAGATTTTAGAGGATGATCGGAAACGTAAAAGCCAAGCAATTCTTTTTCTTTGGATAGCTTTTCTTGCTGGGAAAAATCCGCGACTGTTGCAGCTTTGGGAACAGAGTCAAACTTATTACTAACTTGCTCGTTATTTGCTAAACCACTCCAGTCAAACAGGTTTACTTGTCCGCTTGCGCGTTCTTTAAGGCGAGAAGCTGACCAATCTAAAACTATATCCAAGTCGTGAATTAACTGATTGCGATTAGGCTCAATTTTGTCAAAGCCACCGCATAAAATTAGAGTTTCCAAGGCGCGACGACTAACAGTACGCAAATCTACGCGATCGCACAAATCGGCTAAAGACTTAAATTCACCACCATTATTTCTTGCTTCTAAAATACATTCGCTTGCACCTAACCCAAGATTTCGCACGGCACAAAATCCAAATAAAATTGAACTTTCAAGCGGCGTAAAATCTATAATTGAGCGATTAATATCTACTGTTTCTATAGGAATATTCATCGTCAAACAAGTAGCAATATATTTTTGCACCTTATCAGTATCGCCGCTATTTGATGTTAGTAGCGCCGCCATATATTCAACGGGGAAGTTTGCTTTTAAGTAAGCAGTTTGATAAGTTACATAACCGTAAGCTGTAGAATGGGATTTGTTGAAGCAATATTCCGCGAACTTAACCATTTGCTCAAACAAAAACTCAGCTACTTGTTGCCTTACGCCATTTTTTGCCGCTCCATCTACAAAAGTTTCTCGATGTTTCTGCATTTCTGATGCTTTCTTTTTACCCATCGCGCGTCTAAGTAAATCGGCTTGTCCTAAAGAGTAGCCAGCCACATCTTGAGCCTGTTTCATAATTTGCTCCTGATAGACTAAAACTCCATAAGTTTCTTCTAAAATTGGCTCTTGCAATGGAGTTTTATATTCTATTTTTTCTCTACCATGTTTGCGATCGATAAATTCAGGAATTAAACCCGCATCTAGTGGCCCTGGCCGATATAATGCCAAAATTGAAGAAATATCTTCGATACAAGAAGGTTTCAAATCTCTAACTATTTGTCGCATTCCTGAAGATTCAAGCTGAAAAATACCTTCTAATTCCCCTGCTTCTAATATTTTGTAGGTCTTTTCTACATCTTCAGGCATTTTTTTAACTTCACCTTTAGCAAGAATCTTTTGTACTCTCCTTTCTTCTAAAGGTAAAGCATCGGGATCGATAGTTATATGACGATTTTGTTGAATTAAATCGACGGTTTTTTGGATCAATGTTAAATTTCTCAACCCCAAAAAGTCCATTTTCAACAGTCCTAATGATTCCAAATCTTCCATGAAGTATTGAGTAATCACCGAACCATCATTATTTTTTTGCAAAGGTACAATTTCATCCAAAGGTTCGGAAGAAATTACAACTCCGGCGGCGTGAACTCCGTAGGTTTTATTAGTTCCTTCTACGCGCATTGCCATATCAACCCAATGATGCACTGTTGGATCGTTCTCATATTTTTCCTTAAATTCCGGTGCGGGGGTAGCACCAGAAATCATCACCGCTAACTTAGTTGGCTTGCCTCTAACTACAGGAATTAACTTCGCCATCTTGTCAGATTCCCCGTAAGGAATATCTAATACTCTGGCTACATCTTTTAATACAGACTTGGATGTTAAGCGGTTAAAAGTAATAATTTGAGCAACTTTATCTGCGCCATATCTTTCAGTTACATATTCAATAACTTTGCCACGTTTTTCAATACAAAAATCTGTATCAATATCTGGCATTGATTTACGTTCGGGATTCAAAAATCGCTCAAATAGTAATCCATGATGTACGGGATCGATATTAGTAATTCGCAACGCGTAAGCTACTAAAGAACCTGCCGCCGATCCTCTTCCTGGACCTACAGGGATGGCATTATCTCTAGCATATTTGATGTAATCCCATACAACTAAAAAGTAGGTAGCAAAACCCATTTGCTGCATCATTTTTAGTTCGTAATCTAGTCTTTCTCGATAAACTGGCTCGATTTCTTGGGGAGATTTGCGGTTAAATCTTTGTAGCAGTCCTTGCCAAGTAACGTATTCTAAATAAGTGTCCGCCGTATGTCCTGGAGGAACTTTATAGTTAGGAATACGAGACTCACCCATAATATTGTAAGGCTCAATTTTTTCGGCAATTTCTACAGTTGTGGCGATCGCTTTGTTAATTACTTCTTCGGGTAGATGATCTCGAAACAACTGTCTCATTTCTTGAGCAGATTTGAGATATTCTGTACCGCTATAGCGCATCCGCTTGTCTTCACTGATTAGCTTTTTAGTTTGAATACATAGCAATGCGTCGTGTGCTTCTACGTCGTAGCAAGAGACAAAATGCGAGTCATTGGTAGCAATAAATTTAATGTCTAATTCACGAGCAATTTTAATAATTTCTACATTCACAATTCGGTCTTCTGGCGAACCGTGATCTTGAATTTCTAAGTAGTAATCATCGGCAAATATATCTTTATATTCCTTTGCTACTTTCCTTGCTATATCTAATCTTCCGGCAAGAATTGCTTGGGGTATTTCGCCACCTAAACAAGCACTGGTGACAATTAAGCCTTCATGGTATTGGGTAAGTAATTCTTTATTAATACAAGGACGAGCAAAAATACCGCTACCTTGCATTCCTTTAAGGTGAGAAATAGTAGTTAGTTTAACTAAATTTTTATAGCCTTGAGTATTTTTTGCTAAAACAACTTGATGATATTTAGGGATTTTTCGACGATCTTTATTTTCAATATCGCCGTTCATGACATACATTTCATTGCCAATAATTGGCTTAACATTTCTACTACGACAAACTTTAATAAGTTCAATTGCACCATACATAACACCGTGATCGGTAAGGGCGATCGCTTTCATGTCTAATTCAATTGCTCTATCTACTAGCGCAGGTAGTTGACTTGCGCCATCAAGCAAGCTGTAATCGCTGTGGATATGTAAACCAACAAAAGACATAGGTTAATTAAATAGTTGTGATTAGCTTAATTTGTGTAATTCTTCACGCAATAGTCGGCGCAAAACTTCTTCTAATAGCTTGTTATACATACATTGTAGCCTAAAGGTATCTGAGGAATGCGATCGCACTACCTAACTATTTGACTAACAAACTTTTTTACAGTCTCAAAGTATTTCAAGCCAGCAATTTCTGCCGTATTATTGTGTCCGGCATTAGGAACTATAAATAGTTGTTTAGGCTGAGGTGCAGCCGCATATAGTTGTTTGCTCATACCAACAGGAATTACATTATCATCTGTGCCATGAATAAATAAGACGGGCATTTTTAGAAACTTAATCTTTTTAATAGATTCAAAGCGTTGATTGAGAAGGAACTTAACAGGAAATAGTCTAAATTGCCCCCTAGTATTTACAACATCTGCAATAGAAGTAAAGGAACTATTGACAATTAATCCGGCGGCTTCGGGGTGCTGAGTGGCTAAATTAATTGCGATCGCTCCTCCCAAAGAATGCCCGTAAAGAATAATATTATTAGGCTGAATTTTTCGCTGTTTAACTAAATAGTCCCAAACTGTCGTTGCATCTTGATAAACAGTTTCTTCAGTCGGAAAACTACCCTCACTGAGTCCATAACCCCGATAATCGATAATTAACACTGCAAAACCCATCTGGTAAAAGCGATAAGCGTGAGCCGCATTTGCACCAATATTGATCCCATTACCATGCAAATAAAGTAAGGTTTTGGCATTGGCTGTAGTGGCGGGAATCCACCAACCATGTATCTTTTCCACCTTCCCGGAAGCTGTAGTTACAGGTATCCATACCTCTTGAAAATCGAGGTTAAAAGCTTTGGGTGTAGTTTCAATCACCGAAGACGGAAAGAAGATAAAACGAGATTGCTGGCGAAATAAGTAGGTACAAGCAGCTAAATAAGCGATCGCAAATACAACCCCCGTACCCAATAGCAAATTAAATAAAGGTCTTTTCCGCATGATAGAGGGGGAATTTTTACTTATTACCCCCTACATAACACAGCTTAAGTTAATTGTGGTGTATGGTTTTTCCACTCGGTAGATTGTTCGTAAGCATAAGCAACATGAAACAATTGATCTTCGCGCAAAACGTTACTTATTAGCTGCAAACCAATGGGTAAACCATCGTTATCAAAGCCGCAAGGTAAGCTTAAACCTGGTAAACCAGCCAAATTTACGGGAATAGTCATTAAATCGGTTAAATACATACTCATAGGATCGGCATTTCTTTCGCCAGCTTTAAAGGCGGTTGTTGGCGCTGTGGGAGATACTAATACATCCACTTCTGCAAAAGCTTTTTCAAAATCTTGCTTAATTAAAGTGCGGACTTTTTGCGCTTTGAGATAGTAAGCGTCGTAATACCCCGCCGATAAGGTATAAGTTCCAAGCATAATCCGCCGTTTGACTTCTGCGCCAAAACCTTCGGCGCGAGTGTGAGTGTACATTGATAACAAGTTTTGGGGATCGGAAGTACGCAAGCCGTATTTAACGCCATCGTACCGAGCTAAGTTTGCCGATACTTCTGACGGCGCAATAATGTAATAGCTGGGTAAACCGTAGCGAAAGCGAGGACAAGAAATCTCTTTGATTTCTGCGCCTAATTGCTTGAGTTGTTCAATAGCTTTATGTACCGCTTCCGCAACTAGGGGATCTAAACCTTCGCCAAAGGTTTCCTTAATAATGCCGATTTTAAGATTTTTGAGGTCGGTTTTTAGAGATTGGGTATAGTCGGGGATTTCAACTTTTAAGCTTGTAGAATCTTTGGGATCGTAAGATGCGATCGCCTTTAACAATATTGCCGTATCTTCGACACTGCGTCCAAAAGGCCCAATTTGATCTAAAGATGAACCAAAAGCCACCAAACCAAACCGCGAAACTAATCCGTAAGTTGGTTTCATCCCCACAACCCCACAAAAAGAGGCTGGTAAGCGGATAGAACCCCCCGTATCCGAGCCAATCGATACGGTACATTCATCGGCGGCTACGGCGGCGGCAGAACCCCCAGAGGAGCCACCAGGAACTCGCGTTATATCCCAAGGATTAGCGGTAGTTTGATAAGCAGAATTTTCTGTAGAACTTCCCATTGCAAACTCATCAAGGTTAGTTTTACCCACCATTACCGCACCCGCTTGAGCCAAAAGTTGGGTTACTGTAGATTCGTAAGGCGGTACAAAGTGTTCCAACATCTTTGAGGCGCAAGTTGTGGGAATACCTTTAGTACACATATTGTCTTTAATACCGATGGGAATTCCAGCTAATAAGCCAATGTCTTCCTTAGCGGCAATTTTGGCATCAACGGCTTTTGCTTGAGATAATGCTTGCTGGGCCGTGACACACAAAAAGCTATGTAGTTTGGGTTCTAAGGCTGCAATGCGGTTTAAAGTTTCTTGGGTAATTTCGACAGCAGAGCGTTCTTTGCTAACTAGCTGATGGTGCAACTCGCGGATAGATGCCATATAAGCGCGTTCCTCAATAAGTCAATTTAGTATAGGCGATCGCATCTTATCACCGCCTTTGAAAGTTGCTAGGTTTAATAGTAAGTCAATCCTATAAATGTTATGACTGCTTTAACTCTAAATCTCCACTCTGCTATGGAACTTACCGACGAGCGATTTGAGCAGATTTGTCAGTCAAATCGAGATTTAAGATTCGAGCGCACTTCTACTGGAGAATTAGTTGTTATGTCACCAGCCGGAAGCGATACAGGAAAACAAAATTCGGGATTAAATGGGCAGTTGTGGCTGTGGAATCGGCAAGTGCGTCTGGGTGTAACTTTTGATTCTTCGGCGGGTTTTACGCTCCCTAATGGTGCAATTCGTTCTCCCGATGCTTCATGGATAAAACAAGAGCGTTGGGATACCCTAAATACCTCTCAAAAGCGTAAATTTGCGCCTATTTGTCCTGATTTTGTGGTGGAATTATGTTCGCCCAGCGATCGCCTAACTGACGTACAAAGCAAAATGAAAGAATATTTAGATAATGGCACTCGCTTAGGCTGGTTAATTAATCCTGAAACTCGCCAAGTAGAGATTTATCGCCAAAATCAAACGGTAGAAGTTAAAAACGTTCCCAACTCTTTATCTGGGGAAGATGTATTGCCAGGTTTCGAGCTAGATTTACAAGAGATTTGGGCTTAATTTACGTGACTTCTAAACCGCACCAACTTAATACTTACATTCAAGGGCAAGGTTTCCCCATTCTTTGCTTGCACGGACATCCAGGATCGGGAAGTAGTATGTCAGTGTTTACGCAACCATTGTCTCAAAGATTTAAAACGGTTTCTCCCGACTTGCGCGGCTATGGCAAAAGTCGGTTTCAGGGCAATTTCGTCATGCAAGACCATTTGACCGACCTAGAGGCGCTGCTAGACCGTTTACAGATTGAAAAATGCCTGATTCTCGGATGGTCTTTAGGCGGTATCTTAGCGATGGAGTTAGCTTTAAAGTTACCCGAACGAGTTACCGGATTAGTTTTGATTGCTACGGCGGCGCGTCCTAAAGGTAGCCATCCACCCATTAGCTGGCAAGATAACTTATTTACGGCGATCGCCTCTATAATCAATCAAATTCAGCCTAGCTGGCAATGGAATATTGATAACTTTGGCAAAAAGTCCCTTTACCGCTACCTCGTCCAACAACATACATCCGCTACCTACCGCTATCTTGCCGCCGATGCCATGTCAGCTTTTTTGCAAACTTCTCCGGCGGCTCATGGTGCGCTCAATCATGCCCTCAAAGCTGGCTACAACCGTTTAGAAGCTTTAGAGCAGATTCAAATTCCCTGCTTGATGCTGGCAGGGGCAGAAGACAGGCATATTACCGCCCAATCAAGCCTAGAAACTGCTCAACATCTTAAAAATTGTCAATGGCAGTGTTACGCCAACACCGCCCATTTATTTCCTTGGGAAATACCCCAGCAAGTGAATAACGATATTAATGCTTGGCTTGCGGCTCATCCTCAAGTAATAAAATAGGGGCATCAGCCCCTAGCAAAAATTGCTTTAATTACTAAAAGCTGGCTTGATGTAGCTCTCTCTTTTTTCACTCAAATCTTCAGCAATAGTCAAGGATTGGGGTTTACAGCGTTTGACTTGTACTTTGATTCCTGTAGCACCTTCTTGTTCTAAGTCTTCTACATAACCAGTGAGGGCATTATTTGCTTCTTTGACACTCAAAAATGGTCCAAAGTAGTAAGTACAACCAGGACTTTGGGTAACAACTTCTACCCACCATGCCCAGCCGAAACCGTGAAAAAAGTTAGTTAGGATTTCTTTGAGATCGTGCCAAATATTTTTCATGTTTTTGCTCTACTGCTACTTGCAATGTATTAGTTAATCTCTGTCAAGCTAATTTACAAACTGTTATACTTCTTTACGCTTCTTTTTTCAATTTATCCAAATGAAGTTTAGTCCCCCAGCGTTGGCGATAGATTTCATACAAAGCCATACCTGTAGCAACTGAAGCATTCAAGCTAGGTGTATTTCCTGCTAGGGGAATAGACACTAGCACATCGCAACACCTTTGAGTTAATAAACTTAAGCCTTCTCCTTCAGCACCGACAACAAGAGCGATCGCGCCGCTAAATTGTACGGTATGCAATGGCTGACTTCCGGTGGCTGCTGTACCATAAATCCAAAAACCCGCAGCTTTTAATTCTTCCATGGCTCGGCTCAGGTTTACTACTCTAGCAACCGCAAAGGTTTCTAATGCCCCCGCCGCAACTTTCATCACTGTAGAAGTAATCCCTACAGCCCGTCTTTGAGGAATTACTAAGCCTTGAGCGCCAATGGCTTCAGCAGTACGAATAATTGCTCCTAAATTATGGGGATCGTTGATGCTGTCTGCCACAATAATTACTGGCTGCTCGGAACTCGCTTTGGCTTTGGCAATTAGTTCGCCAAGTTCGTTGTAATTATACGGAGCTATTTGAGCCGCTATGCCTTGATGGTTAGCGCGATTAGTAATTTGATCTAAACGCTTAGGTTCAACTTCATCAACAACCGTGCCATTGTCTTTGGCTTGAGTAATCAAAGAAAGAAATCGGGGATCGTAACGCAGGCGCGATGTAATCCACAACCGATTAAGTTGACGTTGATTTTCTAAGGCTGTTAGTACAGTGTGACGACCATAGAGCAAATCGCTGTCTTCTTCGCTACTTTCAGCCGATAAATTTGGTGAAGGTTTGTAACGATCTTCATTGTTATGACGATCTTCTTTATAGCGATCGCTTGACGAGGGAGCATCTTTAAAACGATCTTCTCTAGGACGATCGCTTTTTGGACTTGGATAACGATTTTCTTTATAGCGATCGCTTGACGAGGGAGAATCTTTAAGACGATCTTCTCTAGGATGATCGCTTTTTGGGCTTGAATAACGTTCTTCGTAGCGATCGCTTCTCCCTTGTCCAACTTTTGGCAAACTTATTTTAAAGTTTTTTAGAGATTTTCTAGGATGCTCTGAAGCGTAGCTGTTGGGATTTCTTGATGGTTCTGAGGTGTAACTTTTATTTGTGGGATGCTTTAAAACAGGTTTGGTAGAACCTGTGCTAGATGTACTTCTGGGCTTACCTTGATAGGGTCTACCAGAAACTATTTTTTTAGAAGGTTTGTCAGCCATTTGGTTTAGTTAATTTAGATTCTGGCGAACCGAATCAATAGTAGTGTATCGAAGTTCAAAATTTATTTTAGTAGCGAAAGATTGATTTTTAAGACTTTTTGATGTATATTAATAAACTTTTAATATTTGCTTGTCTAGCTTACCATTATTTCTCAGACCCTCAAAATGCTTTTGGTGAATGGATTTTAAAGGTAAAGCCATGTCTACTTATGAGCATCAACTTCAATAAAATTTAGTTGTTGCAGCAACTGACTCAAGCGGGGAAAATTAGTCAAATAAAGGTAGCCAATTAAGGTTTCTAGGCTAGTAGCCCGTCCATAAATTTCCGCATTTACTCTTTTTGGCGGACGATTAGCGGCATTGCGTCCCCGCCGGACAATTTCGAGTTCTGTAGGAGTTAGCCAAGCAATTAAAGAAGCTAGTTGTTGTGCTTGAGTTTCGGCGCGTACTTGTGCTACTACCCGTTGGTGATAAGCGTAAGCCGTCTTTGGTGGCAATAAGTAGTTTGTTCTAACATAAAGCTCGTATACCGCGTCACCGATATAAGCCAAAGCTGCGGGAGAAACTTGTTGTATTTGTGCTGGGTTTATTAGCGACAAGTTCATCAGCCTTTGCAAAGATTGAGTTGCCCATGCTTTTGACTCTTGAACTAAGCACTCATTCTCCTGGGTCACAAATTATTTATTCCTCTATAAACTCTTGGTTGGCGGTATTTGTCGTCTTACCTCTATAGCAGAGGCGATCGCATCTACGATCGATCTTTAACTATTATGCTCGATCCCCTAATATTGGTAGATAACTACAGCTAACTTCACAATAAAAATACAAAAATTAAGCTATCCAGATTTGGTAATCGGATAGCGATTTGTAAAGTTTCTAATCCAACGTTTTAGGACTGCTTAGTATTTTCTAAAGCTATGTCTACACTGGGGCGTAGAGATAAAAATTGTTCTAAGCGTACCAGCTTCACTGTTTGCGTAACACGGGCATTAGTGACTATTTGCGATGTACCTCCGGCGCTTTGAGCAAGTTTTGCAAGTTGCACCAAAGCGCCCAAGCCAGAGCTATCAATAAAATCAATTTGAGAAAGATCCAAAATAATATGTATGGGCCCTTCTTCTATATATTTGCCGATAACTTTGCGAAATGTTGGTTCGGAAAAAGCATCTAACAAACCTGTGAGGCGGAATAGCTGGTAGTTATCCTGGACTTCACGAGTACCTCTTAGGCTAACAGTTAGGTTTAGTGGTTCAGCGATAATACTCTCCTCGCGGTGTCATTCATAAAGTTGAGGATTAAGTATAAGTTTTTTTTAGAGATTTTGTCTACAACTGAAGGAGAGACAAAACCTTAAGGTGGTTCTTTCAGCCTTCAATTGAGCAAAAAGCATCAAGCTATGGGCATAGAAAAGGCTAAACTAACCTTAAGAGTAAAGCAAAGTTATTGCTGCTTTTAAGTATCACATTATTACCCAAAATTAGATATGTCTGATTCTGATTCTCGCCCGTCATCTAAAGATGGCTTAGACTTAGGTGTATTGACGATCGCCAGCAACACCTTACTGCAACTAGGCACTCTCCCTCTATTAGCTGCCTTAGTAGCTGGAAAAGCTTTGACTCCCGCCATAAAGGCGATTTCTACGGGCAGCGAAGAAGTATTTAGAGGCGATCGCCTGCCGATTCTGCCTTTTCCGGAAAAAAACGCCCAAAACTAGCTTAGGTTCACAAAGGTAAACAAATTTTTGTTGTTTGTGAAACGACTTTAAATAGAATTAAACCCTAAAATTATTAGATTATTCCCGGCTTTACCCGAACAAATACTTATGAGTTCGCTTCTCCACTCCTCTGATGAAGTATTAGGTGTTACCATCTCCCCTATCGATCTATTTTTGCGCGATCGCCTCCAAATAGTAGAAGATTTGTGGGAGTCGGTAATTCGGCAAGAATGCGGTCAACAATTGGTCGATCTTTTAGGACAACTGCGCGACTTGTGTTCCCCAGAAGGACAAGCAAATAGTGATGAAACTTCCTCGGTAACTAAGTTAATTTCCCAATTAGATTTTAACGAAGCTATCCGCGCCGCTCGTGCTTTTGCTTTGTATTTCCAGCTAATTAATATTGTCGAGCAGCATTACGAACAGCGTCAACAACTCCTTAGCCGTTTCCCGCAAAGATCGCAACAGATTTTACTAGAATCTTTGTCAGAAGAACCGCAATTTGTCAATGGAGGAGTAGGAGCAGATTTATTAGAAAAAAATTGGCAAGCTATTCATACCGAACCCCAAAACCAGCGTACCTTTCAGACATTGTTTCCTTACTTGCGCGCTATGAATGTGCCACCTCAGCATATTCAGCAACTAATTGACCAATTAGATATTCAATTAGTATTTACAGCGCACCCAACAGAGATTGTTCGCCATACGATTCGCGATAAGCAACGCCGGATGGCTAAATTGTTTCAGCAACTCGATCAATTAGAAGAAGGTAAAGCAATTGTCGATGAAGCAAGTTCTTGGGAAGCGGCAGAATTAAAAGAACAATTGACTGAAGAAATCCGGCTGTGGTGGCGTACCGATGAGTTGCATCAATTTAAACCCGCAGTTATAGACGAAGTAGAGTATGCTTTGCACTACTTCCAAGAGGTTTTATTTGATGAAATTCCCAAACTGTATCAAAGCCTGAAACATTCAATTAATCAAAACTTTCCGCGTTTAAACCCGCCCAGCAAAAATTTTTGCAAGTTTGGTTCGTGGGTAGGTTCCGATCGCGATGGCAACCCGTCTGTAACCCCCGAAGTGACTTGGCAAACCGCCTGCTATCAACGGCAGATGGTGCTAGAAAAATATATCAAGTCCGTCAAACGGTTAACAGATTTATTGAGTTTGTCGCTGCATTTAAGCGATGTTTTGCCCGATTTATTAGAATCGCTAGAGCAAGAACAATCGCAGATGAACGAAGTGTACGAAGCGCAAGCCTTGCGTTATCGGCAAGAACCTTACAGGTTGAAATTATCTTACGTCTTGAAGCGATTAGAAAATACGCGCGCTCGCAATGCTAGTTTGTCTGGCAAAGACTTGAGCCAAAAAATAATTGCTGTCGATGCCAAAGGAATTTATCATTCCGCCGCCGAATTTTTAGCAGATTTGCGATTGATTCAAAGCAACCTCAAGGAAACGGGCATTACTTGTCGAGAATTAGAAAATTTAATCAGTCAAGTCGAAATTTACGACTTCACTCTAGCTCACTTAGATATTCGTCAAGAATCCTCTCGTCATGCCGACGCGATCGATGAAATATTAGCATACCTGCAAATCTTGCCCCGACCTTACCATGAACTATCAGAAAACGAGCGGGTGCTTTGGCTATCTAGCGAACTGCAAACTCGTCGCCCCTTGATACCTTCAGAGTTGCCCTTTTCACCAGCAACAAACGAACTAATTCAAACCTTCCGCGTGGTGCGAAGTTTACAACAAGAGTTTGGTACTAATATTTGTCAAACTTACATCATCAGCATGAGCCGGGAATTGAGCGACTTACTAGAAGTGCTGTTACTAGCTAAAGAAGCTGGGTTATTTGACCCTGGCACAGCTACTGGGACACTGAAAGTAGTGCCGCTATTTGAAACGGTGGAAGACTTACAACGCGCTCCATCGGTAATGAAAAAATTGTTTGAAATGCCCTTGTACCGCGCTTTATTAGCTGGTGGCTATGCAGCAAAAAAAGAGCATAGCTTCGACTTGCAAGAAGTCATGCTAGGTTATTCTGACAGCAACAAAGATTCAGGCTTTTTAAGCAGTAACTGGGAAATTCATAAAGCCCAAAAAGCCCTACAAACTATCGCCGAAGATTATAGCGTACACTTGCGAATTTTTCACGGACGGGGTGGCTCGGTAGGACGGGGTGGAGGCCCAGCTTACGAGGCGATTTTGGCTCAACCAGGTCACAGCATCAACGGGCGAATCAAAATTACCGAGCAAGGAGAAGTATTAGCGTCTAAATACTCGTTGCCACAGTTAGCGCTTTATAATTTGGAAACGATCGCCACGGCGGTAATTCAAGCAAGTTTATTGCGGACGGGGTTTGATAATATTCAACCTTGGAATGAAATATTAGAAGAACTTTCAGCGCGATCGCGTTCTCATTATCGCAATCTAATTTACGAGCAACCAGACTTTATCGATTTTTTCCACCAAGTCACTCCGATTGGTGAAATTAGTCAACTACAAATTAGTTCTCGTCCCGCGCGCCGTCAGTCGGGAAATAGAGATATAAGCGGTTTGAGGGCGATTCCTTGGGTATTTAGCTGGACACAAACTCGCTTTTTGTTACCTTCTTGGTACGGTGTGGGTACGGCTTTGCAAGAGTTCGTGCAAGAGAAGCCTGAAGATCACATTAAATTGCTGCGTTGTTTCTATGTCAAATGGCCATTTTTTAAAATGGTAATTTCTAAAGTAGAGATGACTCTAGCTAAAGTAGATATTCAAATGGCGCAGCACTATGTAGAGGAGTTATCACAGCCAGAAGATAAGGCGCGTTTAGAACGGGTATTTGAGCAAATTGCTAATGAATATTACCTAACTCGCGACTTAGTTTTGACAATTACAGCCAACAAGCGGCTTTTAGATGGCGATCCGGTGTTGCAGAGGTCTGTACAGTTGCGAAATGGAACGATCGTTCCTTTAGGCTTTTTACAAGTGTCTTTGCTCAAGCGGTTGCGTCAATCGGGTAGTACAACTTCTGGGGTGATTCATTCTCGATACAGTAAGGGAGAATTGCTCAGAGGCGCGTTGTTAACTATTAACGGTATTGCTGCGGGGATGCGAAACACAGGTTAAAAAAAGAGACGTTGCACTGCAACGTCTCTACAAATATATTTAATGTCCTAATAACCGATCGCGCAAGCGTTTAATGCGATCGCGCGATTTTGCTGCTGCTTCAAATTCTAAGTTTTTCGCCGATTCTTTCATCTGATTTTCTAGTTGCACAATCAAGTCGGGTAAAGCATCTAAAGGTAAGTCATCGGCTTGTTCGTCAACAATAGCTAATTCTTGAGCATTTAGTCGCCGCGATACTTCTAAAAAAGACAGTATTGAGTTGACGGATTTTTTGATAATCGATTTGGGCGTAATATTGTGCTTTTCGTTGTGAGCAATTTGGATCTCTCGTCGGCGTTCGGTTTCTTCAATTGCTTTTGCCATGCTGTCGGTGAGGTTGTCGGCGTACATAATTGCTTGTCCGTTGACGTGACGCGCTGCTCTCCCAATTGTTTGAATGAGCGATCGCGTGGCGCGTAAAAAGCCTTCTTTGTCTGCGTCCAAAATTGCTACTAGCGATACTTCGGGCAAATCCAAACCTTCCCGCAATAAGTTCACGCCTACTAGCACATCAAAAACTGCTTCTCGCAATTCCTGCAAGATTTCAATCCTTTGAATTGAATTAATTTCTGAGTGCAGATAGCGAACTCTAATGCCCCGATCTTGCAGGTATTCGGTCAAATCTTCTGCCATGCGCTTAGTTAAAGTCGTGACTAGCACTCGTTCGCGCCGATCGACGCGATCTTTAATTTCTCCTAATAAGTCGTCTACTTGTCCTTCTGTTGGACGTACAAAAATTTGCGGATCGATTACCCCAGTCGGGCGAATTATTTGCTGAACAACTCGATCTTCTGATAATTCCAACTCCCATTCTCCCGGAGTTGCGGAAACAAAGATACATTGATTAACTTTTTGCCAAAATTCATCGGCTTTTAGGGGGCGATTGTCGGCGGCGCTGGGTAAACGAAAGCCATGCTCGATTAATACATTCTTACGAGCGCGATCGCCATTGTACATGGCGCGGGTTTGGGGAATGGTGACGTGAGACTCATCTACGACCAACAGCCAATCATCGGGAAAGTAGTCAACTAAGCACTCTGGCGGCTCTCCAGGGCTGCGTCCGGCTAAATGGCGCGAGTAGTTTTCTACGCCGTTGCAGTAACCTACTTCTTTGAGCATTTCTAAATCGTAGCGAGTGCGCTGATCTATACGTTGAGCTTCTAATAATTTGCCCTCAGCTTCTAATTGACTCCGCCTTTGCTTCAATTCTTGCTCTATAGCTTCGCAAGCACTTTCTAGCTTTTCTTCAGGGGTAACAAAGTGTCTAGCTGGATAGATATTTATGGCTTCGATACTTTTAAGAATTTCTCCTGTTACGGGGTCTACGTAACGAATCGCCTCTACGACATCGCCAAAAAATTCTACTCTCACAATGCGATCGTCGTAAGCAGGGACAATTTCTAATACATCTCCCCGCACTCTAAACCGCCCTCGACTCATTTCTAAGTCGTTGCGGCGGTACTGTACGGTTACTAAATCGCGCAATAATTCTCTTTGATTAACTTCTCTGCCTATCTGGAGAGGAATAGCGGCTTTTAAATATTCTCTTGGCGTACCCAAACCATAAATGCAGCTAATCGAAGCCACAACGATCGCATCTCGGCGCTCAAAAAGGCTCCGCGTTGCCGAGTGGCGCAGCATATCTATTTCGTCATTAATTGAAGCGGTTTTTTCTATATAAGTATCGGTAACGGGAATGTAGGCTTCGGGTTGATAGTAATCGTAATAACTAACGAAATACTCCACAGCATTGTCTGGAAAAAACTCCCGTAACTCGTTACAAAGTTGAGCGGCTAAAGTTTTGTTGTGAGCGAGAACTAAAGTAGGTTTGCCAATTTTTTCAATTACCGAAGCTACTGAGAAGGTTTTACCCGTACCTGTTGCCCCTAGTAATGTTTGATACCTTTGTCCAGCTTGAATATTTGCTGTTAATTGCGCGATCGCTTTTGGTTGATCCCCCGTTGGCGCAAAAGGTGCTTGGAGTTGAAAGGAGCTATTATTTTCCATAATTGTTTTTTGCTAACTTTACTTTTATTAACATTAGTTTTAACTTAATTGTTGCCAATACTTTCCAGCTTTTCCATCTTTTAGCATAGAGAACTAATCCCTCTTCTGGCAGAAGTTTATTGATTCAAAAAATAGTTAGATTGTCAACAAGATAACAACTTAGCTTCAAATTTAATTTTGAAGTTCTCTAATAAATAAAACAGGAGAATATTATGGGTTTAGATGATAAAGCAAAAGCTGCTGCTAAAAACATTGAAGGCAAAGCTCAAGAAGCTTTGGGTAACGTTACAGGCGATCCTGAAGATAAAGCCGAAGGTAAAACAAAGCAAGCTGAAAGCGAAGTACGTCAAGGCGTAGAAGACGTAAAAGACAAAGTGAAAGAGAAGCTTGACTAATCAGTTTATAACTCTTAGATATATCCTAACAAAAATCAAAGAGTTTTTATAACTAACGAGCAGCATATTATTACAACAGTATACTGCTCAACCATACAACAATTCAGAGAAATTAAAACTAGCATGATTCAGCAATTACGCCGAGTTTTAACGGCTTTAGTTTTAGTGTTGGTACTGACAACAACCGCAGCTTGCAACGGTGCAGTACAAGCAAAGCAACCAAGCTTACCCAACGCTTCTATAACTAATAACTACGGACGGACAGAAAGAGGAAATAGCGCCAGCAGTCAAGATTTTGGTAACTGGGTTATCAGTAAAAGCAAAGGTTTAGTTAAAGATGCTTACGTGCGCGATAACAACAAATTAGGTGTTGTAGTTACGCCCGAAGTAAAACCAACAGAAGTAAAACCTTTAGCCAAATCTTTAGCTCAAGGCTTTCACAAAAACTTTCCTAACCAAGATTTAACAGTTTTGATGTACGCCCCTGATAAAAAACTAATTTTGACTGCAAAGTATGATGTTCAATCAAACCAGATTGAATACAAATAAGTTGATAAGTATTTACTATTAACCGACTAAAAATCGCAGTTAAAAGCATAGTTAAATTTTAAATGAGGAGAATAAATAAAATGAGCAGTAGCGATCAATATAAACGTCAAATTATGAATGATTTGGCGCAAGGAAATAGTGAGAGCTTAGGCGATGCGGATGTGGGTTCCCAGTTGCAATATGAAAACTTTGACGACTTTGCAAATCGTTCATCTCACGAAGAACGCCGTCAACTATTTGGACAATCTTTACATCACGATCGCATTCCTCCCGGGCAACTAGAGCCAGAATTGCAAAAAGCGATCGCTCAAATTAAGCCCAACGAACGGGATGATGTAGCTAGAGCCTTCTTCAAGCATCTAGAAAAAAGAGGCTTGAAAGATCGTCAACTAGAACAAGAATTAGGTCTATCAACTCACCACCCTAGCAAGATGAGCATAGATGACGTAACTAAGCTTGCCTCCTTTGCTTACCACAGCCACCCCGATATTTTTCAAGAAGTATTAGCCGAAAAGCCTGGGGTAATCAAGTTTTTAAGCAATCCCTTAGTAGCCGCAGTTGTAGGAATAGCCGCAGCAAAATGGTTAGGCGATCGCCGCCATCAATAATTAGCAATTGAGATAATTAAATAAGTCCGCCAAGATCCTAGCTCTTGGCGGACTTATTGCTTTAGCTAAATGAAAATTTAAACGGCTGCAAGTTCTGGTGAGGGACGCTTGCTACTGCGAATACCTTTAATTGCTTCTGCATAATCGGGCGCATTAAATACCGCCGAACCTGCAACGATCGCATTTGCACCTGCTTCAATTACTTGCCAAGTATTATTAGCTTTTAGACCGCCATCAACTTCAATCCAAGGATCTAAGCCGCGTTCGTCGCACATAGCGCGGAGTTTGCGAATTTTGGGAAGTACGCCAGGAATAAAGCTTTGACCGCCAAAACCGGGGTTTACGCTCATAATCAAGACTAAATCGCATAATTCAAGCACGTAATCAATCAACTCTAAGGGAGAACCGGGGTTGAGTACCACTCCTGCTTTTTTACCAAGTTCTTTAATTTGTCCCAAAGTTCTATGCAAGTGAGGAGAAGCGTTGTGTTCGGCATGAACGTATATATGATCTGCTCCCGCTTTAGCAAAATCTTCTACATACTTTTCTGGTTCTACAATCATTAAGTGGACATCCAAAGGCTTTGTAGTCACCGGACGAATAGCTTCAACAATTAATGGGCCAATGGTAATATTCGGGACAAAGCGACCATCCATGACATCAACGTGAATCCAATCGGCTCCGGCAGCATCTACCGCCCTAATCTCATCTCCCAAACGGCTAAAATCAGCAGATAGGATAGATGGAGCAATTACAATCGGCTTGGGCGATGGCGTATTAGTCATAAATTAGTTCTCCTAAGTCCTCAATTGTTAAACATTTTAACATTGGCAGAGAGCTTGCACCCAATAGTTACACTTGCTATTGATAATTCAAAAATAACTAAAATAAATTGCTTGGGTGCAAAGGCGTTTGTAGACAGCAGATGATAAAACAATTGGCGTGGACGATGGGGGGATTGAGTGCGATTTCTTTGGCTAGTAATCCAGTTTTGGCGCTACAAACTGCTACTTCTATTGGAGAATCAGGAATTGATGCTTTGCGTTTGCACCAACTACCTTACGATCTAATCGGGCGAAAAATTAGTATTGGACAAGTAGAAATTGGTCGTCCCGGACAGTATGGCTTAGATAAAGCAGTATCGGGAAGAGCGATCGCCTTAGCAGGAGTATTTTTGCGCGATCGCCCCGCCAAAGCAAACGCTAACTTAGATCCCCATGCTCAAAACGTTGCCAGTGTCATGATTAGTTCTGATAAAGCTATTCGCGGCGTAGCACCAGGCGCTAGGCTTTACTCTACGGCGGTGGGTTCCCTCAAAACTGGAGGTCAACCAGAGGAATGTTTATCAGCGCAGCACGTAGCCATGCAAAATGGTGGCGATGTTAGAGCCATAAATTTTAGCTTTGGGGAAACTTTAGAGCGCGACCCAAGACTCAATGCCCGTTTAGATGGTAATGCTTTATTAACTCAGTGTATCGACTGGTCTAGTCGCTTTCACAATGTTTTGTATGCGATCGCTGGGAATCAAGGCAAGGGGGGTATTCCCATACCTACCGACAATTACAACGGTATTAATGTCGCTTTTAGCAGCCGTAGAGATGGAATTAAAGATGGAGTTTTTGATAAAGTAGATGTCTCTAATATCAGTGACATCAAAGTTGGGTTAGCAGGGAGATTAAACGGCAAAGAAGTAAACCTTGGCATTCGTCGCGCGATTGGACTCGTCGCACCGGGAAGTAATATTTCCTTACTCAATCCCAATGGTAAAGTAACTAAGGTAACAGGTACGAGTTTTGCTGTGCCTCACGTTACAGCAACAGTTGCCTTATTGCAAGAATACGGCGACAAACAATTGCGTGCCAAAACAAATAATTGGAGTTTGAACGCTCGTCGCCAAGAAGTAATGAAAGCTGTGATGCTAAATTCTGCCGACAAAGTGCAAGATTCTGGCGACTCTCTGCGTTTGGGAATGACCAAAACTATTATTGATAAGCAAAATCAAGATTGGACGGCTTCCGATGCTTATAGCGATCCCAAGATTCCCCTCCACGCCCAAATGGGAACTGGGCAACTCAACGCTTTTCGCGCCTTTCAGCAATTTAGTCTAGGAGAATGGCAACCGGCGGCGGCGATTCCTGCCATTGGGTGGGATTACGGTTCAGTTAGCGCCAATTCGGTGCAAGAGTATGTATTAGCTAAACCTTTAGGGCAGGGTAGTTTTGTATCGGTGACTTTAGCTTGGAATCGATTGGTCGAGCTAAACGATAATAATAAAAACCAGCAGTACGATCTCGGAGAGACTTTTAGCGATCGCGGTTTAAATAACTTAGACCTTTATTTAGTTAGCACTGAATCTAATAACGCTGCTAGTAGTATCTGCACCTCTATTAGCGCTGTTGATAGTGTAGAGCATATTTTTTGCCCGGTTCCAACTCCTGGCAAATACAAAATCCGCGTTCAATATTCCCAACAAGTCAACGAAGCAACTCAAGCTTATGCTCTGGCTTGGTGGACTCCTTAATTTATTGCCGTTACCAAAATAGTAACTAAAGCGCGATCGTCTCATAAAAATGCCATAGTAAGAGCTTAATGAATTTTAACGTCCCGGTGGCGGTATAAATTTAAGGTACTTATGAATCAGCAACCCCCAAGTCAAAAGACAAGTTTTTTGCATAGACGCTATGCAATTCGCTTAGGAAGACGGTACGCGCTATCGGCTGCAAGTGTAGTAATGCTGGGCTTTTCGGTCGCCGGGTACTCAAAGTTGGATGCTTCAACAGTCCTATTTACCAATCCTCCATCTTCAACACAACAGCAATTGCGCGATCGCCTTTAACAAATTAATCTGTTGCTAGTTTTTTTAGCTGTGGTGGTACTACTTCAACGGTAGTTTGACTTGCATCGCTTTCTAATTGACCTGTTTCTGTAGAAACCTCCCCATTATTGCGTCCGCGTAACGCGCTTAAAGCAGTTTTGATCACAACAGCCGAAGGTACGGCAACAATTACCCCCAATAACCCCCCAACTCGCGCCCCAGTTAACACAGATATTAAGATCCAGACAGGATTTAACCCGGTAACGCTACCCAAAATTCGGGGAGCAACTAAGTTTTCGAGAATTTGTTGGACAATTACCGCCGCAATTAATACCCGCGAACCCAACCAAAAATCTTGTAAAGCGACAAGTAAAGTAGTAGTAATAATTCCTACAGTTCCCCCAAAGGGAATCAGCGCCATAATACCGATAGTTAAGCCAAATAGCAGCCCAAAAGGAACTTTTAGCCACAAAAAGGTCGGAATCAAGGCAAAAGCCATGCAAGTACCAAAAATTAGCTGTCCGATGAAGAAATTTTGAAAACTCAGGCGCAAGGTTTGCGAAAACGGTTGGCGAATTTTAGCTGGCAGCCATTCGATTAAACTTTGCCACAAACTATCGCCATGCTGTAATAAATAAAAAGCCAAAACCATTGTCAGTACAAAGTCTAGCAAGCTAGTAACAGTAAGTACCGCTAAATTTAATACTTGCGATGCGATTTGTTGCAACTGTCCTTTGAGGCGATCGTTAATTTGGACGAGTAACGCATCTAGATTGAGGGGAAAACCTTGATTATCTGCCCATTGATTCAATAGTAGTAACTGATAGCGTCCCGAATCAATCCATTCTGGCAACCGAATTACCAATTGTTGAGCTTGGGTAAGCACTAAGGGAACTAAAGTTACTCCCAATGCCAGCAAAATTGATAACGCTGCCAAAAATACCAAAATTGCCACTTGTTCGCGTTTAGCGCCTTTGCTTTCCATCCAGCTAACCGGATAATTGAGCAAAAACGCCAATAGCGAAGCACCCACCAAAATTACGATTAGGGAGTTGAAATAGTTAAAAATAGAAGAAACTGCCCAAGCGTTAAGTACGATTAAAGGAGCTACAAGCGCGATCGCGGTCAATCGCCCTCCTAGAGTCATTCCTTGCCACCATCCAAGTATTATGCGTTTCTGCATTTGCCTACTGCCGGATAAAAATCATCGAATTTGCTCAAGCGGTCTTATTATCTCTAAATTCACCTCTTAAACTCATCCCCCCACTTCAGGATCTTGGCAAACAATATGAAAAATAACGTGGAACCCACCGATAACCTAGACCTCAAGCACTTACAGTTATTTTTATATTTAATCCCAATATTTGGTTTTTTTCCGTCTTTATGGACGCTCTACCAAGGTGACGCTGCCAATAAAGAGCAATTAAAAGTCAGTCGTTTGTCTGTAACTCTAGCAGGTAGCTGGATGGCGGGTTATTTATTGCTGGGAATGGGAGCAGAAAATTTAGAATTTTTATCTTTGCGGCTACTAATATTAAATACTTTTCTCACTTCTAGCTACTTTTTGGTCAGTATGATGTTAATGATTCGCCTCTATCAGCATAAACCTGTGCGTTTACCAGGGTTTAGCAAATTAGCGAACCAAATAGATCGGCCTTTGTCTTCAACCGATAGCAAAAATCTTTGAAATTCTGCCCTATTTTACGTAAAATTGCAGTTTGCTAGTCAAATATAATCCAAGTAAACTTTTTCTTGAAGGCATCCGTCGAATAGTTAAGCTTTCTGCTAAAGATTGCTTATTTAGCACGTTTAGCGAATAATTATTGGCTAAATGCTGCAATTATTTTTTGGTTTAATCAAGTGTGAGGAAGTCTGTGGCAGTTCAGAAACATTCAGAGCGGAAGTCTCCTTCAATAAATTCGGCAAAAGTTATTAAAAAATCGTCTCGTTCTCAGACTGGGCGCTGGTTGTGGTTTTGGGCAGGTTTAACGGGTGTCGCTATGGTTTCAGCCACCGCCGGAGCGCTACTTGCAGTTTCTTTGTCTAGTACGCCTTTGATGCAAGCCCAACTTAGCCCAGAGCAAGAAGCTATATTTGGTAAAGGCGATCGCTTCTCTCGCGGTGGTTTAAGGCTTTCGGAACTAACTCGCCCGGTAAACATCTTAGTTTTGGGGGTAAAAGTCCTCACCTCCGATGTTAGCAATCCTCCCACTGGCAGCGATAAGTTGGGCTATCATGCCACGATTAATTCCTTTGAAGGGCTTTCCGATACAATGCTATTGCTGCGTTTTGACCCCGCAACCAAAAAATTAGCCGTCCTTTCAATTCCTAGAGATACCCGTGTAGCAGTGGAAGGACACAGCTTTAATAAGATAAATTCGGCAAACTATCGTGGGGGTCCGGCTCTTAGCGCTCAAGCTACTAGCGAACTATTAAACGGCGCACCGATAGATCGCTATGTCAGAATTAATGTCCAAGGGATAGAAAAGCTCATTGATGCTTTAGGTGGAGTAACGGTTTTCGTTCCCAAAGATATGAAGTATCAAGATGATAGCCAGCACTTGTACATCAACCTTAAAGCCGGAAAACAGCATCTTAATGGCGACCAGGCATTACAGTTTCTCCGCTTTCGTTATGATGAAAATGGAGATATTGGGCGGATTCAGAGGCAGCAAATCCTCATGCGCTCTTTAATGGAACAGGCTCTAAATCCTACTATTGTGACGCGAGTACCAAAAATATTAGAGGTGATTCAGTCACACATTGACACTAATTTGAATATTCAAGAATTAATGGCGTTAGTAGGTTTTGGCGTACAAACAAAACGCGCTGATGTTCAAATGTTGCTAGTTCCAGGGCGTTTTAGCACCCCAGGAGAATACAGCGCTAGTTATTGGCTACCCGATGGCGATCGCATCGCAACGATGATGACTCAGTATTTTAATGTCCCCGCCGAGGGAATGCAAGCAACCACCGATCCGGCAAGGTTAAGGGTGGCAATCCAAGATAGTACGGGGAGCGATCGCGCGGTTCAATCTTTGGTAAGCTCTTTAGCGGCAGCTGGCTATCGTAATGTGTATGTTGCTAGACGCTGGAGCGAACCCTTGGATGTAACTCATATTGTTGCCCAGCAAGGGGATGGTAATAGCGCTCAAACCATTCGTCAAGCGCTAAATCTCGGAGAAGTGCGCGTCGAAAGTACAGGCAATCTCCAATCTGACATCACAATTCAACTAGGACAAGATTGGCTAAAAAAACAAGCACAGCTTAGGCAAGTAAATTAATTTACCTTTTCTTCAATCCATTCTTGCAAAATTGGATTGACTAATTCCGGTGCTTCATCTTGGGGACAATGCCCTACCCCTTCTAAAGGAATAAACTTTTTGACTTGAGGAAACTTGGCTAATTCTCGCCCTAATTCTACTGGCTCCCAAGGGTCGGCAGTTCCCCAAAGCATAATAGCTGGGCATGGCAACACTGCTAATAGGTCTTCGGGTAAGGGGCCTTGTCCGTAAGCAGTAAAAGCAACAAACACCGCTAAAGCGCCAGGATCGCGGGCTGGAGCCATTAAAATATCTACTAATTCGTCGGTTACAGCTTCGGGGTGGGCGTAAGCTTGCAACAAAATTTTACGGACGGTTTGCGGTTTGGCGATTTGATTGAAAAAAAACTGACTAATAGGTTTAATTGATAGCAATTTTTGCACTAAAGGCGCTCCAAAACGGCGATACCAAGGCAAGTTTTGACGTTTGCGATCGTGCAGTAGTCGCAATGAACAATTGATTAAAGCAACTCCTAGGGTGTTTTCTGGTGCGTATACCGCCGCTTGCATTGCAGCAATACAGCCAATGGAGTTACCAATTAACAAAACTGGTTCGCCAACAACTTCAGTGCAAAAATCAGCAATTTGCCGTCCCCAAGTTTCAAAAGAGTAGGTTACTTGTTCTCCTGGTTTAAGTTCGCCGGGAATTGGCTTTGCAGACGTGCCAAAGCCAATTAAATCGATCGCATACACGCGGGCAAATTGAGCTAATACAGGGATATTATGCCGCCAGTGCCACCAAGAAGCGCCAAAACCATGAATTAGCACCACGGCAGGTCCTCGATCGCCTTGGGCTTGGTAACAAACAGGGAAACCTTGCCAAGTCCAAGTTTTAGTTGTGGTATTTGAGAGAATAGAAGTAGAAGTTGTCATGAAATGAATTAAGGTGCGATCGCTCTTTTCATTGTGACAAACTCCTAGCTTCTAAGAAAAAGCTCTAAGTTATTTCTCCACCGGAGCATCAGGAATGCGGCTCCACTGGTTCCAAGAACCATCGTAGTTACGAACGTTTGGATAACCTAGTAAGTATTTCAAGACAAACCACGTATAACCAGAGCGCCCACCAATAGCACAGTAGGGAAAGACTTGTTTATCTGCTGTAATTCCTTTACTGCGGTAAAGTGTCTGCAATTCGTCCATCGACTTAAAAGTTCCATCAGCGTTTAGAGTGTGGATAAATTCAAGATGAACGGAGCTTGGAATATGCCCGGCGCGTTCTATTCCTTCTGGTGGCTGCATCATAAAATATTCGCCAGAGTATTCTTGCAACGATCGCACATCCAGTAATACGCGATCGCTTTGACCAATTGACGAAAGAACTTCCTCTGGCAATACTCGTAAACTACTATCAACAGGTTTAGCATGATACTGAACCAGGAGAAAACTGGCTAATTCTGCACTAACTGGGCGACCTTCAGCTATCCATTTTTGATGTCCGCCGTTGAGAACTCGGACATCAAGATGTCCAAATAATTTTAAGAGCCAAAAGATCCAGGCTCCGGTTCCTGGATAGCTACTGTAAGCAACAACTGTTGTATCGTTGGCAATTCCAGAACGTGAAAGTAATTTTTCTATAGAAACTGGGTCGAGATTTATGCTTAGATCAGGCAGTAGCAAGTCAGCAAAAATATGCCAAAAAACTGCTCCAGGAATATGAGCATTTGTATATAATTCTAGCCTAGTATCTACTTCTACCACTCGGACATTAGGATCGCCCAACCGACTTGCAAGCCATTGAGTATCGACTAAAACTTCAGGATGAGCATACTGAGGCATAGGTTTTGGTGCGTTAGAGGACTAAGGCTAAAATAAGATTAATAGCCCTACTCAGCCCAGTCCTCGATCGGGTACACTTTGGCAATTATGACAAGTCTTCTCCAACTATTATTTCAAGCGATCGCCTAAGCAAAAAACGAACGCCAATGAGCGATCGCACCATCTCTACGGCTCAAACTGCCTCAGCCTCAATATGTTTGGACGATAAACTACGCGATACACGATGAACAAGGCTTGAAGAAACATAGAGTAACGTGAATCCAATTAGAGGATGGAGTACTTCTAGGTGGAGAGGAGTTTTGAGATGAATGCTGGCAAATTGTAGTCCAAGCAACACGGGTAGACTGACAGTAAGCGATCGCACTTTGTTTGAAAAAGGGACGATAAACGCCCATCCCAGTAAGACTAAAGATAGCCCACTGTACCCTCTCACTAGCCAAACATGAATATTCCACCACGCAGGATCGTTGAAGTAAGCAACCCCAACCGTTAATAACTGAGCAATCAAGCAGAGATTAAAGACGATTGAAGCCGCATAAAAACCGATTTGTACCCAAAGCGTGGAAGTGCGATCGCGGCTGGTTTCCGAATTTGTGGTCATATCAAACTGCCTATTTTATTTCTAAACCCAGTGTTCCCACAGCATATAATCTTGCCTTACTCACTAAATCAGCCCCCGCTTTTTCGGGTGAACCCACGTCGAATGGAGGCGATGGATTGTACTCCAACATTAGTTGCGTCATTTTAGCGATTTCCTCACCACAAAGTATTCCAGCAATCGTTAGACCAAAATCAATGCCTGCTGTAACACCCCCGCCTGTGATGCGATTTCGGTCAATTACAACTCGCTCGGTTCCGACTTCAACTCCTAGCTGTGCCAGTTGTTCGCGCATCATCCAGTGAGTAGCCGCTCGATAGCCTTGGAGCAGTCCGGCTTTCGCTAGAAACTCAGATCCGCCGCACACAGAGGTTACAAATTTTGCGGTGCTACCTTGCTTCTGGAGAAATTCAAGCACTTTTGGATCGTCTACTACTGCCATTTGTCCTAAGCCGCCGCCGATACAGATAACGTCTAAGGACGGGCAATTTTCAAAAGTAGTATCTGGCAAAATCATCATTCCGTCATCGGTTTCGATCGGGTCTAGCGTTTTCCACAGGCGGTGAAGCTGGACACCAGGGAGCGCACTAAAAACTTGTTGGGGACCCACAATATCGAGGGTCGTCATGCCGGGATAAATTACTAAACCAATAACTATGTGTTTTTGTGAGTTAGTCATAAATCAATTGTCCTAATGGCGCTTATTGGGAATAAAACTAGAATAGGAGTAATAACCCTGTTCAGCCCAGTCCTCGATCGGGTACACTTATGACCAGTTTTCTGCAACCATTATTTCAGGTGATCGCACAATCAAAAAACGAACACCAATTGCGATCGCACGTTGTAGAAACAGGACGCGAATATTTCCAAGCGAAACGTTGTGGTGTATTTTTTTTCGACCGCCTCAATATCCCGAAAACGATGCAATTGGCGCTATCTATTGAATACAATCCTGTTGTACGCTACCTTGTAGAACGTCATGCTCCGATACATGATGGTTTAGTGGTATCTCCCAAAACCTGGCGATTGATTTGTCCTCGCGCCGATCATTGGTACGTTATGGCAGGTCCTATCGTTAGTAGCGGTCAATTAGTTGGAGCCGTAGGTTTTACCCGCGAACAGATTAGTCCTGCTTTTGATGACCAAAATCTAGCAGACTTGAGTGCGCTATGTTTGCATTTATCTACTTGGGTGGCAACAGTACGTTCTCAACCTCCACAAAAGCTAGAAAGCGATTTCTTAACTCCTCGTGAATTACAAATTGCCCAATTAGTTGCTCAAGGACGGACAAATGCAGAAATTGGGGTGGAACTTTGGATTACCGAAAACTCTGTCAAGCAAGCCCTCAAAAGGATGTTTCGCAAACTTGAGGTTTCTTCCCGCGCCCAGATGACAGCGAATCTCCATACAAGGTTGCTCTCATCTAACAGTGTAGAGGTCTAATCTATTGTTTCAATTTATGCAACTCGACACCTAAACTTCACAAGCTTTGGCTAGGCTAAACAAAAAAGCGGCTACTTTTGCCCTTATGACTAAAGAATTAGCAATTAAAACTTGTGGAATAACTAAACGCTTCGCTCGCCATATTGCCGTTAATGACGTTGATTTAGAAATAGCTGTCGGTGAAGTTTACGGACTTATTGGACCAAATGGTGCGGGAAAAACTACGCTAATTCGGATGTTAGCGGCGGCAGAAGAACCGACAACGGGAGAAATTTATATAAATGGCGATCGCTTATTATTAGACCAAAGCAACCCTTTACTTACAGCAGTTTTCAGTTTAGTAAGCCACGCTCTTTTTGAGGATAGTTAGCGATTTACCTGATTACTGTTGTGGCTTACCCGTTTGGCAATGGCTGTAAGCGTCATCTTGGCTATTTACCCGACGATTTCCCTCTGTATAACGATCTGACGGTTTGGGACTATTTAGATTATTTTGCTCGTTTGTACTTACTAAAAAATCCCCGTCGCCGTCAACGCCTAAGCGAAGTATTAGAACTTGTCCAACTAACAAATAAGCGCAATAGTCTTATTAGTACGCTCTCGCGGGGGATGAAGCAGCGCCTAAGTTTGGCGCGAACTATTATTCACGAACCGATTTTACTTTTGTTAGATGAACCAGTTTCAGGACTAGATCCGATCGCGCGGCAGCAATTTCGGGAGATTATCAAAGTATTACAAGAAGCTGGGATGACTATCCTAATTTCCTCTCACGTCCTCAGCGACTTAGCAGAACTTTGTACCTCTGTCGGAATTATGGAGTTGGGCTATTTAGTAGAAAGCTGCGATTTAACTAACTTATATCAACGTCTTAGCCGTCAACAGATTGTTATATCAACTTTGGGCGACCTAGAAACCCTGAAGGCTCAATTAATCGAGCATCCATTAATCGAAGAATGGGAAATTGTACCGCAAACTAATAGTATGCGAGTTTACTTTACAGGCGATTGCGCTCAGAGTGCAAAATTGTTGCGTTCTTTAATTAATGCCAATATCCCAATTACAGAGTTTCATTGCGCTCAGGAAGATTTAGAAACTATTTTTCTTAAACTCGGTCACAAGCAAGCATCCTGACAAAGTGCTTATTTCAGTGCGAAATAAACTAAACAATAGACTCTTTATGCAAAAAGTAAATTGGTTTGACTTTATCGGCGATTGGAATCCACAGCTACTAAGAGAACTCAAGGGACGACTTAAACCGCGCAACTTAATTCTAGCGGTAGGTCTATCGATTTTAGGGCAGTTTTTGCTATGGGTATCCTTTCTCATGCGTTTACCACACCCGACTACCGACCTCACCGTTTATCAAGGGGATTTTCCAAAAAGCGAGCTTTACTGCACAGGCTCTATTGATTATGGCAAAAGTCGCACCTGTCTTGTAGATGGGTTAGGCAATTTGTTTGTAGATTGGCAACGATGGTCGCTGGATTTATTTATAGTATTGAGTATCATCGGCATATTTAGTTTATTAGTAGCCGGAACTTACCTGCTAATTGACAACTTAGCTTACGAAGAACGTAAAGGGACGCTAAACTTTATTCGCCTCAGTCCGCGGTCGCCCCAAAGTATTTTATGGGGCAAAATGTTAGGAGTCCCAATTTTACTTTATGTAGTTGCACTCTTAGCTGTACCCTTGCATTTGTGGGCTGGATTTGCCGCAAATATTCCTTTAATTCGGATTTTAAGCTTTTACGGCGTATTAGTAACCAGTTGCGTATTTTTCTATAGCCTCTCTTTGCTATTCGGCTTAATTAGCGCTGATGGATTGAAAGGTTTTCAAGCTTGGCTAGGAAGCGGTGCAGTTTTTCTGTTTATCTTATTAATTGTCCCAGGCAGACCATTTTTCGTCGCTCCTCTTGATTGGATAGAGATTTTTTCCCCTAGGATAGTTCTCAGTTATTTAATTTCGAGTAATGAGATAAAACCGAATTTATACTGGTTTAACTTGCCTGTAGACACAAGCATAGTAAGTATCGCCAGCATTTTGATATTAAATTACAGTTTGTGGACATACTGGAGTTGGCAAGCTATGCAGCGCCGCTTTCTTAGTCCTAATAAGACTATATTTAGCAAGCTTCAAAGCTATTTATTCGTTGCCTGCTTTGAAATACTTGCTTTAGGCTTTGCTATTAATAGCGATTTCGATCGCTATTACTTAGAATATGGCGATCGCTACAGCCTAACAGAGAACTTTCAAGTCCTCCTTACCTATAACTTTGTGCTGTTTTTTGGCTTAATTATTACTCTTACACCTCAAAGACAATCTGTAATCGATTGGGCGCAATACAGAAAGCAAAAACCGAGTAGCGGTAAGGGTTTACTAAATTCATCGCTGCTGCGAGACTTGGTGATAGGAGAGAAAAGTCCAGCAACTGTTGCGATCGCACTCAACGCAGCAATTACAGCCATTATCTTAGTTCCCTCGATTATGTCCTCAGACAACAACAATAAATTGTTGGTTTTGATAGCTTTGGTTCTGAGTTTAAGCTTAATTGTGATGTGTGCAGCAATTTCTCAATTAATTGCCCTCATGCAGACGCAAAAACAAGAGTTTTGGATAATAGGCGCACTAGGTACGGTAGTTATTTTACCGCCACTAATTATTAGTTTGTTCTCTATAAGTTCTGTACAAACGCCGAATTTATTACTACTTACCGTTTTTGCTTTTGCCGCAATTGAAGATGCTGGAATATATAGTATATTTCTAGCGTTAGTAGCACAATTGAGCTTGCTAACTTTATGTTCTTGGCAAATAACTCGTCAGTTAAAAAAAGCGGGTGCTTCTAACTCCATTGGTTTATTTGCACCCCCTAAAGCCCAACTTCCCTAGCGTTAGTACTCAATCGCGCCTCATTAGCCCTAACATTGGTCCTAAAACTGCCCCAAATACAAAACCTCCAGCGTGCGCCCAATAAGCAATTCCGCCGCTTTCCATGCCTACACTTGTCCGCACTCCTAAACTTGCAACACCAAAAAAAGCTTGCTGAATAAACCAAAAACCCAGAAATAAATAAGCGGGAAGGTTAAAGGTCGTTAGAAAAAATCCCAGAGGAACTAAAGTTAAAACCTTAGCGTGGGGAAAGCGGAGAATATACGCCCCCATAATACCCGCGATCGCCCCACTTGCCCCCAATGATGGAATACCTGAGTTTTGCGAGAAAAACCACTGCGCCAAAGCTGCTAATGCACCACAAGCTAAGTAAAAAACTAAATACTTAAAGTGTCCTAGCCGATCTTCGATATTGTTACCAAAGATCCACAAAAACAACATATTACCTGCTATGTGCAGAAAACCACCATGCAGAAATTGGGAGGTAAATAACGTCGCCCATTCAGGTAATTGTCCCACTGCTGGGCAACTACCCGATAGTTCGCAGGGAACCATCGCCGCAACATGAAAGAACCTCTCTAATTGCGGTTCTGACAAACTTATTTGATAGACAAAAACAGCAACGTTGGCAATAAACAACCCGTAGGTAACATACGGGGTAATAGAGATCGGATTATTATCTCGTAATGGAACCACAGGTAGTTTTTCCTAAATAAATCTGGCTTTCTACATATATGAATTTTATTGTAAAGACGTTCTGGTAGAACGTCTCTAGCATTGGTGTTGAGATAGCGCAATTCTATAAATATTTCTACACCCCGCTACAAATAAGCTTTTTCCTCTGGTGTTGGTTCTAGTAACCCAAGTAACGGCCCTAAAATCGCTCCAAATACAAAGCCGCCAGCGTGCGCCCAATAAGCAATTCCGCCGCTTTCCATCCCAATATTGGTTGGGGCTTCAAAGCTGGCAAATCCGTAAAAAGCTTGTTGCAAAAACCAAAATCCCAAAAAGTAAAAGGCTGGAACCCTTACCGCCGGAAAGAATAAACCCAAAGGAATTAATGTTAAAACTTCGGCGCGGGGAAAGCGCAAAATATACGCTCCCATGACTCCAGCGATCGCCCCACTCGCCCCTAATGATGGAATACCGGAGTTTTGCGAGAAAAACCACTGAGTCAAGCCTGCTAGTACGCCACAAGCCAGATAAAAAATTAAATACTTAACATGACCTAAACGATCTTCGACATTATTGCCAAAAATCCACAAAAACAGCATATTACCGCCCAAATGTAATATCCCGCCGTGCAAAAATTGCGAAGTAAATAGAGTTATCCATTCTGGTACGGGTTGATTTACCGCTATACCGCCGAAACTTGCGGTTAATTCTCTTGGTACTACCGCCGCTAAATGAAAAAATCCATCTAATTCTTGAGGCGGTAAAGTTGCCTCAAATAGAAAAGCAAGAATATTTGCCGCAATTAGCCCAAAAGTTACGTAAGGAGTAATTGTTGTAGGATTATTGTCTCTAATTGGAACCATGCCGACTTATTTCCGGTTTTTTGAAACTGGAATCAGAATAACCAATTTTTATTTTTCTGCCTTCTAGCCTGCGGATGGATTTGTTAACTTAGTTTAAAAACTTACCAGCCTTTTTTAGCTTGTTTTAATACATAGGCTGCAACTTCTTCAATTTGGGAATCGCTCAATCTACCTTTAAATGCTGGCATCGCTTTTTTGCCATGCTTTACTTGACATGCGATCGCATCAATAGAATCCATGTGGTATTTTGAAAGCGCTGAAGAGTGCAAATTTTTATCTTCAATCACAATATTACCGCCGCCCAGATGACAAGACGCGCAGTAGTTGCTAAAAATTGCTGAGGGGCGATCACTTTGGAGTGCTAAAGCTGGAAAGTTACCTAAAAGTAAAGTGCTTAATCCTAGTTGCACTAACGCTAGCAGTAAGAATGTCAAAGATTTTCTCATAGCGTTGCACGGGTGAAAATTGTAAAAGGGAAAAGGTTGTACTTTTAACCTTTTCCCTTTTTATAGAACTATTAACTAAGTTTCAACCAACAAAGGCAACCAAAATTTTATTCGGCTACGGTGATTTTGCCAACCATTCCAGCGCCGCGATGGGGTTCGCAGTAGTAGGTATAATCTCCAGGAGTTGTTTCTGAAAAAGTTGTTTTCACAGTTTGTCCGGGAGTCATGAGCAATTGCTTGTGAGACAAGCCTTTAGCTACATCAGCGCTCTTGGTGGGGTTATTTGCGGCATCAAAAACAACGTTATGAGGGGGAACTTTATTGTTTACCCATTCAACGGTATCGCCGGGTTTAATCGTGATTTTGGCAGGATCGAATACTAGCATCCCTTTATCAGAACCTAGTTTAACTTGGTAAGTTTCCGCCGCCGCCGGGGGTGTAAATAAAGCAAAGCTGCTCACTAGCGCCACCATTGCCAACACTACTAAACCGCAGCGCCGTAAAGTTGCAGCAATTAATTTCATAGTTTTCTCCAAAAATATCGATCTCTATATATTCAATAATACCGTTTCTAGGCGATCACACTGTACTGAATTGATCGATTTTATAGATTATCTGTACCCCAACCAGGGGCTTTTTGCGCCGCCGTCAAGACGAAGGCTGCTAAACTTTCAATTTGGTCTTGATTCATCCAACTTTCCGGCACTTGGCGACACCAAAAGGTTTCGCTGCTGCCATCGTAAACCATTGGTTGCCTCATATAAGCTACCAAGCTATTAATATTATCGCGGGGAGGGGTTGCGCCCTTGAGTTTGGGCAAAGATAACGAAGTTTGCGGATCGGGCAAGGTAGCGCCCCCGACATGACAGTTTAAACAACTGTTTTCAAATAATTCTTTACCGCGAGTTAAAGTTTCGGGGGAATAGGATCGGGTTTCACCATTATCGTTTAATGCCAAATCTATAGGTGCTGTTACGTGCAAAAAACGCACTAAATAGCGATCGATATTGGCAGCACTAGCGGGATTCTGAACGATGAAAATTAAAATTACGGCAATAACGCAACACAATCGACGTAGCATTTATAGAATTCAACCCTTGATTATTTTTTTAATATACCGCTTTAACCAAAGCCTCCAGCATTCCGAGGACGGCTGAAGGCTATTGATTGCAACGCCTGTTTTAGCTGGCTTTAGTAGTAAATTTTGCCGCCGCCCCACTTATCGCCAACAATTTTTGGTTGTAGCAAGACATGACCGGAAATAGCTACTAAGTCATCTTCTGATAGATTTCTCATGGCTGCGTAAATATCTGCACTCTTGGTACTGGGGTGCAATTCCGCAATTTCTTCCTCACCGTCGTAGGTAGTCGGATTATGCAAGTAATCTACTAATCCTTCAATATTATTTCGGGGAGGGGTGGCAAGAGCTAGAGCTTCGGGATCGAGTCCAACGTTTTGATTTGTTTTGGTTACGCCCCCAGCATGACACTGAGCGCAAGCATAGTTAAATAAGCGTTTGCCTTCTTGAACTTGCTTGAGGCTAAGTACAGTAGTATCTCCTTGACCGTTTAATGGCACTGTCCGCACAGCTTCGCTAAGTTCAACGGCGGTTGCACGACCAACAACTAGCCCAAAAGCTAGTAGTAAAGTTGCCATCAATAGAGCGATCGTTTTTTTAAACATAGTTCCCCTTCAAAAGTTTCGACTCCGAATACAGCTATTTATCATGGGCTTAATTCTCTTGATTACTGTTTTCGAGCAAAAACCACAGGTAATAAATTCGGCTGCGGTTCTTATTTTTCGGCAAAGTTATTACTAGCGGGGCAAAATGCCATGTATCTTAATAACTTTTAGTATTTATGTAATTTTGAGCGCCTTTTAATCTTGCTCGTTACTTGAAGATTGTAATTGCGTCAAGATGTGGGAAATGATTATTTTGGCATCTTCTAATGCTAGGCGAGTCTTAGAGGATTTATAAGCGATTCCCAACTGGTGGCACAGAGATAATACCTCTTGTTCGGAGAGGTTGTAGTCCGCCGCTATTTCAGCAATGGACAAGTCTGCAAAACCCATAATAAATAATTCAGTAATAAATAGAGATTAAGCCGCTTTAATATCAATATCATGTAGCGAGCGCAATTTGTTAGTGAAACTCCGCAGTTAGATCGATTGTATTGTCCATCTGGCTATGCCACTGAGTTATTGGCGGCGTTGTTGTAATTGGCTGATGCAAGCAAATTAATTGCGCCAAGGTTTTTTTCAATTGCGGGCGAGGAACGATCGCATCGACAAAGCCATGACGCAATAAGTCTTCGGCAGTTTGAAACTCCTCTGGCAATTTTTCGCGGATAGTTTGCTCGATTACCCTACGCCCAGCAAAACCAATGGTAGCTTTGGGTTCGGCGATAATTAAGTCTCCCAGCATGGCAAAACTTGCGGTAACTCCTCCGGTAGTGGGGTTTGTTAGCACGGGAATGTATAGCAACTTGGCTTCCCGATGGCGTTCTAAAGCTGCCGATATTTTTGCCATTTGCATCAGGCTTAACATTCCTTCTTGCATTCTTGCGCCACCAGAGGCGCAAACAATAATTGCCGGATAGCGCCAATGGGTAGCTTGTTCAATTAAACGAGTAAGTTTTTCGCCAACTACCGAACCCATACTACCGCCCATAAAGCGAAAATCCATTACGCCTAAAGCAACGGGCAATCCGTCTAATTTACCAATGCCTGTTTGTACCGCATCAATTAAGCCAGTTTTTTCTTGAGTTTCTTTCAACCTGTCGCTGTAGGGTTTGCGATCGCGAAATTGCAAAGGATCGAGGGGATACAAGTTTTGATCGATGGGGTTCCAACTATGAGTGTCAATTAGCTGGCGAATGCGCTCTTCGCTATCAACGCGGACATGATGACCACATTCTAAACAAACCATTTGATTTGCTTTTAAGTCTTTGGTGTAAGCAAGGACACCACAAGCTACGCATTTATTCCAGAGTCCATCAGCAATATCACGTTGGGGTTCTTTAATAGTAGATTCAGTTTTGCGGCGATTTGCGAACCAATCAAACAGGGACATGGGATTAGAGAACTCAGGTTAAATTAAGCATTACGATCTTACTCGAAAGGGAGCAACAGTTTAGCTGAGAGGGAAAAACCAGCGCCAGTAAGTAGCTAACAAAAATTCACCCCAAAACAAAGAAATTACCGCGCCCATTGCGAGGAAAGGCCCAAAAGGCATGGGTTGCCGCCGATTGATAATTTTAAGCACGATCGCACCGCCACCAATAAATGCTCCCAAAGCGCAAGCAATAAAGCCCGCTAAAAGTAAATATTTCCATCCTAACCAAGCTCCCATCATTGCCGCTAACTTACTATCTCCCCAACCCATCGCCGCCTGTCCGAGAAAAAAGGAGCCAAAGATAGTAATTAAGTTTAATAACCAAATTCCCAAAACTGCCCCAATAATTCCCGCCATTAACTGGTTTATAGCTCCCATGACGCTGTTTTGTGCTACGTACCTGACCGCAAACTGAAATATTAGCCCTAAAATTACTCCTGATTGCGTCAAGGGGTCGGGTAGGGTCATGGTATCGAGATCGATTAACGACAGCGCTAGTAACCAACTACAAAACGTCCAATAACCAAGGGTTTGAATAGAGACATCAAACTGCCAGAATACGCACAAAAATATTATTCCGGTGACGGCTTCAACAATGGGGTAACGAGGAGAAATTTTAGTCCGACAATGACGACAACGCCCCCCTAGCGCCAACCAGCCAAAAACCGGGACATTTTCTCGCAAGCCGAGCTTATGCAAGCATTTTGGGCAACGAGAGGGGGGATAAAGTAGCGATAATCCGGCGGGGACTCGATAAATGACTACGTTTAAAAAACTGCCTATAGATGCTCCCAATGCAAAGACAACGAAAGAGGCGGGTAATGCAAGTAAAGTATCCATAACTAACTTAAAGCTTTGATTATTGCTTCACCCATAGCTTTACACCCCAATTGATTCATCCCTGGAGCCATAATATCCCCAGTGCGATCGCCCTTATCTAATACTTTCATCACTGCTTGCTCGATGCGATCGCTAGCTTGTGGTTGATTTAAGGCGTAGCGTAACATCATTGCCGCACTCAATACTTGCGCTAGGGGGTTTGCCAAATCTTTCCCCGCAATATCTGGCGCTGAACCGTGTACGGGTTCAAATACTCCGGGAGTTCCAGCTATGCCTAAACTTGCCGATGGTAACATACCAATGCTGCCCGTAAGCATGGCTGCGGCATCGGATAGAATGTCGCCGAACAAATTACTCGTCACAATCGTATCGAACTGTTTGGGATAGCGAATTAGCTGCATAGCGGCGTTATCTACATACAGATGAGATAGTTCCACACTGGGGTATTCTTTGGCAAGTTCGCCCATGCGATCGCGCCACAATTGGGAAACGTCTAAAACATTTGCCTTATCTACCGAGCAAAGTTTGCCGCCGCGTTTAAGTGCTGTTTCAAATCCAACTCTACCAATGCGATCAATTTCGCTTTCGGTATAAGCCATTGTATTTACTCCCCGTTTTTCTCCAGTTTCGGTAGTAAAAATTCCCTTTGGCTGTCCAAAATACACGCCCCCTGTAAGTTCACGGATTACCATAATATCTACGCCTTCTACTATTTCTTTTTTCAAAGAAGACGCATTAACTAATTGGGGTAATATCTTAGCTGGGCGCAAGTTGGCAAATAATCCTAAACCCGCTCTTAATCCCAATAGTCCAGTTTCTGGACGCAAATGGCGCGGTAAGTTATCCCATTTATAACCGCCAATGGCTGCTAGTAAAACGGAGTCGCTATCTCGGCATTTATCTAGGGTTTCTGGGGGTAAAGGTTCCCCTGTGGCATCAATTGCCGCGCCGCCCGTTAAAGCTTCGGTAAATTCAAAACTGAGATCGAATTGTCGCCCAACTACTTGTAAAACTTGTTTGGCGATCGCCATGATTTCAGGTCCGATGCCATCTCCTGGTAAAAGCGTAATTCTGTACTGTGTCATTTTACTTTTTAGAAAACTCCGTTTTTTGAGAATAAGCGACTTTTGTTATCTTGATCGGGGTTTGTATAGCTAAATGGTTACTAAGAAAAACCAAGACTTGGGGGCAGACCCCCCATTGGGGGACGAGTTGCCTCCCCCAAACCCCCTGCAAAAGTGTCTTATCTGTAGGTGCGGAAGTTCCTGGACAATAGACTTATTTGTCTATGGTGCTAACTAATTTTTTTCTGGTCTTGTTTCTCGCTGCCCAAAGTTTCGATAAGCCCAGTTTTGTACTTTCTATTTTTAGAGATGCTGGCTAGTACATATTTCTGTTGCTAATAAAATTGCGGCTTTCATGCTGGTAGGATCGGCTATGCCTAAGCCTGCAATATCAAAAGCTGTACCGTGATCGGGAGAAGTACGAACAAATGGTAAACCAATGGAAGTATTGACGGCGCGATCGAAGGCTAATTGTTTAACTGGAATCAAACCTTGGTCGTGATACAAAGCTAAATAAGCATCGTGAGCTTTTGAATTATCAATACTCCCAAACCATGCTTGAGCAGGTTTTACCCACATTGTATCGGGGGGTATAAGCCCATCTAAAACTAACCCTGGACGGCGATCGCGTTCTTGTTCTAACCAAGGTATCATCCATTCTTGTTCTTCAGTTCCTAATTGTCCTTGTTCCCCACTATGAGGATTTAATCCGGCGATCGCGATTCTTGGTTTTGTTATCCCAAAATATTTATCTAAGCACTCTACCAATAAATCGAGTTTAGCTGCCATTAGCTGCGGCGTGAGGGTGTCTGCAACTTGCCTTAAAGGTAGATGAGTGGTGGCAAGTAAGCTTCGCAGCGTCCAACCTGTATGGGGCGATTTTCCCACAAACAACATCCCAAACTTTTCTATTCCCGCTTTTTCTGCTAATAGTTCCGTTTGTCCCGGATAATTGTATCCCGCCGCCTTCCAAGCCGATTTAGCAATAGGTGCGGTCACAATCCCGTCAAATTCTCCGGCTAAAGTGAGGGCGATCGCTTTTTCTAAGTAACTAAAGCTTGCTTTCCCACTCGCTGCATTTCCTATACCAATAGTTATTTGTCCGCTACTCTCTACATGGCAAATATTTAGCTTGCTTGGATCGATATATTTTTGCCCTTCGCCTGTTAGCCGATTGTATTCGGTCAGTTGGGTGCGATCGCCAACTAACGTAACATCACAATTTGCCGTTACTTGGGGATCGTTTAGCGCTTGTAAAGTTACTTCTAATCCGATTCCGGCGGGATCGCCGATGGGAAGCGCCAAACGCGGACGAAAACTTTTTTTTGTAGTGATGCCCTTTGCTATCTCTAATGAATTCATGAAACTGTTTTAAGATAAGTTACGACTATCTAATTATTTCCCAAATCCAACAGGAGGATTTTTCTCATGGGCGGAGAACTCTTTACAGCTACTATTTTGTCTTTTTCTTTGATTTTAGTAGGTATAGTTTTAGGCTACGCCTTGCTCAAAATTCAAGGTGACGAAGAAGAAGCGCTTTAGTTTTGCCGAAGGGAGTAGGTATTTATTTTTCCCCTCCCTTCTCTATATTTGTCAAGCGGATTCTGATAAGATTTCATTAATAAAAATTAACATTCACAAAACCACCCCTCATGACTTTATTGGTTGTCGGTTCCACAGGAACATTAGGAAGACAAGTAGTTCGCCGCGCTCTTGATGAGGGGTATAAAGTACGCTGTCTAGTCAGAAGCCCGAAAAAAGCAGCTTTTTTAAGAGAATGGGGAGCCGAAATTGTCCAAGGAAACATCTGTTATCCCGATACTCTACCGCCATCTTTAGAAGGAATTACGATGGTAATAGATGCTGCTACTAGCCGTCCTACCGATTCGTTGAGTATCAAACAAGTAGACTGGGATGGCAAAGTTTCACTAATTCAAGCAGCAAAAGCGGCGGGAGTTGAGCGATATGTGTTCTTTTCACTGCTAGATTCTGACAAA
This sequence comes from Chroococcus sp. CMT-3BRIN-NPC107, assembly GCA_019359635.1. Classification (GTDB taxonomy): domain Bacteria; phylum Cyanobacteriota; class Cyanobacteriia; order Cyanobacteriales; family Chroococcidiopsidaceae; genus Aliterella. The sequence continues at coordinate 41,816 of JAHHGY010000010.1, forward strand.
TTTCCAGAAGTGCCATTAATGGAAATCAAGCACTGTACGGAACTATTTTTAGCTCAATCGGGCTTAAATTATACCGTTTTGCAATTAAGCGGGTTTATGCAAGGCTTAATTGGTCAGTATGCTATTCCTATTTTAGAAAGGCAAGCAGTGTGGATTACTGGAGAATCTTCTCCGGTGGCTTACATGGACACTCAAGATATTGCTAAATTTGCTGTCCGTGCTTTAAAAACACCTGCAACCGAAAACAAAACTTTTCCTTTAGTCGGTACTCGTGCTTGGAGCGCCGAAGAAATTATTAACTTGTGCGAACGCTTGTCAGGACAAGATGCGCGGATAACTCGATTGCCCCTCAACCTCTTGCGGACGGTGCGCCATGTATCGCGATTTTTTGAATGGGGTTGGAATCTGTCAGATAGACTCGCTTTTGCTGAAGTATTAGCCACAGGAAAACCGATTACCGCATCAATGACTGAAGTATATCAAGCCTTTGAACTAAATCCTGATGAAACTACTACCTTAGAAAGCTATATGCAGGAGTATTTCAGCAGAATTATGAAAAAACTGAAAGAGTTAGACTACGAAAAATTGAAAACTAAAAAGAAATCTCAAAAAAAGACTCCTTTTAACAAGTCCTAACATTTGTGATTTTTAGTTTGGAGAAATTAACAGGCGATCGCAGTCGTGCAATTTGCCGCAAAAATGTGCAAGGATCGATCTTAACGTCAAGCCTACTAGCTTTAATTTGGATGTGTGCAAGTGCCAAAAATAGGCATCATATACAATGACGAAAAGCCCGTAGCGCGTCGCGTCGCTCACGAACTACAACACAAACTAATAGCTATTGGTTGCGATGTTTGTATGACCACTGGTGTAGGGGGTATTTTGGGCTACGCTACTCCCGAAAGCTCTGTATGTCATACACCCATAGAAGGCTTAACTCCTCCCGGTTTTGATTCATCGATGAGCTTTGCGGTAGTTTTAGGCGGCGACGGTACAGTGCTTTCGGCTTTTCGCCAAGTTGCCCCCGTTGGGATTCCATTATTAGCGGTCAATAGCGGTCATATGGGGTTTTTGACCGAAACCTACGTCAACACGCTTCCCGAAGCCTTAGACAGCGTGATGGAGGGCGAATACGAGATCGAACAACGGGTAATGCTAACTGTGCGTGTATTTCGCAAAAATGCTGTCGCGTGGGAAGCTCTGTGTCTTAACGAAATGGTGCTGCACCGAGAACCATTGACAAGTATGTGCCATTTTGAAATTGCGATCGGGCATCACGCTCCGGTCGATATTGCCGCCGATGGGATAATTGTCTCTACACCCACAGGCTCTACAGCTTATTCTTTAAGTGCTGGCGGCCCGGTCGTAACGCCAGGAGTTCCGGTATTGCAATTAGTACCGATATGCCCCCATTCTCTAGCTTCTAGAGCCTTAGTATTTGCGGATACTGAAGCTGTTACAGTTTTTTCGGCTAATCCAACTCGTTTAGTAATGGTAGTGGATGGCAATGCTGGATGCTACGTATTTCCAGATGATCGCGTCCTTGTCGAAAAGTCGCCCTACTTAGCCAAATTTATTCGCTTGCAATCTCCAGAGTTTTTTCGCATCTTACGGGAAAAACTAGGCTGGGGTTTAGCTCATATCGCTAAACCAACTTCGGTAGAACTTCCTTAATTTTAGGAGTATACTAGGTATTAATGCTCAAGCAATTTTAAATCTAGTTGGTTTGAATTATTGTATGAGTTAAATTAAACCCACAATCAATGAGCTTTGGCGGTTAGTCAGCCTCACCCCAATAAAATTATGGTTACAACTATTGAACGCAATACCTGCGTGTTGGTAATTGAGACAGACGAAGTTTTAGCCTCGCAAGTAACTCTCGACCTGCAAGCATCGGGCTATGAGGCAGTAGTAGTACATGATGCCGATCGAGGCATTCTCGAAGCGCGCGATCGCCATCCGGCTTTAATTGTGGTAGATCGAATGCTGGCAGGAGAATCAGGACTAAATTTGTGCGACTTCTTGCGAAAAACTGGCGCTAGAGAGCCAATGCTTGTATTGATGGCACGAGATACCGTTGACGATCGCGTGGCTTGTCTAGAATCGGGGGCGGATGATTACTTTCTTAAGCCTTACCGCTCGGAAGAATTTCTAAAATTAGTGCGTTTGTACTTACAAGAACCCGCTACCACCGAACAATTAAGGTTTGGAGACTTGGCAATCGATTTAGCTACTCGCCGCGCTATTCGTCACGGCAGGGCAATCGATTTGACAATGAAGGAATTTGAATTGCTAAAATATTTAATGGAACATCCCCGTGAAGTATTGACCCGCGAACAAATATTAGAAAATGTTTGGGGCTACGACTTTATGGGAGAATCAAATGTAATTGAAGTATATATTCGGTACTTGCGCTTGAAAATAGAAGATGAAGGTCAAAAACGCTTGATTCAGACAGTACGGGGTGTTGGCTACGTTTTACGCGAAGCTTATTAAAAGGAAACTTTTGCGCTTTGTTTGGCAGTCGTTAAGTATTTTGGGGGCAATTTAGATGAATCGCTGGTTAGCTGTAGTCGGAATAATGATGAGTGTAACGTTGATTAGCTGTGATTCTACATCTACTGCCACCCCCAAAAACCTAGCTTTAGGGCAGAGTTTACCTATTTCGGCGCAAGTAACTATAGGAAGTCGCGTTTTGGAGCTAGAAGTTGCCAAAACTGTCGAGCAGCAAGCTACAGGGTTGATGTACAGAAATACTTTAGCCGACGATCGCGGGATGCTGTTTGAATTTTCACCGCCGCAAAGTGTCCGGTTTTGGATGCAAAATGTTGCTATTCCTCTAGATATGATTTTTATTAAAGACGGTAAAGTAAAAGCGATCGCCGCCGCCGTACCACCTTGCAATACCAATCCTTGTCCTACTTATGACCCTGGAGTATTAATCGATCGGGTAATTGAAGTTCGCGGCGGACGAGCTAAAGAACTTGGTTTGAAAGTAGGTACGCCCGTTGAGATTAAATTTTTGCCCGTTAAAAAGTAACTTAATATACTTAGTTTTAATCGCTAAATAATTGCTCCAAGTAAAAGGCGATCGCCGCAAACCACTACGGAAACTTGTTTTAATCGTTGCAGCTAGTTAAGTTGAGAGTAAACTAGGTATAAGCCAACACAGCTTCTGTGTATATAAAGTATTCCTTCCTATAGATAGGGAATATGGAAGTTCTGTTGTATAAAGAGATTTAATCGCTCGTGCTTTAATTAGAGCCAAGTTACGCTACAATTTTATTCCACCATCGAACTTATAAAAGTTAAGTTGACCAGCAGTGGCTAAGAAATTGTCAGCATAAGTAGCGATTTCTAGAATCGCGGCAACAATACACAGCCAGTTTCTTAGCTTAAGACTAGAGAAATAGTCATCAAATCAAATTTAAAAATTAACTATTTTCAGGAGGTGAAAAGTTAATGGCTCCCTCAACATACACTAGGTTTATCAATTTTTTGCAGGAGGATCTGGCAATTTCTACGGCGGCGATCGCTGTAGCTTTAAGGCATCGGGAACAAGATCCAGGTCCCTTACCAATGATTCTGTGGCAATACGGATTAGTTACGCTAGAACAATTAGATAGAATTTATGACTGGTTGGAAACTGCATAAACTAGGCTAATTCTTCAGGAGTAAAAATGAAGACAAAATCTATCGAAACTAAAAAGCGGGTTGAATTATTCAACCCGCTTTTTCAATAAATAATTGTCTTACTCAGCAAAAATTCTCGCGGCAGCAGCGATACCCGCACCCGGCGTATACCCTTCATAACCGAGTTCTTGTAAAGCAACTTCGAGGGAAGAAATTGCACTTAAAATATCGCGATCGCTAACAAAACCCAAGTGTCCAATCCGAAATATTTTATTTGACAAATGATCTTGCCCGCCAGCTAGGGCGATATCAAACCGCTTCTTCAAAATTGAACGAATTTTGTCAGCTTCCACTCCCTGGGGTGCTACCGCAGTAATGGCAGGACTTGCAAATTCATCAGCGCCAAATAGCGGCATATTTAAACCTTTAATAGCGGCACGAGTAGCTTTCATTAGCCGTTGGTGGCGACTAAAAATAGCTTCTAATCCTTCCGCTTTCATCATTCCCAACGTAGTATGCAGCGCCATAATTAAATTTACTGGCGGTGTAAAAGGAGTAGTATTTTTAGCTGTAGATTTGCGATATTTACCTAAGTCTAAATAATAGCGGGGCAGTTTTGCAGTTTTGTAAGCTTCCCAAGCCTTAGAACTAACAGCAACAAAACCTAAGCCGGGAGGAATCATGTAGCCTTTTTGCGAACCTGACGCTACTACATCTAAGCCCCAATCATCCATCGGCAAATTGACCGCGCCTAAACTTGTTACAGCGTCTACGATCATCAACGCCGAATCATGATTTTTGACATGGCGGTTGATGGTTTCTAAGTCGTTTAGTACCCCTGTAGAAGTTTCGCTATGGGTAACAACTACTGCTTTAATTTGCTTATCGGTATCGGCAGTAAGCTTGTCAGCAAACTGTTGAGGATCTAAAGGTTTTCCCCATTCAGCAGTAATTTGTTCGACATTCAAACCGTAAGCTTCGCCGACTTCCGCCCAACGCTCGCCAAATTTGCCATTGCAGCCGACAATAATGCGATCGCCTGGACTCAAAAAATTAATCATCCCAGCTTCTACCGCCCCCGTACCGCTTGTTGTAAGCATTAGTACATCGCTTTGGGTTTGGTGCAGCCATTTGAGGTTTTGAGTTACTTCGCCTAGCACATTACTAAATTCACTGGTACGATGACCAATTGGGTGCTTTGCCAAAGCTAGAAGTGCCGATTCTGGTACGGGAGTGGGGCCAGGAATCATTAGCATCAATTTGTCTTCCATTGGTGTTGCCTCTGCTTTAAATAACAGTCCAGACTATTTAGGATTACATAATTGCGCTAACGATTGGATAATTCCCGAAAAATAAGCAGGGCGATCGCATTATTGCCGCAATTATTACAATTCTTGAGCCGTTGGACGCAACAAAATTTCATTGATGTCTACTTCCTTTGGCTGCTCGATGGCATAGGCGATCGCGCTGGCTATAGCCTCGGCTTCGATCGCTATTTCGTAAAGCTGGTTTGCGCCTTTAGATGCGGCTTCATCGGTGATATGGTCGGTTAATTCTGTAGCAACGGCTCCGGGGGAAATAATTGTACACCGAATATCTTTACCTATTTCTTTGCGTAAGCCTTCAGAAATTGCTCTAACGGCGTATTTGGTTCCGCAATAAACGGCAGCATTAGGAAATACCACATGACCCGCAACCGAGGATATATTGATAATGTGACCGCTTTGCGCCGTTTGCATAGCAGGTAGTACCGCCGCAATGCCGTAGAGTACGCCCTTAATATTGATATCTATAGTGCGATCCCATTCTTCTACTAAGAGTTGGTCAAGCCTTGATAGAGGCATAATCCCAGCATTATTAATCATCACATCAATTTTGCCGTACAGCTTTAATGTCTCGTCAGCTAAAGCTTGAACTTGGCTTTGCTTAGTTACATCTACCACTTGATAAGCGGCGGTTCCTCCGGTGGCTTCAATTTCTGCCACTAATTTAGTTAGCTTATCTTCGCGGCGGGCAGCAAGCATGAGTTTAGCACCTCGTTCGGCTAACATTCTTGCTGTTGCTTCGCCAATTCCACTACTTGCGCCAGTAATAATAATGCTCTTTCCTGAAATTTGACTCATATTGTTCTATTGGAGTTGTCTATTTAGTGTTTGATAGCATTAAAAAGTCGCCTGTTATCTCTCCCCAAAGCTAGAAAGGCTGATAAATAGAGACTTTTAAGGCGATAACAAAACCGTGTAGCCGAATTTATTACTTGGCTGACCAAATCGGTAATTGATTTACTGCTTGTAAAGTTAAATCTACGTAAGTAACGCCTTTACTTGCCAAATTTTCGCCAAAATAACCTTTCGCCCCATCGTGAGCGTGAGCGCCGGAACTTGCCACTCCATAACGATTTTGCAATCGAGCTTGATTGAAAGGAGATCCCACAGTCCAGGGCCATCTAGAAGGAAATACAATTGCGCCAATATTTTCTACCCAATCAAATTCGCCGTGCAGATGGTAAACGCGATCGCTTGCTGTAAAACCATTTGTGCCTGCAAACACGCCGCCTAAAGAAACTATGCTAATTTCTGCTTTTAAATTGCGTTTGAGATAATCGGCTGCACCCAAAGCTACTTGTACGCCGCCGCTAGTTCCTACCATCACAACTTGTAATGGTTTTTCTGGTATGGGCTGTTGGGCATTCATGCGATCGATAATTGCTGTAGCAATGCCTTGATTGTAAATTGGGCCGTAACGAGGATCTGCTGAAATTGCAAATCGCCACAAATTACGAATTTTAATTATTACGTTTGATACTGCAAGCCATCCTTGGGCGCGATTGGCAAACTCCCATAAAGGCGCAAGTACGCGCTTTCCGCCTAAGCTTTCATTAGCGGCGGAGTAAGGAAAAACATCGCTAACCGCAATGCAGTTAGGATGCTCTGCAATTAAACTTTTTAAAAATATTTCTTCCCCTGACGTTAATTGATTTGCCGAAAAATCTCCTACTCCTGGTAGAAAGACAATATAACAACTTAGCTGGGAAGATTTAGAAGTTGTATTGTTGGGGGTAACAGAGGTAATTTTAGGATTACTTTTCAAGCCCAGCAGTTGTACGCCTTCATCTGCCCACCAAATTAATGTTCCGACTGGTGAAAGCGTCCCCCAAACTAATAAAATCAATAAGGCTATAGTTAATAGTTTTAAGCTTCCACCCCGCAACCACAAAATAATTTTAGCTAATAGTTGCAACATCTAAATTTAAACAAATTAATTAAACAGTATTTTAACTTAGCTATTAATATTAGGAACCAACAGTGAGGAATAAAGAGAAAGAAAAGGGTTTATGGAAAACTTTAGCTAGTGCTTTATCGTTAAATGCTAATTTTTATGAGAATGCTCCTATTAACGCTCTAACTAACCGTGTAGCTCAAACAATTGTAATTTTAGCAGCAATTTCTCACGCCCTAGGTAGTTGGGTAGTTTTTATTGTTAACTGGACGGCAATTTCTATTTTGCCTTTAGCTCTTTTAATTGATGCGCTAAGTATTGTAGCCGGTTATTATTTTTGGACGCTGACTATTTGGAGAATTGGTAGGTGGTTGAGAAGAAATTCGCCTAGTTATAGAGAATTGCTGATTCCTATTGGTTTTGCTTACGCTCCTCAAGTTTTAAACTTTTTAACGCTAATTCCTTTACTTGGAGAACCAATTGAGTTAATTTTGTCTGTTTGGAGTTTGTTAGCGGTAATTGTTGCCGTTCGTCAAGGGTTAGATATTAATACTATTTGGGCAACAGTTATTTCGTTGCTAGGATGGCCATTAATTCAAATAGCTATCAATTTTATTCAGGAGTCTTGGAGTAGATTTTAGGATAATAAATTAATTTATTATAACTACCTAACTAAGAAGTTTTAATGTTACTAAGATCGCATTGGTAATTAATAATTGTCTGCCTCAAGAGTTATAAAAGCAAAAGTATTTTACACCTCTAGCATGATAAATAACTCTAAAGCAGTTGTTAAATTTCTGTTAAAAGCGGGCAAAAGAAGTCTTTTTGCGATCGCACATAGCTAAACGTCTCAAAATTATTGTTGCCTTTGGCTAAAACCTTGGATCGACTGCTCGATTCAGGGTTTAACATTGGAAATTTTTTAGTCAAATAGGAGCTAAGTATCATGCCTGAAGAACTACAACCGCCCCAATCTCAAAACAAACAGCCAGGTATTGAAGCAGAAATGACACCCAAGCCTCAATCAGACGATCCGGGCTACAGAGGAAGCGGTAAATTAGCGGGGAAAGTTGCCCTAATTACTGGGGGAGATAGTGGCATTGGTCGCGCGGTGGCGATCGCCTTTGCCAAAGAAGGCGCAGACATAGTCATTGCTTACCTAAACGAACACGAGGACGCAAAAGAAACCAAACAGCTAGTAGAAGCCCAAAATCGCTGCGCGGTAGCGATTTCTGGAGATATTGGTAATGAAAGCTTTTGCCAGCAATTAGTTCAGCAAACTGTAGAAGAATTTGGCAAGCTAGATGTCTTAGTCAACAATGCCGCCGAACAGCATCCCCAAGAGAGCATAGAAGATATCAGTGCCGAACAATTAGAGCGGACTTTCCGCACAAATATTTTTGCAATGTTTTTCTTGACTAAAGCCGCTTTAAAGCACCTAAAAGAAGGTAGCGCGATCGTTAATACTACTTCTGTAACCGCTTACAAAGGGAACGAGCAATTAATTGATTATTCTTCTACTAAGGGTGCGATCGTTGCTTTTACCCGTAGCTTATCTCAAAGCCTAATTGGCAAAAAAATTAGAGTTAATGCCGTAGCTCCGGGACCAATTTGGACACCTTTAATTCCGGCTACTTTTCCCCCTGAAAAAGTTGCAAGTTTTGGCAAACAAGTACCAATGGAAAGAGCCGGACAGCCGGAGGAAGTTGCCCCAAGCTTTGTGTTTTTGGCTTCTGATGACTCCTCTTACATGAGCGGTCAAGTTTTACATCCCAATGGTGGTACGGTAGTTAACGGTTAAAAATAAGCGATCGCTTAACTAAAAATACAGTTTAAGCGATCGCGCTTATTTAGTAATTTATATAAAATCTAAGATAATTTAACATTACGTAGCTGCTTGTAATTTATTTTTAATAGTTACAAACTCTTTACCTAATTGCTCTTGTTCTTGTTTACTTATTAATGTTTGCGCTCGTTCTAAAATAATATTTCCTTGTTGCAAATGAGCTTGAACGGCTTTTTTTAACTCTTGCAATCTTGTCTTAAATTCTGAAGATGTAGGACTAAAAGCTTCAATTTCTTCTAACAGCGCTGTTGCCACTTGGTGCGCTTTTTTTGCTTCATCAACTAATAACTGGCTATCTTTATCTTTGCTTAATAATGAATATAACGTTAATTCTTCTGCTTGGTAATGAGTAATTATTTGGTGAGAAATTTGGTTAAAAAATTCATACAACTTTTCTGTTTGCTGGGTATTTTCTATTTTTAGAAATAAACTTTGAATTATTTGATATTCTTGTGTAATTAAGTTTATAATATTCATTTAATTTTACCTCTTAATAACCTAATAGTTATAAAAGCAAATTTTAGCGCAATTTATAGTAAAAAACCTCACCATTAATATTTTTGGTGAGGTTTTTTACTTAAGTTAATTAATTAAGGATTCTAATGGACTGTAACTTGGCTAGGTTACATTTTTTGTTGAACTTCGCTCTTAGCAGCTTTGAATTGTGTAGCTAGTTGCTCGCTTTGTTCGCTGCTTAAGTTGTCGCGAATAGCAGCAAACATAGTGCTTTCTTCTTGACGAATGTGATCGCCAACAGCGTCCATCAAGCTTCTGATTTTAGACTTAAATTCGTCGACGGCTGCGGGGTCGCTGGCTTTAATTTCATCTAAAACCTTTTTCATTTCAGCTTGCTCGTCATACAACTCTGTAGTGTCGTGTTCGCCATAAAAAGGACGCACCGCAGGGTATACAACTTGCTCCTCAGCGATCGAGTGAGCATTCAAGTCTTTGTAGATTTGACCGAAGTATTCTTGAAGCTTTTGGGGGTCGTCAGTGACTGCAACTTGGGTAAATAAAGTATTAACTTTAGCATGATCCATCCGAATAATATCTTGGATGTTCATGTCTTGTTTGTCAGTGGTGTGAGTAACTACACTACCAACTACACCGCTTACCGCCGCCATAGCGTCTTGTACTCGACTCCAAATACCTTGGTCTGCTTCTTCACCAGTTAGTTCGCGTACGCCCAAAACTTCTAGAACTCCTTTGAGTTGCTCTTGGTGAGCGCGGTTTTCAAAGTTTACAGTATTCAAGGGTGCGATCGCCGCCATTACGTCAGCGCCAATTTTTTGAGCTGCTTTGTGTACGGTTAAACCGCTCATTACTACCTGGTGCTTGAGCAATTCATGCTGAAATACTTTTTCGTAAATACTTAGTTCCGAACCGCTCATTAGTTCGTCAAGCTTGCCGATCATTTGGGTAATACTTTCTTTGGGTTCAGCTTGAACGCCGTACTGAACGATGATTGTGTCCAATACCCCTAAGTTTTTTTGGTCGTCGTTGAGCATATCTTGGAGGCGATCGCGAATATCTTGATCTTTGATTTCGCTTAGAAATTTTTGCTCGTTAGCAATTAGCAAGTTTTGGATAGCTTTGATATCTGCTAATTTGCTACCTAGCGCTGTACGTTTGGCATTATCTAAAGTAACTGCCATTTTAAAATATCCTCTTTTTCTTTTTGGATCGTCTACACTTTTTAGGTTGTCATAAGCACCCTAAACATTCCATCTTTCTTTTGACGGATCGCCAGCTATATAAGTAGAAATAAACTTACATTATTTAAAATTTAGAGCAAACAATAAAACTCTATCTAGCGTCACTATTTTTTTTGTTAGATTACCCTATTCTACTAATACTAAACAATTAAAAAATAGCTTCCTCCACCACAAGACAGATACCGGGCGGCTGGGCAAATCGCTAAATTTACTCAATCACCCTATAAAAACAAATAGCAACAAGCAATGCAAGATAAGCCCGGACTAGGAGAGCAAGCATTAGATAAGGCCGTAGAAATTGGTATATCTAGCCAGCTAGATGAAGTAGAAAACTTAGATGTAGATATAAAAACCGATCCGTTAAAGCTGGTTCAAGGGCAAGTAGATGATGTAAAAATTGCTGGTGATGGGCTAGTAATGCAAAAAGACTTGCGTGTAAGCCAATTAGATATGCACATGACAGGTGTAGCGATTAACCCTCTTAGTATTGCTTTTGGCAAAATTGAACTAACTAAGCCTACCGATGCTAGTGTCCGCGCTGTACTTACAGAGTCAGATATCAATCGTGCTTTTAGTTCTGACTACGTGCGTAACCAGTTGCAAAACTTGCAAGTAAATGTCAACGGACAACCAACTACAATTAGCGCCCAGCAAGTCGATTTCCGTCTTCCTGGCGATCGCCAAGTCGCCCTAAACGCTGTAATATCATTACCTGACAATCAAACACAGCAAGTAGCGTTTTCTGCTGTACCAGTGGTTAGTGCTGACGGACAAACCGTTGCGCTAGAAAATGTAGAGTATGGAGAAGGCGAGGAACTATCGCCAGAATTAACAAAGGCATTGATAGACCAAACCAGTGCAATTTTAAACCTCAGCAACTTCGATTTGGAAGGAATGACACTGCGAATCAAAAACTTGCAAGTGGATACGGGAAAATTGACAATCCAAGCCGAAGCCCATGTTGAGAAAATTCCCACCGCTTAAAGTTTAGCTGCAAGCATACAACCTCTAGGAGAACTCATGGAAACACAACAAACAAGTAGCTCACCATTTCCTAATATTCCACCAATTATCGAAAGCGACGATCGCGAATACCGCGATACAGGTGTACCAAGTACCGTTGCGATCGCAGGTCATCCTTTGCACCCCTTGAGTGTAATTTTTCCCATCGCCTTTTTAGCGGGAGCTTTGGTAACTGATGCGGTTTACTGGCTAGTACGAGATGAATTTTGGGCGCGGGCATCTTTTTGGCTAATTGTTGCAGGTTTAGGCGGTGGAATAGTTGCGGCAATTATTGGCATGAGCGACTTTTTGCAAATTGAACGAGTCCGCAAACGTACGGCAGGCTGGGCGCACATGATTATCAATGTTACTTTGTTAGTTTTGACTGCTGTTAATTTATCCTTGCGCTGGGGTAATCCAGTTGGTGGTGTATTGCCTTGGGGATTAGTTATCTCAACAATTGTGGGAACTTTAACCAGTGTTTCTGGCTGGTTTGGTGCCGAACTATCTTATCGCCATAAAATCGGCGTGGTTGGTGCTGGTAGTCGCACAGAACCCTAAAACTTATTGAAGATATGTTATGCAAGGCAAGTTAAGAATTAATTGCTTTTTGTATGACATCTACTCAAAACAAACAGATAAAAATTATTATTTCACTGCTCATCGTTATCGGGATGGGCTTTTTTTTCAAGTTTTATCATGGGTTGGGGCGGCAGTGGTTTAATAATAGTGGCGCAGCCGTATTTTATGAGATTTTCTGGTGTTTATTTGCTTATTGGTTTGTAAAAGGTCGCAGTGCTGTTAATCAAATTCCTTTGGGGGTTTTTATTATTACTTGTCTACTTGAAATTTTACAATTATGGCATCCACCCTTGTTAGAACAAATGCGTTCTACTCGTATCGGTAGGTTGCTACTGGGTACTACCTTCTCGTGGTGGGATTTTCTTTATTATGCGATCGGTTGTATTTTCGGTTGGTTGTGGTTGTGGCAATTAGATAAAAGTAATGCAAAAAAGTATCAAAGTTAAACCCAATTCTTCACAGCAAAAGATTACTGAAGAAACCGACGGTAGTCTAACTATAAGTTTAAAATCGCCTCCAGTAGATGGCAAGGCAAACGAAGAATTGGTTAAATTACTAGCTAAAAAATTTAACATCCCAAAATCTAAAATTACGATTAAGTTAGGCTTGTCATCAAGGCAAAAGCTAGTAGTAATTAATACAGAATAATAAAATTAATTCTATTACCGATCGATGCTGATCTGTAGAGGTTGCGCTTCAACTCTTTTAATCCATGCTTGAATAGCAGGAAATCCTGTTAAATCAAAGTTGCCTTCATGAGCAACGTGAGTGTAAGCAAATAAACAAATATCTGCAATACTATACTGTTCGCCGACAAAGAAACTATGTTGCTGTAAATGCTTTTCCATTACTGCAAGCGCCGCATAACCAGGAGCGCGTTTTTGTTCTAGTGCTTCAGTGTATTCTTCAGCTTTGCCTAAATAAGTAATCCAAAATCTCGAAGTAGCAATAAAAGGTTCGTGGCTGTATTGCTCAAAAAATAACCATTGCAATACTTGAGCGCGTAAAAAACTATCCGATGGTAAAAATTGGGTTCCCTCACTGAAGTAAAAAATAATAGCATTTGACTCAGCTAAATATTGTCCAGATTGGGTTTTTAAAACTGGTACTCTACCATTAGGATTTTTAGCTAAAAATTCTAGGGTTCTACTTTCACCCTTAAGAATATTTACTTCTATTTTTTCAAAGGGGATATCCAACTGAGTCAACAATAGACGGACTTTATAGCAGTTACCAGGAGGTAAAAAATTATACAGTTTGATCATAGAATTTTAGTTAAATTAAATTACTAAATGCGATCGCGTTTAAATTATCTACCTAAATGATCTAAACTATTACAAAGCACGCAGTATACATCAAATAGGGTAAGAAATTAAGTGCCTATGAAAGCTAATATTTAAGTTGATTGCAACACCATTAAGATAATTTATGTGCGGAAGATTTACTTTAAGTCAACCAACAGATGCGATCGCATCGGCGTTTAATCTCTCCCAAGTTCTACCCCTAGAACCTTGCTATAATATTGCTCCGACTCAGCTAATACCCGCCGTATTGTATCCTTCCGAACTAGGCGAAAGACAATTACAAATGTTTCGTTGGGGCTTGATTCCTGCTTGGGCAAAAGATACAGCTATGGGAGCCAAATTGATTAACGCCAGGGCAGAAACTGTAAGCGAAAAGCCATCTTTCAAGGCTGCTTTTAAGCGGCGGCGATGTTTGATAATTGCTGATGGGTTTTATGAGTGGCAGCGTTTAGAAGGGAAAAAACAACCTTACTATTTTCGACTAAAAAGCAGTCAAATATTTGCCTTTGCAGGTTTGTGGGAGTATTGGAAATCCCCCGACGAACAAATAATTAATTCTTGTACTATTTTGACTACCGCAGCTAACGATTTACTGCGTCCTATTCACGAGCGAATGCCAGTAATTCTCGAAGCGAAAAACTACGAGCTTTGGTTAGATCCGCAAGTAGAAAACCCAGAAAAATTACAGCCACTTTTGCAACCTTATCAAGCTGATTTAATGACAAGCTACACAGTAAGCACGAAAGTTAATAACCCTAAAAATAATACTCCAGAATGTATTAATAGTTTATAAACTATTAATCTTTAAATAACTCAACAACCAATTAGCTGCTGTAGCGCGGCGGGTATGTCTGGGAGTAAATTCTCCTACTTTGTAACCTTTAAAGCCTAGTTCTTCTTTTAATAGCTGTTTGTTTTCCGCAGGAATAGAACGAGTTAGCTTTACTGTAGCTGGGCGACTTTCTAAAAAGCTTGGCGGTTCTGGATATTCATCACGCCAATCAGAAATAACGTTAGCATTATTCCAAGTTTCTGTTTGCCCATCGTAAGTGTACCCTAAGTAATGCCAAACTAGCTGATTTACAGTATCGTCATCAATTTCATCCTTTAAAATAGCCCAAATAGTATCGGTATTTAGTGGCGGCATAGACAAATTTTTTTCAAAGCTAGCTTGTACTACCAAATCCTTATAACCCAACGGAGATGGCAAAATAATTAATTTTTTTAAATATATTTTAAAGCTCAATCTACATAGCAAACCCGCTATTTAGAGTTTCTCGACAAATTTAACCAAAAATGACCAGGAGGCTACAAAACTGTTAAATTAGGAAAAGTACTTACTTATAGAGTTTTAGCCGATTGCAGCTAAAAATGCGATCCCATGACCGAAAGTGCAGTTATCTACCTAAATTCATGTCAAACTCACCCCAGAAAGACCAGCTAATTCGATATCATGTTTTGGTATCGGGAAAAGTGCAAGGAGTTGGTTATCGAATGTCAGTTCTGCAAGCAGCCCAAAAACTCAGCCTCAATGGATGGGTGCGAAATTTATCTGATGGTAGAGTAGAAGCCGTTTTTGAAGGTAATATTAGCGATACCAAACAGATGGTTGACTGGTGTCGCCAAGGAAACAAGATGGCGGTAGTTGAAGATATCGCCAGCAAACAAGAAACGCCAGAAGGTATACAGGGCTTTGAAATTAGCCGTTAGTGCCACTTTACAGGTTGACGGCGCTAAAATAAAATATCCGAAAATATTTCATCAAAACCCCATATTTTTTTCATGTAGTTAAAATTTTATTATTTTTCTAATCTCTAAAATAATAGTAATGCGATCGCACCCTAAATAAGCAAGGAATTAGTTACGATGCACAATTATTTATCTAATACTCACATTGAAAATTCTCACACATTGATCACTCCCGAACAAATTAGAAAAATCTTGCCTATAAATGACGAAATAGAAAAAAGTATTTTA
Organism: Chroococcus sp. CMT-3BRIN-NPC107; assembly: GCA_019359635.1. Lineage (GTDB taxonomy): Bacteria > Cyanobacteriota > Cyanobacteriia > Cyanobacteriales > Chroococcidiopsidaceae > Aliterella. Next base: position 57,094 of record JAHHGY010000010.1, read on the forward strand.
AGTTTCAGGCAAGAAATTGAGAAAATTTTAGAATTTCAAGATAGCAGAAAATTTATAGTAGTAGGCCCTTGCTCTATACACGATACCAAAGCGGCGGAAGAATATGCCCAGAAACTCAAACTTCTAGCCGAAAAAGTCGAAGATAAGCTCTTGCTAATTATGAGAGTTTATTTTGAAAAACCTCGTACAACCGTAGGCTGGAAAGGATTAATTAACGATCCTGACTTGGATGATTCTTTTCAAATCGAAAAAGGGTTATTGACAGCGCGTAGACTGCTAATAAAACTTGCAGAATTGGGTTTGCCAACGGCTACAGAAGCTCTCGATCCAATTATACCTCAGTACATTGGCGAATTAATTTCTTGGTCAGCTATTGGAGCGCGTACCACTGAGTCGCAAACTCATCGAGAAATGGCAAGCGGGTTATCTATGCCTGTAGGTTTTAAAAATGGTACAGATGGCAGTATTAAAGTGGCTTTAAATGCTTTAGAAGCTGCCAAAAGCCCGCACAATTTTCTTGGAATCAATCACAAAGGGCAGGTAAGTAGTTTTAAAACTAAAGGTAATGCCTACGGTCATGTTATCTTACGCGGTGGTGGCAGTAAGCCAAATTTTGAAGCCGAAAGTGTAAAAGAAGCTGAAGACAAATTAAAGCAAGCAAACTTACCGCCAAGAATTGTAATTGATTGCAGTCATGGCAATTCAAATAAAGACTACAAGTTACAAGGTGGAGTTTTTGAAAACGTCATTCAGCAAGTTTTAGAAGGTAACACTTCTATAGTTGGGATGATGTTAGAATCCAATTTGTACGAAGGAAGTCAATCTATGCCTAGCGATTTACACCAGCTAAAATATGGTGTTTCCATAACAGATAAATGTATCAATTGGGCAGAAACCGAACGAATTATTTTGGCTGCTTACGAGCAATTAAAGTAAATATTTATATAGATGCGATCGCCCCATTACGACGGCGATCGCCAGAACCTGTAATAATGCCTTCAAGCTCCATCGTTGTATGGACTCCACCAAAAAACATATTTTGCTTATCCCACAAAATTAGGCGATCGTTTTGAGTAGTTACCAATTCTTGACTAAAGCCTGGTTCTATACTTAATATATTATTTTCCCAGTGAATTCTAGGACTATTTACAGCCATCTCTACGGGCATTTTAAAATCAATTATATTTGATATTACTTGTAAAATTGCCGTTCTAATTCGGTTAGAACCGCCTGAACCTAAAGCAATTTCTGGCTGATTATTTTTAAGTACAATAGTAGGAGACATCATCGAAGATATTCTCACATTTTCTTGCCATTGATGAAACCCGTAAGGATTCAAATCTTCCTCTCCTAGCATATTATTCATCATTATGCCTGTACTAGGAATTACATAACCGCAACCTTCACCGTGAGAAGTGGTTGTACTTGCAGCATTACCTTCAGCATCGATAACACTAATATGAGTAGTGCTTCCCCATTTATTTACATTAGTTAATTGCTGTTCGTATTGGTTAATATGTTCGCTAGACAAAAAGCTTTCAATATTATCGAATTTATCTTTTCTAGCTGTATTTGTTAGTCGCATTACTTCTGCTAATATTTGCAAATGATTGGGCGAACCAAACTCAATATTACTTAAGTCAATTTTTGCTAGTAATTCTAAAGCAAAAGCAATTAATGTACCGCCAGAACTAGGATAAGGATTAGTTAAAAGTAGATTGTTTCTGTAGTTTATTTGTAATGGTATTCGTTCTATAACTTGATAGTTTTTTAAATCTTCTAAAGTTAAATAGCCACCTTGTTCTTGACAATCTTTGACTAACTGTTGGGCAATTGCACCTTGATAAAATTCTTCGATTCCTGCCTCTACTAAGTAAGCTAAAGTATTAGCAAAATCTTTCATAAAAAAAGTTTCGCCAGTTTTAAGCGTTTGTCCATTTGGCGCGTAGACATTCTTCATTTCTGAAGAAGCAAAAATAATCGGTTCGAGAATACTTGCAGAATAATGTTGAAAATCATCTAATTTTACGCCATTTTGTCCATAGTAAATAGCAGGTTCAGCTACAACCTTAAAAGGTAATCTACCTAGCTTTTTATGTACGTGAAAGATACCGCCAATATTTCCCGGTACAGCCATTGAACCTAAACCAATATGAAACTCTTGAATCTCATTGCCAAAGTTGATGTCAACAGGATAGAAGTTGAGATTAGCGTATAGTTTTTTAGAACGGGGAGTTTGAGAGAAAAAGTCAAATAAAATATTTTCGTTATCTTGAGTATGAGCTAATAAAAAGCCCCCACCCGCCGCCGATGTTAGGGTAGATTCAGTTACAAAAGATGCTAAAACTGCTGCCGTCGCCGCATCAAAAGCATTGCCTCCTAGTTGCAACATTTCGATTCCAGCAGCAGCAGTTTTTTGATTGCCGGCCGCAATCGTACCGCCAGTAGGTTTAAGCATAAGCTAAGGCAAACTGTTAACAAACTTATGTAATCTATCCATGCCTTTCTCAATAGAGGTCAGGTCAGTAGAATAAGATAGGCGGATGTGGTCGTCTGCACCAAAAGCTACACCAGGAATTGCCGCTACTTGTTGAGTAGCTAATAGTTGCTTGCAAAATTCTAAAGAAGTTAAGCCAGTTTTGCTGATATTGACGAAAACGTAAAAAGCGCCATCGGGTTTAGCACAGGTAAGTTCGGGAATATCGTTAAGACGGTGCAGCATTACCCTACGACGTTCTATAAAAGCTTGACGCATTTGTTCGACGCAATCTTGAGAACTTTCCAGCGCTGCAATTGCCCCATACTGAGCAAAGGTGCATACATTAGAAGTACTATGTCCTTGAATTGTACTTACAGCTTTAATTATTTGGGTCGATCCTGCCAAGTAGCCAACCCGCCAACCAGTCATAGAATAGGCTTTAGCAAATCCACTACTAATTAAAGTGCGATCGCATATTTCTTTGCCAAAGGAAGCAATACTAATATGTTGCGACCCATCGTAGATAATTTTCTCGTAAATTTCATCAGAAACAACTAAGATGTTTCGTCTGACTACAACTTCCGCGATCGCTTCAATTTCGGATGGTGTATACACAACCCCTGTGGGATTAGAAGGAGAATTCAAGACGAGTAACTTAGTTTTGGGTGTAATTACTAAATCTAAGTGTTCTGGAGTAATTTTATAGCCAGTATCCGTCGTATTGACAATAATCGGTATTCCGGCGGCTAGTTTGACCATTTCAGGATAACTCAACCAGTAAGGCGCAGGGATAATTACCTCATCTCCCGGTTCTATCAGTGCCAACATCAGGTTAAACAAGCTGTGTTTACCGCCATTGGTGACAATGATATTTTCCGCTTGATAGTCGATATTATTGTCTGTTTTCAGCTTTTGAGCGATCGCATTTCTAAGTGCTGGTTCTCCCGCCGCCGCACCGTACTTAGTTTTGCCTTCATCTAAAGCTTGTTTAGCTGCGGCTTTAATATGTTCTGGAGTGTCAAAATCTGGTTCTCCAGCGCTAAAACTATAAACCTCAATTCCTTCTGCTTTCATCGCCTTGGCTTTGGCGGCGATTTCTAAAGTTATTGATGGCGTTACCTCACCTACTCTTGCGGCCAGCTTCATATCTACTTTACTTGTGGCGTATTTCTAATCTATTTAGGATAGCCCAGAGTTGCAGCCTGAGTTTGTGTTTTTTACTGCGGTAATTGGGTAAGTGCGATCGCCATAATTAAATCTTTGGCAAAAAATGACAATAATTGCCATACTAAAAACAGGAAACTGGGCAAGTAAGTATGAAAAGTATGAATATTTCACTACCGGATTCAATGCGGACTTATGTAGAGAATCAAGTAGCTAGTGGTGGTTACAGTACCGCCAGCGAGTATTTTCGGCAATTAGTACGTGCTGACCAAAAACGCCAAGCTAAGGAACGTCTAGAAGCATTATTATTAGAAGGGTTGGAATCTGGCACTGCTACCCCAATGACTGACAAAGATTGGCGTGATATTAGTCAAGCTGTGCGCTCGGCAGTTGCCAAACGCACTGGATCGATTTAGTAGTGATGAGTGAGGTTAACAAAAAACCACAAGTTATCCGCGATTTGATAGAACTTGCAACATACAAATTTGATGTGAGCGATCGCTTTCTTACCGCCGCAGAAGAAACATTTAAGCATTTAGCGAAGATGCCAGAGATAGGGAAAATTTGCCAATTCGCTCATCCCAAGCTGGCTAATGTCCGACAGTAAGCTATCAAAGGATTCAAAAATTATCTTGTCTTCTACCGCTTAAAGGATTCAAAGGTTGAAATTATACGGGTGATTCATGGCGCACGAGATATCGCCGCCATCTTGGACGAGGACTTAGAAGATGATTAATTATAAACTCAAACTTTTAAGTGTATTTGTTTAACTAAGCTTTGCTACTAACTTCTCCACTCGTTCTTTAACTTCATCGCGTACCCGGCGAAATGTCTCTATAGGTTGTCCTTCAGGATCGTCAAGTTGCCAATCAGCAAATACTTCTCTAAGTACCCATTCTTGGGGCAAATTTACGCCACAACCACAAAGAGAAATTACCGCGTTGTAGTCTTCGGCTTTAAAATCGCTTAATGGCTTAGATGTCTGATTGCTAATATCAATCCCAACTTCGGACATAATTTCTACAGTTTTGGGATCGGCATGGCTTGCTTCTAAGCCAGAACTTGCAACGGCTACTTTTCCTTTTCCCAAAGTACGAGCAAATCCTTCTGCCATTTGGGAACGGCGAGAATTTTTTTTGCAGACAAACATGATTTTTTTCATAATTTAGCAGTGGTTAGTTCTAAGGATTTATTTGTGGCTTCTTTTTGTGCGCCCATTATTGGTGCAAACCAATAAACCCATTGATGCTGCATATTTCCCCCTACTAAAGCGGGTGCAAGACTCCGCACGGGGTTCATACTTGCGCCTGTAATCGCTCCCATACAAGCAGCTTCTAGCCCCACAGTTAAGCCAATAGCCAAGCCTGCAAACCCAGTGTGGGCGCGGCGGTCGAGTCCCGAACCTAAAATCACAAACATCAAAATAAAGGTTAAAACTGTTTCCAAAATCACAGCCTGCAACCAGTTATCATTTAGCGGCAAAGTTGCGCCTAATTGGGCGACATTTCCTAGACTGAGGAGTAATAAAGTTGAAGCGGCGATCGCACCTACACATTGCGCCAATATATAAGGCAGCACTCGCACTGTGGGAAATACCCCAATTGTCCAAAATGCTAGAGTTACCGAGGGGTTAAAGTGTGCGCCGCTTAGATGTCCCATCCCGTAAATTAAAGCTGCAACTACTGCCCCAAATACAAAGCTAATGCCTAAATGAGTCACTGCACCGTTACTGATGGAGTTTGTCATTACAGCGCCCGTACCTGCAAATACTAAGATAAATGTGCCTATTCCTTCGGCTAACGCTTCCCGCCAGCAACTCGTCAGAGATTTAGAGAAAGTTAACTGAAAAGGAAGTTTTAGACCGTGCTTAAGCCTGGGCGGAACTCATTTCAAAAAAAATTGATACAAGATTATTATTGCAACTTTTTTTGATTTGTCAAGGACAACAACGGGCAGGTAGTAGTTGACTAAAGCGGCGGAACTCAGATAAATATTGTTCTAAAACAATAAATTGAACCAAATCGAGACGGTAATATATCCAGCGTCCTTCTTGGCGAGAGCAAACCAAACCAGCATCCTTTAAGGTTTTGAGGTGAAATGAAAGTTTAGAGCCATTTACACCCAAAGCATCGATTAGTTCGCATACACAAAGTTCTTTCTGTTTAAGCACCTCTAAAATAGCTATCCGCAATGGATCGCTAAGGGCATGAAATCCTGAAATAATTGTTGAAGAAGTTTGTTGCATCAATTTTTATTGAAATGACCTTTATTTTATTTTGCCTCAAGAGCGATAATAAATAGACCTTTTGCCCAATAAATTTATTTAATTATGTTTTTTCGTCCTGCGATCGCAAAAATGACAGGCTATACTCCCGGCGAACAACCAAAACCAGGAACACCAATTATTAAACTCAACACTAATGAAAATCCTTATCCACCTTCTCCTCAAGCTGTTGAAGTTTTACGCAATTTAGATAAAGAGTGGCTTAGGCGTTATCCCGATCCCTACGCGCGAGAATTTTGCAGTGCTGTAAGCGACGCTTTAAAAATACCGTCAAATTGGGTAATTGTGGGTAATGGTAGCGATGATATGCTCAATTTGCTAGTACGGGCGTGTGCTGAAGGAGGAAGTCGCCCTTGTGTCTATCCAACTCCTACTTACGTTTTATATCGCACTCTAGCAGCTATGCAGCCTGCGGAGGTTGTAGAAATTCCTTACCCGGAAGATTTTAAGTTACCCGTCGATGAATTAGTTGCAGCCAAGGGTGCAATTACCTTTATAGCTTCTCCTAATAGTCCTTCTGGTCATTGCGTACCGCTAGAAGATTTGCGCCGACTTGCAAGTCAGCTATCGGGAGTATTGTTAATTGATGAGGCTTATGTTGATTTTGCTGAGTATTCTGCGTTGGCGTTGGTGCGAGAATTTGAGAATGCGATCGTACTAAGGACTTTATCGAAAGGCTATTCTTTAGCAGGGTTACGTTTAGGCTTTGGGATTGCTAACCCTAAACTACTAGCTGGATTATTTAAGGTTAAAGATAGTTATAACGTAGATGCGATCGCGCAGTTAGTAGGTACGGCGGCAATCCGCGACCAAAATTATAAAAACCTTTGTGCAGAGAAGGTAAAAGTATCGAGAGCAAAGTTAACAATAGATTTAAGAAAGTTAGGCTTTACAGTCAGAGAGTCTCACGGTAATTTTGTGCTAGTAACTCCGACAAGTTCCGCCGAAAATATTTATCTGTTATTAAAAGAGCGCAATATCTTGGTTCGCTATTTCAATCAGCCAAGACTAAACGACAAATTGCGGATTACGGTAGGAAATGACGAGCAAAATCAGCTATTGATTGAAACTTTATCGATAATATAGGCGTTTATCTTGCATTACTTTTAGTATCTGTAGCTCAAAACTATAAAAATATTCAGATATTAAAACAGCCTTTTTCAGCAAATTTTAGCCCAGAGGTAAATTACGATATAAGATTATAGTGCGATCGCATTTATTCCAAGTTTAACTAATCTTCAACCGTCACACCTAAAACTCTAAGCATATCAGAATCATTAGAAACCAGAATCAAGCCTTTAGTTATTGCGGTAGCTGCTATTAATACATCCGCATCTTGAATAGGTGTACCCTTACGTTTTAAATCTGCATGAACTTCTGAGGCTTTTTCAATAATTTGTAAATCGTCTAACAGTACAACGTTATATTTTCTACAAAACTCATTAAATGCCGATAACTTGCTTTTAGCACTTATAGCTAATAACCCTCTTTTAATCTCGTAATAACTTATGCAACTTATAAATATTTTCTGACCTTGATTTTCTATTTCTTCTAGTTTTTCCTTTGTCCTTTGATTGTTTTTTAAGTGTGCCGTAACTATATTTGTATCTAAAAGATAACTCATTTATTCTGTCATCTACCTTCAACCGCCGCATCAAAAGCTTCTATTTTTTCTGGCGTTAGATCGTTTAATATTCCAGCAGTCGCATTTATTACTAACATCCCATCTATTCTATCTATTAAATCTTTATTATCAATATCTATAAACTCCTCTACGGAGAACTTTTTAAATAAATTAGTTACATGTTGATTCATATCGTTTTTGTCTAGTCTTTCTTGAAAAAAACTATTGTTTGCAAACAAAGTGTCAATTATTGGTAGGATACGAACCAAAAATATATCTTTCTCTTGGGAAACTTCGTACATAACATTCTCCAAGTTTTTTATTTATTCATTTACTCTATCAAATTCTTTCAGTTATCGGTATCTAGCGAGCCAAGGTTGCAAAGTGCGATCGCATTTATTCCTAAATCCAAAAACAGAGATATCACTGCCAAAACCCCAAAACGGCATTATTGGCGACAAGTTCCACCTAGCAGCCAGATTTTTACCTAAAAACCCTTCCCTTGGTCTATGCGTTGGTTAGCTAAAAAATGGTAACTCTAGATTAATAACAACTAAAAAAGGTAATTATAACTACATGGCTGAACTGAGCCTGCAAGATATTTCCGCGCAACTAGAAAGCCAAGATTCACGCGATCGCATGATTGCTCTAGCTTCTTTGCGCCGCTTTCCCTCGGCGGATGCTGTACCATTAATAAAAAAAGTATTGAATGACGAAATATTGCAAATTCGCTCTATGGCGGTATTTGCTCTAGGAGTCAAACAAACTGACGAATGTTACCCAATTTTAGTAAAATTGCTCGAAACCGATCCCGATTATGGCATTAGAGCAGATGCGGCGGGTGCTTTGGGCTATTTGGGAGATATCAGAGCTTTTGAGCCTTTAGTTAGAGCTTTTCATGAAGATACCGAATGGTTAGTAAGGTTTAGTGCGGCGGTGTCTTTAGGCAATCTTAAAGATGTTCGCGCTCATGATTTGCTAGTACGGGCTTTAGATAGCGAAGAAGTAGTTTTACAACAAGCTGCGATCGCCGCTTTAGGTGAAATTAGAGATATAAATGCGATCGACCATATTTTGCGGTTTGTACCTTCCACCGATTGGCTGACTCGCCAACGTTTAGCCGAAGCATTAGGCAATCTTCCTAGCGATAAAAGTATTTCGGCTTTGAAATACTTAGAAAAAGATAGTCATTCCCACGTTGCACAGGCTGCAACAATTTCCCTGACTCGCCTTGGTGCTTAAATAGCTACATAGTTGGATGAAAAAGTCTCCCTTAAGTTACCTTAAAAGATGAGCAATAAAAGTGATATTGATATTTGCGATTTTGACTTATGGATATTCAAGAGTTTTTTGAACTAAGTGCGGGTAAATGGTTTTCTCACCGTACTAGCCACCATTTAGCTTTTAAGCAAGCTGAAGACGGTAAATCAGATATCACAATCGAAATGCTTGCTAAGGACGATCCAGAAGTCATTAAACTTTGTCAGCAATACGAGGTCGATCCTGCCTTGGCTACCTGCGGCGCTAGAGTTAATTGGAATGGGACGATGGAATGGGACGAAGAAAAACATACAGGTTCGACAGTATTAGTCACCGTCCCCGATACTGACGATCCTAGCCGGGGTAAACTACTGCGAGAAATGGGTTATGCCGAAAAAGCGCCCGTAGCAGGTAGTTATGTTATGGGTAGCGATAATGCCCTGACACTGTTGACTGAGTACGAAACTATGTCGTCTGAAGAAAGATTATGGTTTGCAAGTCCCAATTTAAGAATGCGAGTTAGCGTATTGAAGCGTTACGGTGGCTTTAGTATGGCTTCTTTCACTTCTGAAATTCGTACAGCTGGACTAAAACAAACCTCTCCAACGACAAGCGAAACAGTCACACCACCACCTGCAAATTAATTATCAATTTTTTAGGGCGTACTTAAGAGTGCGTCCTTTCTTACGACTATTTAGCTATTTCATCAAATCCAAGATGTACGCACTCGTCAAGATCCTTTTAACTACTGTCGATATAGCAATTATCTGAGCTATTTAGGGGCTATTTTTAGCGATCGCTTTTAATTTGCCGTAGAACTCGTTAGTATCGCCTTGGTACGGGCTAAACTGCTCGATGGGTTGGTTCGCTATCGGTGGCGATTGACCATTATTTTGGCTTAATAGCTTAATTTTAGTAATATCTAATTTTTGTGCGGGCGAATCTTCTTTTACCGTCGGGCGCTCTAATTTTTGCCACACTTTAGAAAAATTATCGCAAACTAAACGCTCAAATTCGTGGTTAAAACGAAAGTAAGCTTGTCCTTTGCGCTGCCAAATTGCTAAGATTTGCTCGACAGAAAGTGCTTTATAACGCCCTCGATACAGCGCTTCAACTACGGCTAAATATATCCAGCGATCGAGATAAGTTTTTAACCACTCCTCTATCAACACCTCTGCACTACAGCCACCCAAATCAAAACTGTAGTGAGTTAGTAATTTTCCTGCTAAGTCGGTAGGCGTTTCCAAAGTTTCTGTCAACATCGCACTAACGTCATCAAGGGAATATGTTTCGCCTATAGCCTATCGTTAAATTGCCTATATTAGGTACAACTAATACCTTAATTTCTGAATAGCGTTAACTATATACTCAAGAGCAGGATAAATATTTCTTTAGGAGTTTGACCTAAAATTGTGATTGAAGTCGAACATCTCAGTAAAAACTACGGCTCTACCCCAGGCATTCAAGACATTAGCTTTAATGTCGAGCCAGGGGAAATCATGGGCTTTCTCGGTCCCAATGGAGCCGGAAAAACCACAACGATGCGGATATTAGCAGGTTATTTGCCAGCTACTACTGGAACCGCGCGCATTGCTGGCTATGACGTACATGAAAAGTCACTATTAGTCAGACAGCGCATTGGCTACTTACCAGAAACGCCGCCCTTGTACCCAGAAATGACCGTAGAAGGGTTTTTGTACTTTGTTTCTAGCGTGAAAGGAGTAAGTGCAGGCGATCGCGCTGCGGCGGTAAAAAGGGCAATAGAGCGCTGCAATCTTCAAGAAAAACGCAAAGTATTAATTCGCAAGCTATCGAAAGGATTTCGGCAACGAGTAGGAATTGCTCAAGCAATAGTTCACGATCCACCAGTAATTATTTTAGATGAACCTACCGTTGGGCTAGATCCTCGCCAAATTATTGACGTGCGAAACTTAATTAAAAGCCTTGCTGGTAGTCATACCATTATTCTTTCTACTCACATACTGCCTGAAGTCAGCATGACTTGTGATCGGGTGACAATTATCAATCGCGGCAAAGTAATTGTTACCAATACTCCCGATAGTTTAGAAGCTAGTTTAGCTGGCGGTGTGGGCTATGAAATAGAAATTGAGGGCGAAGCGACGGAAGCCATCGAGCAACTAAAATTATTACTGAGCGTGCGGGGAGTAGAAGTTGCCTCCCCTGGAGCTAACGCTCGCTCAGTAATAAAAGTATCGTCAGAACCGGGAACCGAACCAGGGCGCGATATTGTTCAAGTTTTGGTAAATATGGGCATCGGCGTGTACGAAATGCGCCGCACTCGTGCCACTTTAGAAGATGTGTTTTTAGTTACGACAGAAGAGAAATTAGCGCCTAGCGTGCCGATTTCTGAAAACAATCTAGAACAAACATCCATCCCCGAAGATAAATCAATTACTGAAACTGAGGAGACTTAAATGGGGATTATTTTTAGCAATATTATTGCTATTTATCGCCGAGAATTGCAAAGTTACTTTACATCGCCCTTAGCTTATGGAATCGCTGCTATTTTTTGGCTGCTATCGGGATACTTTTTTGTAGCAATTTTACTTGGAAATCAAGGCATCATTGCGCAAGTCACCGCCGCCGAATTGCAAAGTCAGCAAACTGGGCAACCTTTGCCACCTATAGATATTGCTTACGAGTTTTTGCGATCGTTTTTAAGCGTGATGAGTTCGCTGGCTTTATTTATTCTGCCCATACTATCAATGGGTTTGTATGCCGAAGAACGCAAGCGCGGTACTTTAGAACTGCTTGCCACGTCTCCCATAACTAATTGGGCGGTGGCGGTGGGCAAATTGCTGGGAGTAGTAACGTTTTTTACGGTGCTGATCCTGCCGTTATTGGCTTACGAAGCGATCGCCTTTAGTGCAGCTAATCCGCCAGTTCCGCCAGCCATACCTTTATTAGGACATTTGGCACTAATTTTATTAGCGGCGGCGATCTTGTCACTGGGAATGTTTATTTCTTCCTTAACAGACAGCACAATTTTGGCAGCAATTATGACTTTTGGCCTAATTATGTTTTTGTGGATTATCGAAGCTATTTCCCAAAGTATCGGCGGCCCATTAGGAGCAGCTTTAGGTCATCTTTCTTTGCTCAAACATTACACTAATTTAGTCCAAGGTATTTTTGATACTAGCAGTTTAGTTTTATTTGCAAGTTACATTATTTTGGGTATATTTTTAACGGCTCAATCGATTGATGCTTTACGCTTTCAGAGGTCGTAAAACTATGAAAAAATATCGTCAATATCTAGTTTGGGTAGCTCCATTTCTGGCGCTGATGGGCATAACGGCAGGGCTTGTATCTAGTAGTTGGGGCGCAATTCCATCGGGATTATTAATAGCAGCAATTATTTTTAGTACGTTGTGGCTAATATTTCTATCTCCGCGAAGTAAAGGTGTAAGTGGTGAAAGAGCTAATTCTTCCCAGCGAATTTCGCGTTCTACCCAATCGGGAACAAATGCTTTAATTGCAACGCTATCGGTATTAGTAATTTTAGGGCTAGTCAATTTCCTTGCTGTGCGTTATCCCACGCGAGTAGATTTGACCGAAACTGGTCTTTATACCCTTGCTCCTCAATCGCGCCAATTGGTCAAAAATTTAACGAAACCCGTCAAAGTCTGGGTATTTGAGCGCGACTCGAAGCCTGAAGATCGAGCATTATTAGAAAACTATCGCCAGCAAGGGAAAAACTTTAGCTACGAATATGTAGATCCGCAAATTCGACTAGGACTTGCAAACAAGTTTAACGTCCAAAGCCCCGGTGAAATCCATTTAGAAGCAGGAGACGAGCGGCGATTGTTGCAAAGCTCAAACGAGCAGCGTTTGACAGAAACTCAATTAACAAATGCTTTGCAACAAATAACCAGTAACTTTAGCGCCAAAGTTTATTTTGTTCAAGGTCATGGCGAACCACCTTTAACGGGCGAACAAAATAGTCTATCCCAAGCTTTGAGCGTTTTAACCGAGAGAAACTACACAACCGAGGCGCTCAACTTAGCCCAAACAACTATTCCCACTGATGCCACTGTAGTTGTATTAGCAGGTGCTAGACGGAGTTTATTGCCATCGGAGGCAACGGCTTTGAATAGTTACCTCAATCAAGGTGGTAGTTTGTTACTTGCCATCGATCCTACGATTAATTTAGGAATTGATAGTTTGCTGAAAAATTGGGGAGTAACTTTAGATAACCGTTTGGCTGTAAACCCTGCGGGTGCGGCGGTAGGGCTAGGGCCCGCAGTTTTGTTAGTAGATAATTATGGGCAACATCCCATCACTAAAGATTTTGGTAATGGTTTATCTTTGTATCGTGGTGCTAGACCAATCGAAACAAAGATAGTTGAGGGGGTGCAGGCAACTCCATTGTTGCTTACTAGCCCTCAAAGCTGGGCAGAGAGCGACTTAAAGGACGAAAATTTGCAATTTGACCCATCGCGCGATCGCCAAGGCCCGTTAACCTTGGGTGTGGCTTTGAGCCGTCGTCCCGCCACTGCTTCTAGTAACAGTCAACCTTCCGAGTCTCGTATGGTGGTAATTGGCAATTCTGACTTCATTACCAACAATCAATTTTCACAGCAGTTAAATGGAGATGTATTTGTCAACTCTATTAGCTGGCTAAGTAAGCAAGAATCAGCATCACAGCTTTCGGTGCGTCCCAAAGAAGCAAAAAATCGTCGTATTAATTTACAAGCGGCTCAAGCTAATATTTTAGGCTTGACAGCCCTAGGTTTGATTCCGCTCATTGGTTTTGTTAGTGCAGTTATCTTATGGTGGCTGCGTAGATAATACTTTTTTACTCTTTATTCACCATGAAGTTACCGAAAACAACTTTGATTTTGCTATTGTTGGCACTAGGATTAGGCGGTTTTGTTTACTTCTACGAAATTAGAGGCGCAAGCCAAAAACAAGTAGCTATAGCTAAAGGTGAGGAAATTTTTGCTTTTAGCGAAGACGAAGTAAAGTCTTTTAGGATCAAAACTCAAAGCCAGACGTTGAAGTTTGAGCAAGTTGATTCTAAATGGCAGATGAAAGAGCCTAGCGATACGCCAGCAAGTAGCGCATCGGTGGCTTACTTATTAAATTTGCTAGAAACGGGAAAGAGCGATCGCACTTTTTCTGTTCCCACTACGCAACTAAGCGAATATGGATTAACAGAGCCTCAAGGCGCGATCGCAATTACCCTAAAAAACTCTGAAACTCATCAATTAATTTTGGGTAAACCAGACTTTAATCGCAGCTTTTTGTACGCTTTAGCCGATCCGCCAGCAAAATCTCAGGGTAAGGTCGATGTATTATTAGTCTCTCCAGATTTTGCCAATGCTGTAAATCGTCAACTCTCAGAATGGAAAAGTTCAGAAACTAATCTAAATAAATAGTTTCAGCGCCGTCATTGCCAGATCGATTAACACCAAAAAAGGAGTACAAGCCAATGAATGGAGTAATGATGCAGTTCTTTCACTGGTACAATCCAGCAGATGGTACTCTTTGGCAGGAACTCGCAAGTCAAGCTCAAGAACTAGCCCACAATGGGATTACAGCTATTTGGCTACCTCCAGCCTACAAAGGACAGGGCGGAAAATGGGATGTAGGCTACGGCGTTTATGACTTATTTGATTTAGGAGAATTTGACCAAAAAGGTTCGGTGCGGACAAAGTACGGGACAAAAGAACAACTTTTAGCAGCAATCGAGGCTTTACACGCCAATACCTCTCGGTTAAGGCTAAAATCAGATAAAAGGATGTCGTTGCCTGAGATAGCGCTCTAAGCAAACTTTGCTAAAAGAATTCGCCTTGATTTCGCCAGTGATTGAATCAGGT